>JBBTJN010000150.1:0-4028 GCA_038059415.1 Elusimicrobiota bacterium | reverse complement strand
CCATGAAGGACGCGGGCTGCGTCGCCGTCTACTACGGCATGGAGACCGGCAGCCCAGCCATCCTCGAGATCATGGAGAAGAAGGCCACGCTCCAGGACAACCTCAACGCGGCCAAATGGACGCAAGAAGCGGGCATCTTCACCATCTTCCAGATGGTCCTCGGCATGCCGGGCGAGTCGCCGAAGACGATCCGGGAGACCATCGATTTCCTTAAGACCGTCACGCAGGACCTGCCGGAGTCGCCGCGCTCGCGCATGAGCCTCAACTACATCCAGGCGCTTCCCGGGACCCCCGTTTACGAATACGCCCGGCAGAAGGGCCTCATCGGCAAGAGCCTGGCCGACGAGGAGGCCTACCTCATCGCCATCTCGGACGTCGACGCCGCCGACGACACAAAGATGCTCAACTTCACGGACTACGACTACCTCACGGTCCGCTCCTGGCGCCGGGAGATCGTCCTCGAGGTGATGAAGCACTACCGGAAGCACCACCGGATGCAGGCGCCGAGCCTCCTCTCGTTCGCCTGGAGCGCGCTGAAGAAGAAGGTTTTCAAGGACCGGGGCCGGACGGCGGAGGACTTCCACGAAACGGCGCGGCTGAAGGTCATCAACGACTACAGCAAGGGCGGCTATTTCAATCTCCAGCGCGACCTGGCCTACGACGCCATCGTCGCCTACGCCTACCCTCTGCACAAGTTCATTCTGGCCTTCTGGCTGCTCCAGGATGAGTTCCGCCACCTAAAGTTCTCAGACTTCCTCAAGGACGTGGGCGCCTGGCTTCGCCGCCGGATGACCGGGGCACCGCGCCCCTCGGTGTCGCCAGTCTCTCTGCGCCTGACCGTAGCCGACGGCACTCCCAGGCCGACCACCCCGACCGAGACCGCCATGGCGCCGCTGCGGGACGGGCGCTAGCCGGCCCCGCCTCATGGATCATCCGGTCATCGGAATTCACCAGCCCGAGTGCTTCCCATGGCTGGGCTTCATCGCGAAAGCCCTCGACAGCGACGTCTTCATCCTGCTCGACGACGTTCAATTCGAGAAGAATTATTTCCAGAACCGCAACCGCCTACCCGGTGCCAACGGTCCGTACTGGCTCACCGTTCCCACGCGCAATACGGGCCGCTCAAGCCAGACGCTCGGTGAGATAGTGATCGCCAACAGCGTCAATCCGCGATGGCGCGACAAGCAGCTGGCGTCGTGGACGCAGAGCTACGCCTCGGCCGCGTACTTGGGAGAGCAGTTGCCCTTCCTGAAGCAGCTCTACGCCCGGCCCTGGGACCGCCTCCTCGACTTCAACCTCGAGGTGATCCGCCACCTGTTCGCCGCCTTCGGCGTGGGGGCGCGCGTCGCACTCTCCTCGAACATCAAGTGCACGGGGAAGTCCAGCGAGAAGCTGCTCAACCTCTGCCAGGCGACCGGCGCCAAGACCTACCTCTCGGGAATCTCCGGCCGCGACTATCTCGACGAGTCGATTTTCACCGCCGCCGGCATCCGCATCGCCTATCAGGACTTCCGGCATCCGATCTACAAGCAGCGAAGCCAGCCGTTCGAACCGTGCCTGACGGCCTTCGATCTTCTGTTCAACGAGGGGACCGAACGCGCCCGCTCGATCCTGCGCGATCCCTCCTTCCCGCGGCTCGACAAGGCGTTCACGTAATGAACAGACGTTTTCTGGTACAATAACGGTTCCCCGTGACAAAAATCGCCCTCGCTGTATCCCAATGCTTTACCGAAGTCTACCCGCGCGTCCGCGGCCGGATCGGAGCGCTGACCGTCAACTCCATGACCAAGGCGCCCGGCCTGCCAAAGGAGCACGAACTCACCGCGCACCTCGACGGCTTCATCGATGACACATTCGAGCGCCTCTGCGCGCCGGATTTCTTCGAGAGCCTTCGTCGGCATGACGTCAAGCTCATTTCGCTCGACCTGGGCCCGTCCTGCCGTAAAGTGCGCATGGAAGAGTGCTACATGCCCGACGGCCCCGTCCTGAAGCCCGACGAGATCATCGCCGACGGCACGGCGCGCATGAAGACCCTGCGCTCGAACTACAAGGGGCTCATCGCCCTCGAGAACCTCGACTACCATCCCGGCGGCGCCTACGACCACGTATGCACCCCCGACTTCATCAACAAGGCCCTTAAGGCCTGGGACGTCGGCATCACCCTCGACATCGGCCACCTCAACGTGACCTGCCACAATACCAAGATGGACCCATTCGAGTTCATCCGCCAGATCGACGGCGAACGCATCCTGGAACTCCACGTCTCCCATGCCAACGGCGGAGAGGACACGCACGGCCTGCCCACCGATCAGGACTACAAGCTCGTCGAGTTCGCGCTGAGCCGGTCGAAGCCTCACTACGTGAAGCTCGAGTATTACTGGGAGCCCGAGCCCATCATCGAGCACACTTTGCGCCTGGCTGATCTCGTCGACGCCGCCCGTCCCAAAGCCGCCACATGAGCGCCGCCGAGGATCAAGGACAGAAGATCGAGCAGGACCAGATCTCTCTGACGAGCTTCAAGGACAAGGCCCGGTTCCATTACGGCCGCGGCCAGGGCCACCTGCTCAAATACGCCTGGAACCGCTTCCGCTGGCACTACTACCCGAAGCACAATATCATCCCCGACTTCCCCCTGCACGTCGACCTGGAACTCTCGTCACTGTGCAACATGCGCTGCCCGATGTGCTACACGACGACCGACCTCTTCAAGGAGCGCGTCAACCGCACGATGATGAGCTTCGACCTCTTCAAGAAGCTCGTCGACGAGGGCGTGCGCAACAATCTCTATTCGATCCGCATGTCGCTGCGCGGCGAGCCGCTGGCGCATCCCAAGTTCATGGCGATGCTGCGCTACGCGAAGAAGGCCGGCATCCCCGAGGTCTCGAGCCTGACCAACGCGCTGAAGCTCGCCGAGCCCATGTTCGAGGAGATGGTCGACCTCGGCCTCGACTGGCTGACGATCTCCTGCGACGGCTGGGGCGAGACCTACGACAAGATACGCCACCCCGCCAAGTGGAACGACTTCTACGCGAAGGTGAAGGCCTTCTCCGAGATCAAGAAGCGGCGCGGCAGCCTCAAGCCCGTGCTCAAGATCCAGAGCATCTGGCCGGCCATCGAGAAGGACCCCGCCCACTTCTTCGGCCTCTTCGCGCCTTACGTCGATGAGGTGGCATCCAACCCCCTGATCGACTTCCTGCGCGAGGACAGCGACATCCCGTACATCCCCAATTTCACGTGCGCCTATCTCTGGCAGCGCATGAGCGTCGGCGCCGACGGCACGATCCTGCTCTGCCAGTCCGACGAGATGGAGGAGATGACGCTCGGCGACGCGACGAAGGACTCGCTGCGCGACGTCTGGCACGGGAAGAAGCTCGCCGAGGTCCGCCGGCTCCATCTCGAGCATAAGGGCACGTCGATCAAGCCGTGCTCGGCCTGCACCTATCCGCGGCAGACCGAGGTGACGAGCCACGTCAAGATCGGCGACCGCGTGATCCCGATCGAGCAGTACAAGGCCCGTTCGCAGAAAATCGGGCCGAAGGCTAAACCAGTGGAGACCGCCCCATGAAAGTCGTCAAAATCGGCGACCGCCTCATCGGCGAAGGTCAGCCCCTTTTCATTATCCTAGAGCTCGGAGTCAACTTCAAGGACCTGGCCGAGGCGAAGAAGCTCATAGACGCCGGCGTCGCCACCGGCGCGGACGCGGTCAAGTTCCAGACCTTTCACGCCGACACGGTCGCGATGCAAGGCGCCGTGCTCCAAGATGGCCGCGGCGACGTCGATCAGCACGCGGAGCTGCTCTCTAGCGAGGACCGCCTCACCGACGATTTCCAGGCTGAGCTCCTACGCTACACGCGCAGCAAGGGCGTCGTCACGTTCTCTACGCCAAGCCACATCAACGACGTGGCCCTGCTCAACCGCATCGGCGGCGCCCAGGCCTTCAAGTTCGGCTCCGACGACCTGACGAACCTGCCGCTGCTGCGCCACACGGCGCGCTTCGGCAAGCCCATCCTGATCTCCAGCGGCGTCTC
>JBBTJN010000149.1:0-15661 GCA_038059415.1 Elusimicrobiota bacterium | reverse complement strand
AAGCGCGAAGGCTGAAAACGCGGCCCGGCCCGCCACGGCGGCGGTGAGCATGATCAGTCCGAAGATGCCCCACTCCATGACGAGGACTTAAACCGCCGCCGGTTCCTCGTGCTTGGTCTCGCCCGGGGCGAGGCGGGAGACGGCCGGCTTCTGGCGGCCGCGGAGGTAGTCGAGGAACTCTCGCCCCTCGCGCAAGCGGCGCCGGCGCTCGAGGGGGTCCTTCGCCATGTTGAGGAGCATGCGCGCTATGGGCGTCGGGCGCGCGTAGAACTTCGAGTAGAAGCGCTTGACGCCCGCCTCCATCGCCGAAGCGTCGAGGTGGGGGTAGGAGATGGCGCTCGCCTGCGTGCCGTCGTTGCGCACCAAGATCTTCTCGTCGTACCACTTGTTGGCCATCGCCTGGCGGTAGAGCTCGGTGCCGGGGTAGGCCGCAGCCAACGAGACCTGGATGGTGTCCACGTTCAGGGCGCAGGCGTATTTGATCGACTGCTCGATCGTTTCCCTGGTTTCTCCGGGAAGGCCCAGTATAAACGTGCCGTGGATGATGATGCCGAGCTTGCGGCAGTTCCTGGTGAATTCCTGGGCGATGTCGACACGCACGCCTTTCTTGATGTTGTTGAGAATCTGCTGGTTGCCGGACTCGTAGCCGACGAGCAAAAGCCTTAAGCCGTTGCTCTTGAAGATTTTTAAATATTCGAGGGGAACATTGGCCCGGCTGTTGCACGACCACATGATTCCCAGTTTGCCGAGCCCTCTGGCGATCTCCGCGGCCCGCGTCAAATCGGCGGTAAACGTGTCGTCGTCGAAGAAGAACTCCTTCACCTCGGGGAACATCTCCTTGGCCCGGGACATCTCGGCGATGACGGCCTTCGCGGACTTGGTGCGGTACACATGGCCACCGACGGTCTGCGGCCACAGGCAAAACGAGCAGCGCGCGGGGCAGCCGCGGCCGGTATACAGCGACAGATAGGGGTGCTTCAGGTAGCCGATGTAGTAGTTCGCCGCTACGAGGTCGCGCTTGTACACATCGAGCACGGACGGCAGGGCGTCCATGTCGTCGATGAGCATGCGGTCGGGGTTGTGGATGATTTCGCCATCCTTTCGGTAAGACAGGCCAGAGATCTGGTCGAACGGGCGGCCCTCAGCGACTTCCTTAATTGTGAAATCGAACTCCTCGCGGCCTACGAAGTCGAGAACGGGCGCGTTTTTGAGAGACTCCTCTGGCAGGACGGCCACGTGGGCGCCGACGAAGCCGATACGCATGTCGGGGTTCTGCTTCTTGAGGGCGCTGGCGACCTTGGCATCGTTATCGAAGGAGGGCGTCGAGGTGTGTATGACGCACAGCTCGAAGCCGCGCGCGCGGCTCAGAACCTCGTCGAGGGCCAGGTCGTCGGCCGGGGCGTCGATGAGCTTGGCGGAGGGGATGAGGGCCGCCGGCTGGGCCAGCCAGGTCGGGTACCAGAAAGACCTGATCTCGCGCCGCGCCTGGTACCGAGCGCCCGCGCCACCGTCGAATCCTTCAAAAGAGGGGGGGTTTAGGAACAGCGTTCGCATGAGGGCCATATCTCTCCGTTCGCTTTCGGCACCAGGCTTTTAATGGCCCGGTTTGCCGAGTGATTCTACCAAAATCCCGCCTGGCGGGCAATGGCTTCATCTGTTAGAATTGAGACGTGACGGGCTTGCTCGCAGCCGTTTTAGCGCTCATTTCCACCGCCGGCGCCCGCGAGGGCCATCAAGGCTGGGACTGGCGGCAATCCTTGACCCCGCATTTCGTGATCCACCATCAGACCTCCTGGCTCCCCGCCGGCTTCATTCTGGGGGCGGAGCGTATCCATTTTCGGCTGCGCATGGATCTCGGCATGCTTTCGCCCTGGATGTCAAAGGAAAGGATCAACCTCTTCGTCTATTCGGGCCGTGAGACCTTCCTGGCCGGAGAGTTCTCGCCGCCGCAATGGTCGAACGGCCTGGCCATCTACGACCGCAAGGCGGTGGCCATGCCGGAGATGAAGGACTCGCGCAAGATGATCGCGGTCATGGCCCACGAAATCACACATCTGCTCTTCGACAGCTACTGGAAGGAGGCTCACCGCGAGGCTCCGTCCTGGCTCAACGAGGGCCTGGCCATGCTCGAGGAGGCCGAGTCGCCGGAAAGGCCGGAGACCTCGGTCTGGTACCGGCAGATGACCTTGATCGACCCCGGAAGATTCCCCGACCTCGAGACCTTCTTCGCGGCGACGCCGACGAAGGACGCGCACGCCGACCCGACGGCGGTCGAGCAATGGTATATCCAGGCCTACTCGGTGACTCATTACCTGCTGCGCAAGCATAGCCGCCTCCAATTCAAGAGCCTGTGCGCGGCCCTGCGCGACGGCAAGCCGCTCGCGCACGCGCTTTGGCTGGCCTACCGCCATAAGAAGATTTCCGATTTGGATCGGAAGTGGCGGGTCTGGCTCGCCGATCCGATCCACAAGCGTCGCAGGCTCGCCGGGAATTAAGCCGCGACGCTCGCGGGCAAGTCGAGATATCGGCCGGTATGGGAAGCCTTGACCTTCACGATGTCCTGCGGCCGGCCGGCCGCGACGAGATTGCCGCCCTTATCTCCGCCCTCGGGGCCGAGGTCGAGTATCCAGTCCGAGGAGCGCATCACGTCCGTGTTGTGCTCGATGACGAGCACGGTGTTCCCCTGGTCGGTCAGGCGGTGCAGGACCTCGAGAAGCTTGGCGACGTCGGCGAAATGCAGGCCGGTCGTGGGCTCGTCGAGCACGTAGAGCGTGCGGCCCGTGCCGCGGCGCGAAAGTTCGGCGGCGAGTTTCACGCGTTGAGCCTCTCCGCCAGAGAGGGTCGTGGCGGACTGTCCGAGCCCGACGTAACCGAGGCCGACGTCCTCGAGCGTCTTGAGAACGCGCGTCATCTTGGTATAGGCCCCGAGGAACTCGCGCGCCTGCGACACGGTCAGCGCGAGGACCTCGGCGATGCTTTTGCCTTTATAGCGAACGGACAATGTCTCTTCGTTGAAACGGTGGCCCTTGCATTCGTCGCATTGGACATAGACGTCGGGCAGGAACTGCATCGATATCTGAAGCATGCCGTCTCCCTGGCAGTTTTCACAACGCCCGCCTTTTACGTTAAAAGAGAAGCGCCCGGGCTTGTATCCGCGGGCCTTCGAGGTCGGCAGCATAGCGAACAGGTCGCGAACGGGTCCCCATAGGCCGGTGTAGGTCGCCGGGTTCGAGCGCGGGGTGCGGCCGATCGGCGTCTGGTCGACAAGAATTATTTTATCCAGATTTTCGACGCCGGAGACGCTCTTCACTTTGCCGGGCTCATCTTTGGCCCCGTTCAAGGCCTTCGCCAGGGACTTGTAGATGACTTCGTGCACCAAGGTGGATTTCCCCGAGCCCGACACTCCGGTGACGCAGACCATCACTCCGAGCGGAACGTCGACATCGACGTCTTTGAGGTTGAATTGGCGCGCGCCGCGGACTTTCAGCCATCCTTTTGGGGGGCGGCCCGTCGACAACGGCGGGCGCTGGCCTTCGCCGCGCAGATAGGCGGCGGTGAGCGATTCCTTGGCCTTTAATATGTCGCCGATCTTGCCCTCGGCCACGATCTTGCCGCCATGCACGCCGGCGCCGGGGCCCAGGTCCACGATCCAGTCGGCGCAGCGGATGGTTTCTTCGTCATGTTCTACGACGATTAATGTGTTTCCGAGGTCTCGCAGCCGCCGCAAAGTGGCCAGCAAACGCGCGTTGTCTCGGGGATGCAGACCGATCGAGGGCTCATCGAGCACGTACATGACTCCGGTCAGTCCCGATCCAATCTGAGTCGCGAGATGGATGCGCTGGGCCTCGCCGCCGGCGAGCGTCTCGCAAGCTCGGTCGAGCGTCAGATAATCGAGACCGACCGCGGAGAGGAAGTCGATGCGGGATACGATTTCTTTTAGAACCTGCCGAGCGATCATTCTTTCGGTGTCGTTGAGCGTCAGGTCATGAAAGAAACGGCGGGCATTTTCCACGGACATCTCGACGATTTTATTTATGCCGAGGCCGCCGATCTTGACGGCCAGGGCCTCGGGCTTCAGGCGCGCGCCCTTGCACGACGGGCACAGCGCACGGCCCATGAAGCGCTCGGCGATGGAGCCTTTGACGAAGTCCGACTCGGTTTCTTTGAGGCGGCGCTCCAGATTTTCAACGACGCCTTCGAAATCCTGCGGGTTTTTGGCCCAGGAGGGGGTGTAGGTGCCGCCGCCGTGAAGGAGGATCTCCTTCTGCTTGTCGCTGAGCTTGCTCCAGGGCTTATCCAAGGGGATCGAGAACTGCTCGCATATCTGCTCGAGAATCTCCGTGTAATAGCCGGACCAGGACTTCTTCCAGCGGTTGGTCCGAGTCGTGACTGGGTCCGACCAGGCGAGGATGGCGCCTTCTTCGATAGAAAGGCTTGGATCTGGAACAATCCGATCTATAGCTACGTCGGTCTTCACGCCGAGGCCGTCGCAGGTGGCGCAGGCGCCGTAGGGAGAATTGAAGGAAAAAAAACGCGGTTCGATTTCCGGCAGCGACAGGCCGCATTTCGGGCAAGCATGATGCTCGGAATGCAGCGAGCCGGCGGACGGGTCGCTCGACGGCTCGACGCGCACAAGTCCCCGTGATTCTTTCAGCGCTATTTCAATGGAGTCGTAGAGGCGCTGTTTGTCGGCGGCCGACACTTTCAGCTTGTCTACGAACAGCTCGATCGTTTGCTTTTTATAGCGATCGAGCTTCGCGGGAGAAGAGAGCTCGTGAATGATCCCGTTCGTTCGGGCCGTGACGAAGCCGGATCTCAGCAGGCGTTTGTACAAGTCCTCGTAAGTTCCGGGGCGGGCCGAGACGAGCGGGGCGAAGATCGACACCGACTGGCCGGCGCGGGTGCGGATCACTTCGCTCACGATGGCCTGGGCCGACTGCTTCTTGATGGGACTGGCGCAATTCGGGCAGTGCGGCTGGCCCACGCGCGCGTACAGCAGGCGCAGATAATCGTAAATCTCGGTGACGGTCGCAACGGTCGAGCGCGGGTTGTGCGACGGGTTGCGCTGCTCGATGGCGATGGCGGGGGAAAGGCCCTCGATATGATCCACATCCGGCTTGTCCATCAACTCGAGGAACTGGCGCGCGTAGGCGGACAGAGACTCGACGTAGCGGCGTTGGCCCTCCGCGTAGAGCGTGTCAAAAGCGAGAGACGACTTCCCCGAACCGGAGAGCCCCGTCACCACCACGATCTTGCCGCGGGGGATATCGAGGCTGACGTTCTTGAGGTTATGCTGGCGCGCGCCGACGACACGAATAACGTCCATGGGCGGCAGTATAGCATTCCGCGCGCATCGAACAGGCGTACGGAAGGCAACTTTCGCGGGGCGTCAATCGTCTGGTAGCAGGAGCCCGGCGACGAAAACCCGACGACAGACCGCGCCGGCTCGAGTTCGATGGGGGAAGAACATGGAAACGCCGAGCGACGGGCATGCCGAGATGGCGCAACGGTGCCGCCGGATGAAAGACGTGGACCTGATCGCCGAATTGAAATTTCTAGTCGACCGGGAGAAGCGAAATCTCGCGGGACTGCTCATCCATCTCGCGCAATACGACCTGCGAAGGCTCTGTCGCGACGAGGGGTATCCTTCGCTGTTCGCCTACTGCGTCAAATCACTTGGCTATGATGAAAACACGGCCTATCGAATGATCACGGCCGGAAAGGTGATCATGCACTATCCCGCGGCATGCTCCCTTGTGGCCTGCGGAGACCTGACTCTGACGGCGATACTCGTCCTCTCTCCGGTGCTGACGGATGAAAATCAGGAGCGCCTGCTTAAGGCGGCAAAGGGGAAGTCTCGCCGGGACCTGGAGACCCTCGTGGCGGGCATCGCGCCTCATCCCGGTCGCCCGGATTTCATCGAGCCTTATCAAATAGCGCCTGAGGCCGGAATGAAATCGACAGGGGCGGCGCCCGCGGTTCTGGAATCGACCGGGGCGCGGGAATGGCAAGCGGTCATCCCGATCTCGCTTAATCGGGTGAGAATCGGCTTCGATGCCGCCGTCGCCGTACTTCAGCTCCTCGACCGGGCGAAGCAGGTTCTGAGTCATAAATATCCGGACGGGAAAATCGAGGACATCCTGAGGGACGCCCTGGAATTCCTGCTCGAACGCAAGGATCCTCAACGGAAATTCGCCCTAAAATCCGGCGAACCCCGGCGCATCAGCGAGACTCCGGACGAAATGCAACCGCTGGAGCCGAGGTTTCTGCGGACATGGAAGGCGGGCCGTTACATCCCCGCGAGCGTCAAACGCGCGGTTTGGCAACGGGATGACGGGCGATGCGTTTTCCGCTTCGAAGAGGGGAACATCTGCGGATCGAAGGAAGGCCTGGAGTTCGATCATGTGCGCCCCTTCGCGAAGGGCGGCCGCTCCGAGAGCCCGCGAAACGTGCGCCTCTTGTGCCGGATGCACAATCGAATGGCCGCGGAAATCGTGTTCGGAATGCCGCTTGCGGACTCCGCTGTAATCAGCGCCGGCCCGGCGTCCGCTTGATGAACGTGTCGCGGCGCCGGGACGGCTTCGGCTTGGGGAAGTCGAGCGTGTAATGCAGGCCGCGTGATTCCTTGCGCCGCATAGCCGACTCGATGACCATCGTCGCGACGTCGGCGATATTGCGCAGCTCGACGACATCGGGAGTGGGGAGGAAGTCCCAGTAGTAGCCGGAGATCTCGCGACGCAGCAGATCCAGGCGGGCCCAGGCGCGATCCAGGCGCTTGTTCGTGCGCACGATGCCGACGTAGTTCCACATCAGCCGCCGGATCTCCTCCCAGTTCTGGGAAATAACGACGGCCTCGTCGGAAGTGACCGCCCGCCCCGGGTTCCAGGGCTTGGCCGAAAAAGGCGTCGTGCGGCCCAAGGCGTGTGACGAGGAGAGATGCTCGGCCAGGCGGTGCGCGAAGACGCAGCCCTCGAGCAGGGAATTCGATGCCAGGCGGTTGGCGCCATGGAGGCCGGTGTGCGCCGTCTCACCGACGGCGAACAGGCGCGGCACGGAAGTGCGCCCCCAGGTGTCGGTATGCACGCCGCCGCAGAAGAAATGCGCGGCGGGCACGGAGGGAATCGGGGTTTCGGCCATGTCGATGCCGAAGGATTTGACCTTGGCGTAGATATTGGGAAATCGGGACTTCAAGAAGGCGCGCGGGTGATGCGTCATATCGAGATAGACGCACTCATCGCCGGTGCGCTTGAGTTCGGCATCGATGGCGCGCGCAACGATATCACGCGGCGCCAGTTCCTTGCGACGGTCATATCTTGCCATAAAGCGCGTGCCGTCTTTGAGAATAAGCCGGCCGCCCTCGCCCCGGAGAGCCTCCGATAGTAAAAAGTTTTTTGCTTGCGGATGGTACAGGCAGGTCGGGTGAAACTGCACGAATTCCATGTTCGCCATGACCGCGCCCGCGCGCCATGCCATCGCCATCCCGTCGCCGGTGGCGATGTCGGGGTTGGACGTGTAGAGATAAACCTTGCCCGCGCCGCCGGTCGCCAACACCGTCGCTACGGCCGCGGTCGGTTCGATCCTGCCGCTAGCGCGGTCCATCACGTACGCCCCGCGGCAGGCACCTCTCTTGTCCATGAGAAGGTCCACCGCCAAAGCATTCTCGATCAAAGTGATATTCTTGTCGCGGCGCACCGAGGCCACGAGCGCGCGCTCGATCTCCCGACCGGTGATGTCGCCCGCATGCAGGATGCGGCGATGGCTGTGGCCGGCCTCGAGGCCGAGGTCGATGACGGACTCGCGCTCGGAGAAGCGCACGCCCATTTCCTGGAGCTCGCGCACCCGTTCGGGCGCCCCGGCGACGCACAACCGCACGACCTTCTCATCGCAGAGGCCCGCGCCGGCGATCAAGGTGTCGCGTACGTGAGCCTCGAAAGTGTCGAGTTCGCTCATGACGGCCGCGATGCCGCCCTGGGCATAGTTGGTGTTGGACTCCGCGGCTTCTTTTTTAGTGACGAGGGTCACGCGGCCCAATCGGGCCAATTTGTGCGCGCTCAGAAGGCCGGCTATGCCGCTTCCAAGCACCAGGAAGCCGCAAGGGGGAGGCGATCGCTTTGACATTGAAAGGTAGGCTACGGAGTGCTAGATTACCATTGTACACAATGATAAGAACATTCAATAATCGCGCCCCCCGCATACACCCCAACGCCTTCGTGCACGATTGCGCCGAAGTCATCGGCAATGTCTCCATTGCCGAAGACGCCTCCGTGTTCCCCGGCTGCGTCCTGCGCGGAGACATCGCTAAGATCAGAATCGGCGCCCGCACCAATATCCAGGATTTGACCATCATCCACACTCGCAAAGGCTCGCCGACGATCGTCGGCAAGGGCGTGACGGTCGGTCATCGCGCCGTTCTGCACGGCTGCCGCATCGGCGACCATGTGCTCGTCGGAATGGGCGCCATCATCATGGAGGCGACGATCGGCGCGCGAACCTTGATCGGCGCGGGCGCGTTGATCCCGTCCGGCGCGGGAATTCCCTCCGGCGTGCTCGTGCTCGGCTCTCCCGGGAAGGTCGTGCGCAAGCTTAAGCCCGCGGAGCTTCGCATACTCGCGGAGAGCGAGCGCATGTACGTTGCGCTCGCGCGCCGCCACAAAGCGACCTCGCGCGTCGTGTTCGGCGCTTAGGACATGACTCCCGCGGCAGCCTTTCTCGCGGGCCTCCTGACCGGCGGCGTCGCGGTTTGGATCGTGTACCGCCGCAAGGCGGCGCTCTTCACGCGCCTGTTCTCCTTTGCGTTGCACGAGATCAACACGCCCGTTACCGCGATCAACATGACCGTGCTGAACCTGCTCTGCGGTGGATTTGGCGAGATCCCGGGCCCGCTCACGCCCTGGATCGAGATGACGCGAGAGCAAGTGGGACGCCTCATGGGCCTTGTCGGCGAGGTCCGTGATTTCGTGCACATGGAGCAGCATGACGACTTGCGCGTCACGCGCGTCGAAACGTCGGTCGCCGATATCCTGGATGCGGCTCTCGTTTCCAACCGCCGCGGCATGGAGCAGACCGGCGTGGAGTTTAACCTCGCAACGGTCCCAGACCTGCCTGGCGTGCTGACCGATGCGGACCGCGCGGTGCGCTGTCTGTCGAGCATCCTCTTTCACGCCCGCAAGTTCCGCACTGGCGGGCCCATCACGCTGGATGTGTCCTCGGCCCCGGGCGCAGCCGGCGCGGTTCTGTTCGTTGTTTCATACCAGGGAGCGCGCTTGAGCCCGGACGAGCTTGCGCAGAACCTCGACCTGTACTACCCCGCGCGGTTTCGCCGTGACCAGGTGCTGGGAACGACCGGTCTGGGCCTCGGTTTTATCCGCGAGGTCGCGCGCCTGATCGGCGGCGATCTCTTCTTCCAATCGACGGATAGCGGGCAAACAACGATCACTTTGTCGTGCGCGCCCGCGGAGGCCCAGGCATGAACCCATTACGCATTCTCATCATCGAAGACGAGCCCGCCATCGCCGCCAACCTGGCCGCCCTGCTCGTCGCCAAAGGCCATACGGCAGTCACCTGCCTCGAGGGCGCGCAAGGAGTTACGCGCGCGCGAATGGAAACGTTCGACCTTCTCCTTCTCGACGTGATGCTTCCCCACATGTCGGGGTTCGACGTATGCAAGCTCCTGCGCTCCGACCCCAAGACCGCGAAGATGAAGATCGTCATGGTCACCGGCCTTGGCCGAATGGGCGACGTCGAGGAGGCGTTTCGCGCGGGCGCCGACGACTATCTGATCAAGCCGTTCGACTCCATCCGCCTGTTAAAAAAGATCGACAAGGTTCTGGCCGCGCCGTGAGCCCCGCGTTCCTTGCCGCGTTGCTGGCGGTGTCCTTCGGGCTTCCCGCGCGCGCTCTCGAGGCGGCGGCCGCTAAGGTCGATATCACCCCCGACCTTAAAACGGAGAAGGTGTGGCTTGCGGGGTTCGGCGCGAAGGGGCGCAGGCCGGCGGGCGTGCACGACCCGCTGTACGCGAGAATCGTCCTGCTGCGCGAGGGGAAGAAAACGGTCGCCCTCGTGGGCCTCGACTTGCTCGGGTTCTACCTCAACCAGACGCACGCCCTGCGCCGCGCGTGGGCGCAGGGCGACGCCGACAAGCGCCTTTTTGTGCACGCGACCCACACGCATTCCGGCCCCGACACGCTCGGCCTTTGGGGCCCGATGGTCGGGATATCCGGAATCAATCCGGGGTACATGACCCGCATCGAGCAACGGATAGCCCAAACGCTTGTTCTTCTGGAGACACAGCTGCGTCCGGCGACGGCCTCCGGCGCGCACGGCACGCTCAACCCCCGCGGCCTGTGCCGTGATTCGCGCGCCCCCCAGATCATCGATCCCAACCTCGGCGTGCTGCGCCTCAAGGGCGTCGATGGGAAGGCCGTCGCCACGATCGTGAACTGGTCCTGCCACCCGGAGGTGATGGGGCATGAGAACATGCTTATCACCGCCGACTACCCGGGACCTCTCTGCGCGCGGATCGAGGAGAAGACCGGGGGGCAATGCCTGTTCCTCAACGGCGTGATCGGCGGTCTGATGACGCCGGACACGCAAACCTCCAGCTTCTACGAGACGGCGCGCATCGGCGCGTCGGTGGCGGACGCCGCGCTCGCGATGAAGACCGAGGCGGCGGGGCGCGGCCTGTCCTATCGCGTCGAGAAGACCCTCGTTCCCGTCGAAAATTCCCGTTATCTCATGTTCCTGCACGCTTTGACGACCGGCCACGCTTTGCATGACGCTCACGGTCGGCCGTTGGCCGTGTCGCGCGCATGGGCGCTCTCCCTGAGGCATATTCTCTTCGGCCTGACGGAAAATATCAGGCCCTGGATCGAAACCGAGGTCTCCGTCCTCGACATCGGGCCCGCGCGCCTTCTGGGCATGCCCGCCGAGGTGTTCCCGGAGCTCGCGATCGGCGGCTACGACGGCAGATACTCATTCGGCTCCACCGTTGCCGCGCCGGATGCGTCGGAGATAATTCTTCAGGACGCACCGAAGGGACCGTACCTGCGCGAACTGATCAAGGCTCCCGTGCCGATGATCGTCGGGCTTGCCAATGATGAATTGGGCTACCTGGTTCCCGGCTATGACTTTAAGATCCGTTCCTCGAAAACCATGCTCCCCCGTTTGCCCGGCCATTATGAAGAAACAAACTCGATCGGACCGTCCGCGACCAAAATCCTGACCGCGGCGGCCGCGCGCCTGCTCAAGGAACCGCGGCCGTGAGAAGGCTCAATTTCAACGCCGGTCCCGCCGCCCTGCCCCTACCCGTGCTCGAGCACGCCCAGGGGGAGCTGCTCGACTTTGAAGGCACCGGGCTCTCGATGCTCGAGCACAGCCACCGCGGCCGTCACTACGACCGCGTCCATGACGAGACCCTGTCGCTGTTCACGGAGCTGATGGCCCTGCCGAAGAGCCACAGCGCGATCATGGTGCAGGGAGGCGCCAGCCTGCAGTTCGCGATGCTGCCGATGAACTTCCTGCGGGCCGGGCACTCAGCCGACTATGCCGTGACGGGACACTGGGCTCGGCTCGCTTTCGAGGAAGCAAGACGCGTGGGGATGGCGCGCGCGGCCTGCGACACGGCCGGGCCCGACGGCAAGCATTCCCGCATTCCGGAACCTGACGAGCTCCTGCTCGATACGAAGGCCTCCTACCTGCACATCACGACGAACAACACGATTTTCGGCACACAGTGGAAGACCCCGCCCGACGCCAAGGGCGTCCCGCTCGTCGCCGATATGTGCTCGGACATCTTGTCGCGGCCCGTGGACGCGGCGCGTTTTGCTCTGATCTACGCGGGCGCGCAGAAGAATCTCGGGCCCGCGGGGCTCGCCCTGATCGCCGTGAACCGAGACTGGCTCAAAACGGCGCGGACCGATCTGCCCGACATCCTGAGCTACTCCGTACACCTCGAGGCGCGCTCCATCTATCACACGCCGCCCACCTTCGCCGTGTATCTCGTCGGCCTCCAGCTCAAATGGATCAAGGAAAACGGCGGCGCTGCGGGGATGGAGAAGCGCAACAAAGCCAAGGCGGAGCTGCTCTACGGTGAGCTCGACCGGCTCGCCGGCTTCTACACCGCGCCGGCTCAAAAAGAGAGCCGCTCCCTGATGAACGCGATCTTTCACACGCCAACTCCCGAGCTCGACGACCTTTTCTGCGCGGAGGCGGAGAAGGAAGGGATGACCGGGCTGAAAGGTCACCGCGGCGCGGGGGGCATGCGCGTGTCGATGTACAACGCGATCTCAATGGACGACGTGAAGACCTTGACCGTATTCATGGCCGCCTTCGCCAAGCGGCGAGGGTAAGCCCGCTCAGCCGAGGAAGGCGAGCGTGAGCCGGTATCCGGCGAAGGCCAAAGCGTAGGCGAGGCCGAACAGAAACGCGAACTGCAGCGCCGGGATTTCCCAGCTTCCGGTCTCGCGGCGCACGGTGACGATCGTGGATATGCATTGCAGTGCGATCGCGAAGAAGATCAGAAGGCTTACGGCCGTCGCGAGGCCGTAGCGCTCCGTGCCGTCGGGGTTGCGAGCTTCGCGCAAAGCCGCTATCAAGCCCTCCGAGGCGTTGGACTCTCCCCCGAGCGCGTAGATCGTGCCGAGCGTGCCGACGAACACCTCGCGCGCGGCAAGCGCCGACAGGGACGCGACGGACACGCGCCAGTCCCAGCCGAGGGGACGAAACGCGGGTTCGATCAAGCGGCCCGCGCGGCCGAGCGCGCTGCCCTCGATGCGGGCGGCGGCCAGGCGCCCCAGCACGGCGCGTTCCAGTCCGGTATCCGGGGCGGACCCGGCGCGCACCGCCGCAAGCTCGGCCTCGATGGGCGCCAGGCGCGCCGCATCGCGGGGGAAGACCGCGAGCGCCCACAGGATGAGGCTCACGATGAAGATGACCTGTCCCGCACGGGAAAGGAAATGCCAGCAGCGCACCCAGACGTAGCGCGTGAGCTCGCGGGCGCTGGGCACCCGGTAGGGAGGCAGGACGGTCGCGGGAGAAGGATGGATCTCGTTAAACGAGGTGAATTTCAGGACAAGCGCCAGAAGCAGCGCCATCACGACGCCGAACGCGTACATCCCCGCCATGACGACGCCTTGGCCGTTAAAACCCATGGGACGGAAGGTCGCGGGCACGAAGGCGGTGATGAGCAAGGTGTAGACCGGGATGCGCGCCGAGCATGTCATCAGCGGCGTCAGAAGAATCGTGACGATGCGGCGCTTCTCGCTGGCAATAGTGCGCGCGGCCAGCACGCCCGGGATAGCGCAGGCGAAGCCCGACAGGAAGGGGATGAATACGCGGCCGTCGAGGCCGAACGGACGCAGGGCCCGGTCGACCATGGCGCCGGCCCGCGGCAGATAGCCGCTCTGCTCGAGGGAGCCGATCATCGCGAACAGGATCGCGATCTGGGGAACGAAGACGATGACCGCCGAAATACCGGGAATCGCTCCATCGCACAGCAAGCTGGCCAGGGCGCCGCCGGGCAGCAGGGCGCGCAGGGAGTTGGCAAGCGCGCCGAGCGCGCCGGATAGGAACTCCATGATCGGTCGCGCGCCGATGAACAGTGCCTGAAACAGGAGGAACATCGTCGCGACGAGGATGACCGGGCCGGCGACGGGATGCAGAAGCATGCGGTCTATGCGAATGGAGCGAGCCACGGTGGGCAGGACCGCTCGATGCGGCCAGGTCACCGACGCCGACGAGGCCGCCGAGGCCCGCTCGACGGCTCCATCCTGAAGCTCATGCAGGCGTTTTTTTGTCGCGCAACGAAAATCCATGGCGTCGGACAGATCTGCCCGTAGGACGCCATGGGCCAGCAGGGCGTCGAGTTTCAAAAGCCCCTCGCCGGTGCGCGCGGAGACGAGTGCCACGGGCATCATGAGCCGTCCGGACAACTCGGCCGCGTCGAGCTTGATCCCGTTGAGGCGGGATTCGTCGATCATGTTGACGGCCAAGGCCACGGGGTACCCGGCGGCCTTGAGTCCGGCGGGAAGGATGAGGTCATTCTCGAGATTGCTCGCCTCGGCCACGCACAGCACGAGGAGGTCGTCGCCGGAGCCGGCGCATTCCGACAGGAAACGGAAGGAGACATGCTCGTCCTCGGTCTGCGGCAGCATGCTGAAGGTTCCGGGAAGATCCACGATCTCGATCTCTCCGCTGGAGGCGCGCATAGTGCCGGAGGCCTTCTCCACGGTGCAGCCGGCGAAGTTCGCGGTACGCTGGCGCAGGCCGGTCAGCGCGTTAAAAAGCGACGTCTTTCCCGTGTTCGGCCGGCCGGCAAGCGCGATGACGCGGTTCATGCGGCCTCCACGCGAATCTGCGGCAGAAGGCGGGCTTCGATCGCGAGCAGTTGCGAACCCACAAGGCATTCGACTGGATCTCGAAGGGGGGTCCTCAGGATTTTGACCACCGCCACGCCGGGGCGCAGGCCGAGCCCGGCCAGGCGTTCCTTATCGTGCAAGGAGAGTCCGGCGTAGCCTAAGACCCGCACCGGCACGTCGAGAGGTATCGTATCGAGGGTCACGGCGTTAGTATAACTTTATTGAGATAATAATTCAATAAGAAAATCCGCCTCGGAGACGACCGCCCCCTTGAGCAGAAGCGGATTGCTATAATCGCATCGTGCTCGATCACTTTACGCGCCTCGAAGTCGCCCGTGAACTGAGCTTCGTCGGCCGCCCTGATCGCGCCCGCGCCCTCCTGAAGGCCTCCGTGCCCGCGGCGCTTGAGGGCGAGCGCCAGCTCATACTGGGGGAATCTTTTCGGGGTCAGGGCTACTTCGTCCGCGCCGGCGCCGCGTACCGCGCCGCTTTGAAGCTCTTAGACCGGGAGGATCGCGACCTTGCGTTCGAAGCCTGGCTCGGGCTCGCACGCTGCGCGCGAAGCCTGGGCGCCGTCCCCGAGGCCCGCCGCGCGCTTTCTCGCGCACGCCGCGTCCCCGGCGCCGACCGGGAAATGTTGGCGCTGGAAGACGCGCTCGTTCTGCGCGCCGAGAGCCGTCACCGCCCCGCATTGCAGGCCTTGCTCCCAATGCTCGCCGCCGCGCGTCGCCGTCGCGACTGGTCCGCCGTCGGTTTTCTCCTGTGGGCCATCGCGGGTTCGCGCCGTTTTTCCGGAGATCTGAAGGGCTCGCACCGGGATTTCAAGCAATCCCTCTCCTTCTTCCGCCGCGGCCGCGACGCTCAGGGGGAGGCCTACGCTCTCTTCGGCCTGGGCGGCATCGCCCGCGTGCGGGGCCTGTTGACGGAGGCGCGCCGCGCCTACGTCGAAGCGGGCAAGCGCCTGCGCAAGGGGCCGGATTTGTTCGGCCGCGCCTACGCGCATTGCGGTCTCGCCAACTGCCTGCGCCAGATGGGCCTTCTCGCCGAGGCGAAAAATAACTACCGCGCGTCCTATAAACTGTACGCAGTCCTCGATGATCGCGTTGACTTGGCCTTCGTGGACTGGGGCTTAGGCCAGATCCATCAACGCCGCGGCGAACTGCCTGCGGCGCAACGCCGCTACCGCGCCGCCCTGAGGGCTTTCTCGGGAGGAGGCGAGCACCGGGGCCTCGTTCTGGCGCGCAAGTCGTTGGCCGAGATCCTCCACGCCCGCGGCCGCACCGCCGAGGCCGAGAAGCTCTTCGACT
>JBBTJN010000148.1:0-10420 GCA_038059415.1 Elusimicrobiota bacterium | reverse complement strand
ACGATCATCGTGGACCGGCCCGGCTCCGCGCAGGCGAGCCTCATCATCGCGCAGACCGCCGTCGCCGGTCCGAAGGATCCCGATTACATGTCGCTCATCCTGGCCAACCACGTCCTCGGCGGCACCGCTAACTCGCGGTTGTTTGAGAACCTGCGCACGCGCCGGGGCTACACCTACGGAGCATACTCGTCGATCGAGCTGTACAGCCGCGGCATCGTGTGGTCGGCCTCGGCCGACTGCCGCACCGAGGTTGCGCGTCCGGCTCTCGTCGAGATGCTCTCCGAGGTCCGCGAGCTCTGCTCGAAGGAGATCTCCCCGACCGTACTCGACAACTCGCGCCGCCACCTTCGCGGCCTGTTCCTGATGCGACTGTCGTCGCTAGACCGCATCACGGGCTACATGTCGTCGGTCGCCGAGAGCGGCCGCGATCCTCGCGAGACCATCGCGCAGTATGAGCCGCGCCTGGCCGAGGCCACCCCCGCGTCGGTGTTGGCCGCCGTGCGCTCCCGCCTTGATCTCCAGAAGCTCGTCACGATCGTCGTCGGTGACGCCGCCGCTCTTAAGACCTCCTTAGCCGGTCTGTAGACGAAAGTCGCGCGTCCCGCCTATAGAGGCGCTAGCGGGCCTGGCACCAGAGCCCGTTTTCGAGCTTCCAGGTTTGCGACAAATCGCGGCCCTTGCCGGCGCCGCCGCTCTTCCAGCGGGCGGTCACCTTGGCTACGCCGCCGTCGATCGTCGATGACAGTATCTTCGCCGTCGTCCCGAGGAGTCCGTCGCCGGCTTCCTTCTTCTTGGCGGTCACGTAGAAGCTGCGGCGCCCGAGCAGGGGCGCGGCCTTGCGAGTGTCCTGGCATAGGCAGGTGTCGTAGTGGTCGCCGTAGGCGCCCTGCACCAGGAGCTGCGCGCAGAAATCGAACTGCTCGTGGACCTCGACAAGGGCAAGTTGAGCTCCCTCGGTGGATTTGTCGGGCCCATCCTCGATGCCGGGCGTCGGGGTGGGCTTGCCCGGTACCGCGAGCGGGGATGGAGGCCCGGCGATCTGTGCCGGCGAGACCTCCTCATTGGGGGGGAGAGGCGCGCGGGTATGGGGCGCGGGCGAGCGGTCGCTCGCGCTGACCGGACGTTGGAGTCCAGGCAAGGAGAATTGGCCGGGTTTTGTGGCCGGGCTCCGGTCTATCGACGGCGCGGCCTTATCGGCCGCGCTCTCGGCGGCGGCTCCAGATGCCGGCAGGGTCGCGTCGGCGAGCAGCGCCTCAAGCAACGGGTCCCTGTCGTCCTGAGAGGCTTTGTCGGCCTTGGCGGTCCGCTTGCCTTTGGACTTCGTCTTCGCCTTGGGAGCGCGTGGAGCGGGTATCGCCGGCGACGAGGTTTCCGGGGGCGTTGAGTCGAGGGGTGCGGCCGGAACCGGCTCCGGCATGGGCATCCGCGATGAAGACGGCAGTTCATCGACGGTTGTTGGGACTTTCTTTCTGAGCGTCACATAGGCCAGGCTGGCGGCGACGACGGCGGCGCTCGCGAAGGCTGCCAGCAAAGTTGGGCGCTTCCAGACGGGAACGGACGCGACGGCGGGTACGGGCTCGGGCGCCGACACCGCGGACACGGAGGCGTAAGATGCGGTCGGGGCGGGCTCTTCGAACGCGGCGAGCTGGCCCATCTTGCCGGACTGAGGCGGTCGACGCGGAGATTCAGGCAAGGACATCGGCTGCGTTTGCGCCGGGAAGGAGAGCAACGGGTCCTGATGCGCGAAGGCATCAGGCGTCGGGATGACGTCCTCAGGGCGGCCGTCCATGCGCGCGGCGCACGAGTTGCAGAAACGGGCTTCTTCGAGATTGGCGTGCGCGCAGCGCGGGCACGCCACGGTTTTTTCGGCCATCGCGGCCGGAGAAGGAAGGTCAAGAGGCGTGGGCGGATCATTCACCCTCGGCAAATCGATCGGCGCCGGAATTACGGGAACCGGAGCGGATGTCGGCGCCGCCATCGAAGGCGGCGGCGGCAACGGGGGAAGCGCACCCGGCGTGGAAAGCGGGGGCATCGGGGGAAGCGAGGGCATCGGGGGAAGCGAGGGCATCGGGGGAAGCGAGGGCATCGGCGGCAGAATCGCCTTCGGTAAATCGTGGGGGGCCCATGACGGGGGAGGCGAGTCCAGGGCGGCCATGAGCGCTGTCTTGAATGGAGGATAAGCCAGCGCGGGCTTCCAATCCGCGCTGTCGTCGGAGCCTGCGGGGCAAACGAGGGTTTCCCCATTGAAGCCGGGCAGCTTCAACAGTTCTTCGATTCCCGCAGGTCCGTGCGTGGAGCTGCCGTCATGCGCATAGAACCTCACCGCTAGGAATATGATTTATTCGTGTTACGGCGTCATTTCTTAATTACATGGAACCTTGGGATCAAGGCGCGGACTTCGGCTCCGGCGCCTTCTCCCAAGACGTGACGACCCAGCGCCGTCCGTGTTTGGTCAGGAAGTTCCTTTCCGAACCGCCGAAATTTCCATTTCCATCTTTGGTCTCGACGCGATAGGTGAGCAGGACGACCGCGTTTTCGTAGCTGAGGCGCTCGTACTCCACCCGCAAGACCTTGAAGTTCGCCGGGCCGTGCTTGGCGAAGAAGTCCTTACCCCAGGACGTGATCTGCTCTCGAGTCATCGGATGGGTGATCGCGGCGTCGAAGAGCAGGGGCAGGGACTCGGGATTTCCAGCGGCGAAGGCCTGGACCACCTCGCCGTAGTAGGCGCGGACGCTGGAGCGCAGGCGCAATTCATCGTCCGACACCTTCCTCCCGAAGCTCACATACCCGCAGGTCGACAGGAGCGTGGCCGCTACGATGGGCAATAGGCGCATATTCGTAGCGTAGCCCATCCCATCAGGACAGGTCAAGGCGTAGGTCCTTTGGCGTGGGAGGGAGGCCCTTTCGACTCAGGACGCCGCCGGTTCGCATTGCTACTCTTGTGGTATGAACCAAATTCCGCGCCGCTTTCTTCCCGCGTTTCTGACGGTTGCCCTTGTGTCCGCGCGCGCACCGGCCCAACTGGTCTCGGTTGCGCGCGTGACGCTCACGCCTTCTTTCGGCGGCGCCGCCGTCGTCGTTCCCGGCTTGATCGGCGGCCCTGCGATGACGTCCTTGTCGCTGATGCCGCTTGGGACCCTCGCGCCGTCCGTCGTGCCCGTGCCCCTAGTCATGACCCCGGACACGGCGATCAACGTGGGGCCGTTGGCGGACGGCCATCCGCTTACGGGCAATCAGTTGCCTGTCGCGTTTGAAGCGCTTTGGCGGGCGGCCGCTTCCCGCCTTGACGGCGCCGCCCTCTTCGACAATTCGAAAGCGTACAAGAACGCGCCCGTCGCGCCTCCCGACCGATCCCAGGCGGGCCCGAAGGGCTTTATCAAGAACGCCGATGGCGTCTGGGTCGGAGGCCGCGTCGCCGATCTGTCGGTTTGGATCGGCCGTCTTTACGACGAGCTGTCGCCGCGCGTGGACCTGAGCGGCGTAATGGACGTGATGGACGACGCCTACGACGAGGCGCGCGTCAAGTTGATGAGCGTCGAGAGGGCCGCGAGCGACCGCGACATCACTCAAACGAGCGTGCATCTCGAGGGGACGCGGAACTGGGTCGACGCGATTCTCAGGGGCGAGGGCGGCCGCAACATCGCCGTGCACACGCACCGCGTCTATTTTCATCCTGCTCCCGGCAATCCCGCCTCTGAGATCAGCGAGGGCATCCGCCGGGTGGATAAGTATCTCGAGAAAGCGACGAATGATTTTAAGCAGAAAGGAACGGCCGAGCGGGGTATGGGTATTAAATTCTTCCAGGTTGAATTGAACTTCGACACGCGCGGCTACAAGGAGATAGAGGCCCACTTGCGCGGGAAGGAAAAAGAGTTCTCTGCCGTCTACGGACAGCGGTTTATCTTCCGCTACATCACCGAGCCCAGTATGGCTTCGGCTCCGCTTCGCGCCGAATACAACCGGCTGGTGGAGAAATACGGGGACCAGCCCAAGGGCGTCATGAATATTCTCGACGGCGTGACCTTTAGCCGCGCAGTCGGACTCGGCCATGAGCTCAATTCGCACAAGATCAGACTTCAAAAGGGCTTGAAGATCACTCAGGCGGGCCGCGATTTCTTCGGCAAGAAGGTCCTCCCCGATGGGAGGATCATTGAGGAGTACAAGACGGAGTTCGACGCCGTGACGGAGCCCGTCGCGGACTCCGGCAAACCGCCGCGTGACAGGGACGTCATGCTGTGGGAAGATAAATCGGTGCGCATATGGATGCCGCTGAACGTTGTTATGGAGGAGACGTTCCTCTACAAGCTCAGAATTTATCGCGATAACAGGGCTATCATCGAGGAGAGCCTCGGCGGTGCGCCGCTGCAGGTGACCTTCTCCGTCGACGTAGGCGGCCGAAACCAGGATGCCGCGAAGTTGGGACGGCTCGTATGGGACGACCCGCGCCAGAAGGATCTCATGGAGTACCTCAAAGAGTCGGCGCCGGCGCTCAGCGAGCAATACGGCTTCCCCATCTCCTTTGTCTTCGTCAACAGCCGTCCCGATGAAGATCCGTATCTTTTCGACAAGGAGCCTGCCGACAAGGGGCAGTGGGAAGTCGCTCAGCGGCGCGAACGCAAGCGCGGGCGGCCCGCGCGACGGTGACGCGCGCTTACTCCACGCTCCGTTGCTGAAGTAAAATTTTCTCCACTTTCACCAGCAGGCCATCCAGATCAAAAGGTTTGACCATATAGCCGTCGATGCCCGACTCGAAGGCCTTGACGATGTTCGTGGGGAAGCGCTCCGCGGTCAGCATGAGAATCCTCAGGCCCTTGAATTTACGGCTGGCGCGTACGACGGTAATCGCTTCAATGCCCGACATCTTCGGCATATTGCGGTCGATGATCATGAGGTCGTAATTCGTCTTCGCGAGTTCGCCGATAGCCTCCGCCCCATCGCTGGCCGTGTCGACCTCATAGCCGTGCTGGACGAGAACATTCGCGACCAGCAGGCGAATATGCTCCTCGTCATCAACCACCAAGATGCGCGCCATGGCTATCCGTGCCCCCTCTTCCGGCCTGGTTCCCACGAATCAATCGACCTTATTCGCGATGATATCCTAGCTATTTTTGAAGATCATAAAACGTCCGGAGCGGGCTGACGCGACGAGGGGAAGCCTATCGGGCCACTTTACCGGATTTTAACCTAATTTTATCCGTCTTTTTCCTGGTATATTCCCGGATGCGCGGCTATGCTTATCGCATGAAGATAAAAATGGAAATGCTCCGGCTTCAACTTCCCCGATGGGTGGCGTGGGCCGGTTTTTTGTGCGGAGTATTTCTTCTCGCATCAACCCTTCGCCGGTTGGAAAACACTCAGCGGCTTCCGCCGGCGGCTCAGGTGGAATCGCAGCCCGCCGTTCATGTACAAGTTCCGCAGAGAACGGCCTTGGTGAAGGCCCCGGCGCCCAGGAGGTCGGCCGCGGAGAAGGGAATAATTTCGTACGGTTTCGAAGGGCAGAAAATAAACAACGTTCACGGGCGCATCTCGATGAGCCTGGGCGAAGAACACCAGGAATATTTGAAAATGCATGAGCTGGAAAAGCGGAGGAACTGGGCGGATTTGCTCGCGGAATCGGAAAAATCGATAACGAAGATGCCGCAATGGCAGACGCCCTATATATTCAAAGCGTCGGCCCGCGCGAACTTGGGAGAAATAGGCGAGGCCGTAAAGCTTCTTGAAGCGGTGAACGAGAAGACCAGCGGCGACCACACCTTCGACGTATCGAGGCGCCTTTTGGGGATATTCCAACCTTCGCAAAGGGCGGGGACCTGAGGGCGGCGCCATGAACCTCCTGCTCGTCGGAAGCGTAGCTCACTCACACGCGGTCTTGTCGGGCCCCTCGGGGAACGGCGCTCTCGGCGGGGCCCTTTTCCTAGCGGGGATCGTCATGCTGACCATTGCGTTCTGCCTGCCGCGCACGGATCGCGTTTAGGTTTCAGCGGGCGGCGCCAAAACGGCCTCCAGTTAGATCCTGCCGATGGCGCTCAGATGGCGGGTCACGGCGGCGACGAGGGCCTGGAAATTCGCGGGCTTAGTGAAGTGCTCGTCGGCGCAAGACTCGAAGGAGCGCACCTCGTCGAACTCCGTCGTTTTCGCCGTCAGCATGATGACGGGCAGAATTCTCGGCAGCGCCAGGCTTTTGAGCTTCTCGCAGAGTTCCCACCCCTGCATCGAGGGCAGGCCGACGTCGCAGACGGCCAAGTCCGGCGGCCTGTTCCGGGCGCTCGCGAGGGCTTCGGGGCCGTCGAAGGCCAATGAGACTTCGTAATCGGCATCCTCGAGGTATATTTTCAGGAGCTGACCGAGCTCGGGCCTATCGTCGACGACGAGGATCAGCGGCTTCGTGGAAGTAGGAGTTTTGCCCATGGATCGCCTTGGGACGGCGCAGAGTGACTTCTATATACCGCTTATGGCGCTCGGCGTCAAGGTTGGATGGGGGGGCCCGCATTCCTCGCCTCATGGTTCGATCGGAACAATTGCTATGATGGACGGGTCGCAGGACGACGCGCGCAGGGAGACCGCATGAATTGGGCTAAGTTTAAACTCTGGTGGGAATTCTACTGGGTCCACGTGGTTCTCGCCGTCATCGTCCTCGCCGCCGTTCTCCTCCCGCTCTGGTACCTGACCCGGCTCGAGGAAAGCGTCGCTCGCTACATCATCGGGTTCAACGTGATCTCCCTGCCGTCGAGCATCATCAACTCGCTGATCTTCGTCTTTTTCCTCTACACCTTCCAGTACGGCGGCCTCGCCGACATCAGCAAGAAGAAGGTCGACCCGACCAAAATCAACGTCAAGTTCAGCGACGTCGTCGGCCTCGCCGAGCCCAAGCGCGAAGCTTGGGAGATCGTCCAGCTCATTAAAGACCGCGCCCTTCTGCGTAAGATCGGAGGCAAGATCATCCGCGGCATGGTCCTGGCGGGTCCTCCCGGCTGCGGCAAGACCTTGCTCGCCAAGGCCATCGCCACAGAGGCTGGCGTGCCGTTTTTGACCACCTCCGCGTCAGAGTTCATCGAGGTATTCGTCGGTACGGGCGCCGCCCGTGTGCGCAAGATCTTCCGCCGCGCCCGGCTCTACGCCCAGGCTCACGGCGTCTGCATCCTCTTCATCGACGAGATCGAGGTCATCGGCCAGAAACGCCGTTTCGGCGGCGCCATGGACGGAGGCACGTCCGAGTCGAACAGCACCCTCAACCAGCTTCTCGTCGAGATGGACGGCCTCAACGAGACCGACGCCGATGTCGTCGTCATCGCCGCGACCAACGCCAACCTCGACATCCTCGATGAGGCGCTGGTCCGCCCCGGGCGCCTTGACCGCACCATCCGCGTGGACCTGCCCAACCTCAAGGAGAGATTGGACATCTTCGAGTACTATGCGAAGAAGCTCAAGACAGATCCGTCCATCGACCTCGCCCGCTTGGCGCGCAAGACGGTTCAGTACTCGCCCGCCTCCATTGAGAACGTCCTCAAGGAAGCCGCGCTGATCGCGACCCGCGAGCGCCGTGAGCTGATTTCTTATAAAGATTGCGTGGCGGCTCTTGACCGCATCGAGCTCGGCATCGCCCATCGCGTCAGCATGACGGTCCATGAGCGGGAGATGACCGCCTTCCACGAGGCCGGCCATTTGGTCATGATGTACCTGGAGCATCCGACCCGCGACGTCTTTAAGGCGTCGATCATCGAGCGCGGCGGCGTGCTCGGCGTCGTCCACTCCGTGCCCCGCGGCGAGATTATCCTTGACGACTCGGCCTCGCTGCACGCCAACATCAAGGTCTCGCTGGGCGGCTACCTGGCTGAGAAGATCAAGTACGGCGTCACGACCGAAGGCGTGGGCTCGGACTTCACCAACGCGATGCGCCACGCGCACTGGATGGTCTGGTCCATCGGCATGGGCGAGAGCGGCTACGTGGGGAACTACACGACCATGCCGCGGGAACACATCTCCGAGGACGTCAAGCGCAGCCTGAACGCCGACACGAACAAGATCCTGCGCAACGGGATGACCGAGGTCGAGAAGACCCTGCGCGTCGAGTGGCACATCGTCGAACGCTTCGCCGGGGAGCTGCTCAAGCGCGAGGAGCTCGACTACGACGAGATCGTGGAGATATTCAGGGAATACGGCAAGCAGCCGCGTCCCTTGCTCGAGTCCGCGTAAAGCGCGGCCGCGCCGCTCAAGCGGAGTGAATGATATGGTCGTCCCCCTTCTGCTCACAGTGGCGCTGGCGGTTGTCGCATCAGCGGAGCAACTGCCGGACTGTATCCACGTGTCCTCGACGTCGGTGCGCTACAAAGCCGATCTCGACGCAGTGCGCGACTGCCAGGACAAGGCGCGGCAGAAGATGGTCGACGATGCCCAGAGCAAGGGCAAGCCGCTCTCTTACGACAGGCTCGAGCAGATCGATGATCAGCAACGGGCTCAGATGCGAGAATTCTTTGCCCGCAGCGGCACGATCATCACCGGAACTACGAAGAGCAATCGTGGGCTCGGCGGGGTGACGCAAAAGGATCTCCGGCGCGTTTCGGCCGACGAGAGAGCCGAGATCGACGATCTCGAGAAGCGCCTGCACTCGGCGGCGGGGGACGGCAAGGACGGGATCACGCCGTCGATGGGCCGCGACATCATCGACTCGCTCACGAAAAAGCAGGGCTCAGTCAGCGCGGACATGAAGGATATGATCGACGCGGTCGTCCGGGACGGCGGCAAGCTCTCGCCCGAGACGATGAAGAAGCTCCAGGGCGCGGGACGCGCGGCGAAGGGCGAGGGTCTCGATCTCAACATAGATCAGGGCACCGAGAAGGAGCTCCTCGAGCGCGACTTCGACAAGAACACGGAACAGAAGTCGGAAGCGCACTCCGACCCCGGCAATCTGTAAAATTGGCGGGTGAAAACAAAATCCGACGCGCTGACGCTCTTTGGGCGGAGGGTGTACGTTTTTGGCTTTTCGAGGCGGGATTTGTAGTCTTGCTCGGTTGCGCTTCCAACTGGAGTCTGTTTCGTGCAGCGTGTCCAGGCCTGTGCCGCTGCGTCATCGAGCTCCTGTCGTATCAGATCAACGAGGACATCGACCTGCACGACCACGAAACTGTCGGTTGCATCAATCGCTGGATACAAGAATTTTACTTATTTTATTGAGTTTTATCTTGACTTCGGCGTTCTCCGGGGCTATCATCAGGGGCATAGTTCTATTTCGATAAGGCCTGGTGTTTCCTCGGCCCGTAGATCAAGGAGAATGTCATGAAACGCATATTCCACATTTCAATATTCATGGCCCTCTTCAGCGCGCAATTCATTCTCGTCAACCCGGCGGACGCCGGCGCCGCCGACGTTGCCTCCTGGAAGAATTTTTTCGTTACACAGATTGGAAGCGAGTCTATTGGAGATAATGCTAGATACGCAAAACAGATGGGGTATAGTTCTATTGGGATAAGGAGCGGCAATGTCTTAAACTATAGGAGCATTCCTGACCTTTCCGGTCTTAAATTCTTTTTAGTAGACCCGCATTTATATAGATATCCGGTTCTATCTAACCGCGCGCGAAATATAGTCACCACACAAAGTTATTCATCAGCGGACATGGATTTTTACAATCAAAATATGGCATGGAAGAGCACTGCAGCCTTCCCGAATAATCTAGCAACAGGCTGGTGGATGAGTGCTACTGAATTTTGTGTGGGATGGGATTTCCAGCAGCAAGCCGTTATTGATTCCGTTGTTGAAAAAATCATTACTCTTGCCAGGGATATGGAAGACCCGGATTCCTCATTTACCTTCGGCGGCTATATGGTGGACGTGCCACGCCTTACAGGTGATTTTAATATATGGAACGGGACTGATAATGATGGAGTAACCTTGTCTACTTGGACAGGGTCGGATTCGAGCTTGCTGCATGGGACAATTACCCATGAATATGCAACACATAGTGAAGGAATGGCCGCTTATTATAAGAAATTGAATACAAGGATGAAGCAGGAATTTCCTGACGCCAAATGGGTGCTTCATCCCTGGAGAATATCGAATACGGTCGCAAATACGGATGAATGGATACAAACCATAAAAAGCAGAGACGATAGGGACGAATTGACGCCCGATATGTTATTTCAGGAAAAGGCAGGCACTGAGTTTGCGGATGGCGACTGGGACAGTACTGCTGCTGCAGGCGTAAAAATTACACGAGATAGGGTTGGTATTAGCCAGCCCAATAGGGGTGAGGGTATTAATGACGTTAACAATCGTCTTTATGCAGTAAAGACCGCTATCAATGGTTCGTGGTGCAATTTTTTCAAGCGGCATTCCGTTAATCCAGCTACGTCCCTTACGGAGGTCTATCCCCGCCTCAAGCTCATCCGCCTCATCCCCAACTGGGACAATCTCAATGGAATAG
>JBBTJN010000147.1:0-14635 GCA_038059415.1 Elusimicrobiota bacterium | reverse complement strand
GACGACTACCGACGGCGGGAAGGGTGGTCGCTTTACGGGTTTACGGAACTACTGCACGTTCCCAAGGAGCTCGAAGCCGTAGAGGCCGCGTGCGCGGGCTTGGACGAAGCTCTCTGAGTTGCCGGGACGCTCAGCGCGTCAGAAACAGCGCGGCCAGCCCCAGCGCCATGCGGTAGTACGCATAAGGCACGAGCCCGCCTTTCGGAAGGAAGCGGATGAACGCCTTGACGGCGGCGAAGCCAGTCACCGCCGACACCGCGATCCCCAAGAAAAAGGTCCCATTCAGATCCGCGACGACGAGATGCCGCAGCTTGAACAGCGCGGCGCCCGCGACAACAGGCGTGGCCATCAGAAATGAGAGCTCCGCGGCCTGCGGCGCCGTGACGCCCAGAAGCAGGGCGGCGCTGATCGTCGCGCCTGAGCGCGACACTCCGGGCATCACGGCCAGGGCCTGCGCGCCGCCGATGAGAAGCAAGTTCCGGACTCCGGCGGCGCGCCAGGTCATCCGGTTCGTCGCGTTGCGTTGGGCCCACACCATGACGCCGCTGAACGCGATCAGGCAGGCGCCGATACGGCGCGGATCGCGAAAGGCTTCCTCCGCGGACTTCTCGAACAGCAAGCCCGCGACGACCGCCGGGACCGTGGCAAGGACGAGAAGCCCCAGCTTGCGGCCCTCTTCGCCCCTCGGCTCGCTCGCCGCGCCGAACAGCATCCTCGTCCAGATTTCGCGATAGTAGAGCAGAACCGCGAGCAGCGTCCCCAGATGCAGGGCCACGTCGAAAGTCAGACCCGGATCGTGGAAGGAAAAGAATCGCGGGGCAAGCGCCAGATGCGCCGAGCTTGAGACCGGCAAGAATTCCGTCAGCCCCTGAATCGCGCCAAGCAACGAGGACTGCGTGACGGTCATACCGGACTCATTCGGCGGAAACATTTGGAACCAGCGCGATGTCGCGGCGCACGGACTTGCCCGCGGCGCCGATCCAGGGGATAGTGCGCGCGTCCGCCCGCATCAGGAACTTTCGCTGTTCAAGGTCGGCCTTGCGAATCGAGTGCATCGAGCCGAGGTCGTCGACATGCTTGTCCGTGTAGTCATCGTGCACGATGCGCAGAGAGTAGCCCTCCTCGGGGCCGGCGGGCATCGACACGCGATAATGGCCGCCCTCGTCCGCCTCGACGGACGCGACCTTGTTGTTGCCTGCGTCGACGAAGACGAGCCTCACTCCGTACGCGCCGCGCGTCGAAAGCAGGTCGTAGACCGAGCCTTCGAACACCCACAGAGGCCCCACGAGCTTCTTCGGGGCGGCGGCCGGAGCGTCGGGCTTGGGTTCTACGACGGGCGCGGGGACAGCTGCGGACTGCGGTCGCGCGAACTCGACGAATCTCGCTGTGGGACGGTCCTCTTTTTCCTTCGGTGGTTCGACAACTACCGGAGGCGCCGGCGCGGGCGCGGGCGCAATCAGCGGACTCTTGGCCGGCGGTGATTTTTTATGGGCCGGAGCCGGAGGGGAACGAAGCACCAAGGAAATCGCGCCGACGATGAATACGAGGCCAAGGGCCCCGACGGCCACCGCCGCAGGTTTCGGAACATCGGAGGAAGTCTTCGCAACATCGGACTCGACCTCGAGCTCCCTGGGGGTTTCGTGATCAGCGCTCGCCGCGCGCTGCTTGATGATGATTTCAGTCGTCGAACCGGGCAGGAGCAGGGCAGAAGAGGATCCGTCATTCTCGTCTTCAGCGACCGCTTCCTTCCTTAACTCCGGCTCCTCCTGAGGATGCTCCTCCGGCTCGGGCGGGAAGGCTATATTCGGCCTCTCATCCGGGAGCTCCGCCTCCGCCGCGCCGGGATCCGACTTCTTGCCTTCCTTTTTGTTGGAATCAAAATACCAGCCGCAGGACGGACATTGCGGGGCCTCTTCGGGAGCCGGGACGCCGCAACTCGGGCAACGGGAAATCATATTGGACCGCCCTTCTCCGGCGGCGTGCGTATTCTATCTATTTACACGCCATACGTGCCGTCGCGCCGCCGACGCGTGAAGCCGACGAGATACGGCAGATCTGAATGGTAAATCAGATAAGCGATCGCCAGGACGGCCGCGCCGCGCAGCCCAAGAGAAAGAGGATAGCGCCAATCCTTGCCTTCAGCGGGGCGGTCCGTCGGCAGCTCATATTTGTGGCGAGCAGGCGCCATATAGGTGTAGCTGAAATCCTCTTCCTCGGGCTTGACGACCGGCGCGCGGGCGCCAGTTGCGACGCGAGCCGGTCCTACGGAGCCGCCCGCGGCCCGCGCCGCGAAGGGGACGTCTTGGGATGGAGGGGGCTCCGTCAAAGCGGACGCGCGCGACGTGAGCCTGGGCAGGGCGAACGAATCGCCCGCGCCTACGCCCTTCATAGGGGTCGCAGACCATGTATACGCCGACTTAGGTTGAGAGCGCGAGCCGTCGAAGCGCGATGGAGGCGAGGGGGCAGGAGAATGGCCGCCGCCTGCGGACGTGTCGTTCTGGTCAATTTTGGGACTGCGATTGGCGGAGATCGCGGAGCCTGTGCCAAGCAGATTGGCCGGTTGCGCCGCGTTCACTCCGGGGTCAGCGGCTTTCGGGGCAACGTCGCCGTGGCCTCCTCCGGCGTTCGGACCGACGTCCGGGCCTGGGCCCGCTGGTGCTCCTCCTTCGCCGCCGCCTCCTCCGCCTCCGCCGCCGCCTCCTCCGCCGCCGCCTCCTCCGCCTCCGCCGTCCATCTTGGGAGGTTTGGGACCTTTGCCTGCGTGATCGTCGTCATCGCCGGAGCGGGCAGCGGATCCGGAACCCCTGGCGCCGCCGGGGGAACTTGCGCCCTTGTCCGTGTCGGCCGTTTCCGCGTCCTTGTCCGTGTCGGGCGTTTCCGCGCCCTTGTTTCCCTTCTCCTCGTCAATCTTATTGTGAACATCGACGCCCGTATCGGCCCCCTTATTCGGCGAAGGAGGATCCTTATGGGCGCTCCCGTTGCGGTCGGCATCGGGCTCGGCCATGTTGCGCGTCATGGCCGGAGTGATCGGCAGTATGCCGGTCCCACGGGCAAGCACCATGCTGGGACGTTGCTTGATCCATCCCGAGCCCTTGCCCATCTTCTCTACCAACGTACTGCCCTTCTCACTCAGCCACTTCATCGCGCGGTGCAACCGGCCCGGCTTCCCCTGCAGGGCAACCCCCTCGCTTCCTTTCCCGTTCACATTAACACGGCCGCTATTCTCTGCAGCCAAATTAAATTCCGCGACCGTTTGGGTTGTGGGCTTGCCCTTCACTGGAGGCTTCGCCGTCGCGCTCTTCACCTCAGCAACGGTAACTCCAGCCGTCTTCGCCTCGACGGGTGGAATCTTCGTTCCCTTCGCCTCGAGAGCCGGCGTTTTGATCTTAGCGTTGGCTTCGACGCGCGTGGGAGACTTCACGTCGACGACATCTCCGCCGAGTTCGACTGAGTTGCGCGAATACTTTCTCTTGAACTCCGCCGCGGCTTGGCGCTGGCTTGCCCTCTTGCTGAGCGGCGGGCCCTTCGCGGCAAGCTCGTTGGGAACCGCAGCCTTAACTTGGGAAGCCTCGATGACCGCGGCCGGCTCGGCCTTCGCCTCGAGGGTGTTTTTGACCGCCTCGACCGGGACGTCCGCTTTGTGTAAATCCTTGAGCTTAGCCAGGCGGTCCCGAGCGCGTTCCTTGGCGAAGTTGTGGATCATCATGCCGCCGAACGCGATATCGGCCATCGCCTCGCCGGCCTTGACCGAGGCGCCGGGCGTGCCCCAGTAGTCGGATATCTTGCCGATATTGTCGAGCGCGGAGAGGGAGAACGAGCTGACAACCGAGCCGAGCAACGCGTACTGGAAGCCGCGCATGCCGAACTCCGTGACCTTCGCGACGACCTGGACGGTCGGACTGGCGGCGACCAGGCCCATCTTGCCGGCGGCACCGGCCAGGCGCCCGATGCCGGGAAGCACGTACATTAGAGGGTTGAGCATGCCTTCGTCGAGGCTCTCGCTAAAGGACATGGCGGCGCCCCAGAATTGATGTCCATCGTCGGCGAGACGGCGGCCGTAGGTTCCGGCGCCGAAATCGCTGAGCGCGTCATAGCGCTCGTCCTCGCTGACGGAGGCCTGCATCGCGCCACGGTAGGCCTGCGGCGCGCGGCGCGCGGTGATGCCCAGGGAGGCGAGCGCCTTCTCGCGCCGCTCCCGCGCCTGAACATCTAGGATAAATCGATTGTCCTCGCCGCCGACTTTGGCGAGAAACTCATTATTTATACCGTCCTTCCACTCCCGCCAAGCCTTCGGATCCTTGTCGCGGTCCGGCTCCATTCCGCCCATCAAAAGTTTAGAGGCATAGTTGCGGCTGAAGCCGGCCATGGCCTCAAGGCGGTATTCTTCGATGCCGGTGACGGTGTAGGCAAGCGCCTGCCCGCCTGAGACGATGCCTGTATAGGCCGTCGAGGCCACGTCACCGCAGATACCAAGGACCTGCTTGACGCCGGGCAAGCTCGCAGCCTTGCGCGAACCGACGCCCAGCATCGAGGTCCCGTTGATCTCGCGGTCGATCGTGTCCTTGGAGGAGAGCCATTCCCGGCCATTCTCGTTCCACTGGGCTCTGGAGGGATCGGGAGGGATGTCGCGGCGGACCTTGAACGCTGTCTTCTCACGCTTGTTGGTCCATGGCGCCGCGTACTTCCCAATCAACCAGAAGTCCGTCGGGGGGGTATACGTCTCGGGGGAAGACGGCAGCCACACGAGGCGCGAGCCGTCGTAGAGATATTCCGTAACGATCTTCGGATCCAACTGCTGAGCTTCGCCGGCCGCGTCGATCTCGATCTCGCCGCAGACGCCGAACGCGGTGCCCAGACCCTGTTCGTTCTCGAACTCGGTGGCCTGCTTGAAGGTGCCGCTCAGTATGCGCTTCGTGCCGTCACGGCGAGTGAAGATCAGGAGATAGCTCTTGTTCTTGTTGATGAAGAAGCGGATCGGCGCGCCCTGCGTCGGATCGATAAGGTCGTATGTGTCCTTGGCCTCGGCGGCGAGGAAGGCACCCAGCGGCTTGCTCAGGCGAGCGTTGTCGTCGTTCATGCCGAGGGCTACGAGCGTCTCGTGCGCGAGCCCACGGCCGAGCGTCAGGCGCTTGTTGACGTCGGTCGTGTCCACGAGGGTCTTAAGCGCGACCTCCCAGCCGAGATTCTTCGCGCCGTTCTCGAGCAGTTGGTTGACATGGGGGGACTTCGCGACTATGTGGGTGCCGTTTTGAAGCACGACGCGCTCGAGCTCGAAATGACCATCGGTCCCAACCCTCTCGATGCGCAGGGAGAGAGCGGGCGGGGCCCCGTCGGCGCTTGCCAGGAAGCGGATCTCGCGGCGGTCTTGCTTCGTGGTCACCTCGAAGCGGCCGTCGTCCGGCGCAAGGTCGCGCACGAACTCCTCCCCTGTTTTGGAGTTCTTGCGCGTGATCCTGAGCTCGCTGCCATCGGCCTTGAAATCGGTGATCTCGACGATGTTCGTGCCCATGTCGAGGAGCTCGCGGCGAGTGAGCCTGGCGCCGTCGTATGCCACCGTCAGCGCGTTCCGCATCCGGCCCTCAGCGTCGTAGCCGATCAAGGATTCGGTGCGCTTCATCTCCTTGTCCAGCGCCACGATCAGCTTGCTGCGGTCGTCGTTCGTCATGCTCTGAAATCGGGAGGAGCCGTCCGGGTTGTCGTAGCGCAGACCCACGAACTGGGAAAGGCCGCGGCTAAAGCCGACGAGTTGGGCTCCAACCGCGCCTTTGCCGCCGGGGAACGTCTCCCAGGGGGTGAACTGAGTGTTGAGAGGCACCTGGGCCTTCACGAGGTTCTCGCATAGGAACTCGCGATATTCCCAAAGCGCGGCCATGAACGCGCCAAGTTCGTGATCGACGTTCTTAATCGCCGAGACGCGAAAAACAACTGCATCCATTGAGTCGTAGTTATCGCTCAAGCCCAGGGAGTCGGCTAGGCTCTTCTCCTGACGGGACAGGTGGGCCACAAGCGCATCGATGGTAGCGAACGCGTCCGGGTCGCCGCCCCTCGCAGCGACCGCCCGCCGTCCGGCATCGAGCAACTCCTTACGGCGCTCGGAGCGTTCCGCGATGAAGCGGCGCTCGCTGCCGTCGGGAAGCTGCTCGGCCATCATCTCCGCCGCGCGCCCGCGCAAAAGGCTCGCGAAGGCCAGGTAATCGCCGCTCTCCTCGCGCGCGGCAATCCGTTCCTGCGCAGGCGCCGGCGTGTCGCGGGCGAGGTCGCGTGCCTTGTCCGCGTTCGTGCCGGGCGCGCCCTTCGGCGTGAAGGACCACGTGTCGGTGAGCGTCTTGCGGATCGCGCCGAAGTTCACGCGAACCGCGCCCGGGATGTCCTTCGGTTCGCCGTAGCGTCGGTTCAGGTCGTCGAAGATCTTGTCGGCCTCGGCCGGGTTCGCTGAGGCCCTGTCGAGGTCTCCGAGCAACTTGTCGATCTGATACAGCGGGTCCTTTGCCGCGATGGCGTCGGGGACGGCATCGGCGCTCAAGACCGCCCTCGAGATCTCGGCATCGAGCGCGGCGGCCCCGCCGGCGAGGCGAAGGCTACGCATGATGACGCTCGCCAAACGCTCGTGGCGCTCGTTGAGAATCTTCCTGTCGCCCGGCGTGAGCGCGGCGGCGTCGATGCGGGCCTTGAGCGCCTGGCGCCGCGTGTTAAGCGCCTCGAACGACGACAGCGCCTCGCCCTTCAAGTGCTTGATCAGAGCCTTCTCAATCCCGGCGAGGTCCAAGGCCATTCTCTCGCCCAGCGGAGTAGAGAGCGAGCCGCTCATATGCGCCATGGTCGGCTGCACTACGGGCGCCCCAACGACGTTCCGAGTCTCGCTGGTCGCGGCCGATAATGAAGCGGCAAACGCAAAAGCGCACGCGAAGAGGAGGGGGACTCGGCTGCTTCGGGTCCTCATTGACTTCAGCATATTCCTAAAAAGGCCCATCTTGTCAGGGTATTCAGCCCCACTCTCAGCTAGGCCTTTAGACCTAGATGCGGGCGCAGCCCCGATAGTATAGTCGGACCACGCGGCGCGTCAAGGCTTTCCTTAAGGGCAGGGACCTTAGGCCGGCTTCAGCATGGCCAGTCGTTCCTCGAGACGGGCCTGCGCCTTCGCGGCGGGACCCTCGTCCTTGAGGAGGTGATACTTGCTGGCCTTGGGGGCGAGTATGACCAGGAACTTCGCCGGCACTCCGGCGCGCCTGTACGCCGCGACCTTGTGGTGGCCGTCGAGCAGAAAGCCGGCCATGAAGGAGTGTAGATTCTTGATCGTGCCTTTCTTGACGGCCTCGGGGATAGCGCGCTGGTACATGCCAAGCATGAGCACCCGCGGGCGGTCGCCGTTCTGAATCATCTGCTGATATATCTTGATGTATTCTTCCTTCAGCGCCGCGCGCGGGACCAGTGGAATTATGAAGTCGAACTGCTTCTCCACGACGCCGCCCTCGGGGTGGCGGAAAACGCGAGGGCGCGAGCCCTCGTAATGTTCCCAGCCGGACAGCAGACCCTCTTCCTTCGGGTCCTCGATGTCCCATAGCTCCATGAACTCGCTCTGGAAGAAATAGGAAGCCTCATCGTCGCTGTCATACGGTCCGGTCAAGTTGACCGAGGTCTCGAAGATGAGGTATTCGCCCTTTTCCAGGATATCGAGGAGGGGGGCCAACTCCTGAACGAGGGACTCATCGACCGGACGCGCGAGCTGGATGGTCTTCGGGAGATTGGCGATCTTCTTGTTGGTCGGTAGATGAGGGTCCTGCAACATCTTGAACCAGAAGTGGCAGGTGTTGCAGTCGTTCCCGACCTCAAACTTGCGGGCGCCGTTGACCTCGAGGTAGAGAGAGTTGGACTCGCCGTGGCGCTTCTCTATGGCGATCTTAAAAAAACCCTTGCCCTGAGGGACCTTGACCTTCACGACGCCTTCGGCGACGGTCGCGACTTCAAGCTTCTGCGGCTCGGATTTCGTGGTCACCGTATCCTCCCTAATGGGCCCATCTCTACGATTGTAGCCCATAATCGCCTCCGCGTCCAGACGTAGAAAATCCCCGCCGGCACTCGGAATTGCACACAACGCCGTATGCGATTTCTCAGCAACAAGGCCGTAACAGCGATACGCTATATTGGGCGCAATGGCCATGGATGAATCGCGAGACCAACAGTGGGACGACCGCGCGCTCCGGGAGATCAACAACCTCGACGCCGCGCGCCTCGCCATCCGCGGCGCGCTCGCCACCATCCGCGATCTCCAGGACCAGAATAGCGCACTGAAGGGCCAGTCACAGGACGATGGCGCCAAGCGTAAGGCGCTCGAGTCTCGCCTCGCCGAGATGGACGCCCGCCTCACCGAGTGGCAGGAGCAGGCCAAGAAGTGGGAGAAGGAAGCCGCCCGGCGCGAGCAGATGATGCAGAACTGGAAGGCCGAGGCCCGCGCGGAGGTGCGCGCGGAGGAACGCGCGCGCGTCGACGCCGACCGCGCGCGGACCGAGGAGACCCTCGCGCGCCTGCGCGCCGACGTCGTCGCCATGGCCAATGCGAACAAAAACAAGGAGGAGGCGTGGGCGGAGCTGCGCCGCATGCTGGACGCCCGCGATGCCGACATCCTGGGGCTGAAACGCGAGAAACAGGACATTCTCGCGAAGGTCAAGCTCGACGCCGAACAGCTCGAGATGTTGCGCGAGGCGCGCGACCGCGAAATATCCGCAGCCAACCACTCGCGCGAACTCGAGATCACGGACAACGACCGGGAGATCGCCAGCCTCAAGCGCGAACTCGCGGAAAACAAGATGGCTCTCGCCGTGATCGCGCAGGACCGAGAACTTGCCGTCAAAGCTCGTGAGGAGGATCTCGTCAAGGCGTTCCAGCTCAAGGAAGCCGACCTCGTTACGCGCTACCAGAAGCGCGAGGCCGAGCTCCAGGCCCGATGGTCGGAACTCGAGACGGGCCTCTGGGCGAAGACAAAGGAAAGCCGCGCGAAGCTCGACGCGGCCGTCCAAACGCAGTTCGATGAGCGCGCGCGCCAGATCGCCGACCGGGCAAAGGAGGTGGAGGATCTTCTCGCCCGCCGCTCGCGCGAGCTCGCCGAAGACCACGAGAAGCGCTGTGCTTCGGCCGAGGCCCATTACGCGGCCGACGAGCGTCGCCTGCTGGCCTCCTGGTCCGAGAAGGAGCAACGCCTGCTCGCCAAGGTGGATGCGGAACTTGAGGTTGAGCGCGGAAGGCTCCAAGCCGCCTGGGCCGACCGCCATCATATTCTCGACGCCGAGCACGCCGAGCGTCTGCGTCAGGTCGCCGCGAAAATAGAAGAACTGGAAGCGGTCGGGCGCCGCGACCGCTCTCGTCTTCTCGAGGACGGCGCGCGCAAGGACGCCGAGCGCGTGCGCGCCCAGGATGATTTCATCGCGCAAAAGGATGCCGAGCTGGCAAAGCTGCATCAAGAAAAGCTCGCCGCCTTAGCCGAACGCGCCCGAGTCCTCGAGGAGGAGGCCAAGCGCCGCGAGGAATCCCGGCAGAACGAATATCTCTCGCGCGTCTGCGCGCTGGAGGCCCAGCACGAGCTGCGCCGCGAAAAACTGCTCGAGGAGCACCGCAAGACGGTCGAGGCCGAGAAGTTCTCTCTGTCGGCGCAGTATGACCAGCGCCAACGCGGGCTCGACGAGTCCTACCGCGCAAAAATTGCCGAGTCCGAGCGCGCCGCTTGCGCGCTCGCCGACCAGCACCAGTCCTGGAGGACTGAGCTGCGCGAGGAGCACCTGCGCAAGGAGAAGGACCTGGACTTGCGCTGGGCCGTACGCGAGACGGAGTTGGTCAGCCGCTACGAGACCGCGCTCGACGATCAACGCCGCGCGTTTACGGGAGAGGCCCTGGCACGAGAGAAAAACCAGCGCGCCCTGAGCGACCGCCGCGAAGCCGAGTCGCTCGCGCGGCATTCCCAGGAGCAAAGCGCGCGGCAGGCCGCCCACGAGGCGCGTATCGCCGAGCTGCGCCTCGCGCACGATGAGGATCTGCGCATGGTGCGCGAGAAGACGTTCGAGGACCTCGCGCGCGAGCGCGCCGGCCTGCGCGCAGACCTCGCGAACCTACAGGAGCGCCTTGCTCAAGCGCAAGCTGAGCGCGACCGCGCGCGCATCACCGACGAATCGCGCGTGAAAGATCTGGAATCGAGGATCAACGCCCTCGAGGCCGACCGCCGCGCGCTGTCCGAATCGCTCGCGGCCGTCGAGAAAACCGCGTCGTCTCTGCGCGCCGCCGTCGCCGAGCGCGACCGCATGCGTGAAGTCGAGCGCGCCCGGCTCATGGAAGAAGCCCGGCTCGTCGCCACGGCCGAATTGGCCCGCCATCTTGAGGCTGCGGAGCGCGACCGCGCCCTCGCCCTCGAGGAGCGTCTCGTCGAACTCGAAAAGGCGCACGCCTCGCGCCGTCGCGCGCTCGAAGCCGCCGTCGCCGAGCGCGGTCGCATCCTTGACGCGAGGGAGCAACGTCTCGAAGAGGAACTGCTTCGCATTGAAGAGGCTCGCGCCGCCCTCACAAAAACCTCCCCTTGACGGACTGAGGGGCTCAATGTATACTCGGCCCATCGGCAGGCATGCCGGTCACTGAGACGCAACAGAGCGAGGGATCATCATTATGGCTAGAGATAACGAAGGACTTGGCGGAGCGTTGCTGTTCGTGTCGGGCGCGGCGATCGGAGCCGTTCTCGGAGTGCTGTTCGCGCCCCGCTCGGGCGGCGAGACCCGTGAGCACCTCGCGGACTGGCTCAAGGAGCGACGCGAGAAGGGTGAGGCCCTTCTGAACACAGTCAAGGACGAGTCGTTCTCGAAGAAGGAAGCCATCGTCGCCGCCGCCAAGGCCGCGAAGCAGGCTTATGTCGAGGCCAACTCCAAGCATCACGAGCACGCATAGGACCGCGCGCTAAAAAAGTCGGGGGGCTCTCGCACGGGGAGCCCCTCGTTTCTTGCGGCTAAGACTTAAGTTTCGGTCTGGCCTTGCGAACGACGCCGGCCTTCTCGACGAAACGCAGGTAGGGCGTCCCGCCGAGCGAGGCGCCCGCGTCCACGACGAGAGTCTCGCCGGCCACGTAGGTCGTCTTGGGAGCGCACAGGAAGAGGACGGCGTTGGCCACGTCTTCCTCGGTCCCGAACCTCCGACCAGGGACGCCGTCGAGCAGGAGTTCGCGCATCCAATCCTTGGGCCATAGGCGTTCTCGAGATTGCTGCGTGTCGATAAGCCCGGGGCAGACCGCATTGACTCTCACCCCGCGACCGATCCACTCGACGCCGAGCGTCTTCGTCATCGCCTGCACGCCGGACTTAGCCGTCGCGGAGGGAAGCAGTCCCGGCGCGCCCGTCCAGGCGTAGGACGCGAGCAGGCTCACGATCGTGCCTTCGCCGCGCGGCAGCATGCGCCGTCCGGCCTCGATCGCGCAGTTAAAGCTGCCGTGCAGGACGATGTCGATGACCTTGCGGAAACGCACCGAGGTCAGCATCTCACTTGGCCGCACGAAATTTGCGGCGGCGCCGTTGATTAGGATGGAGACGGGGCCGAGGTCCGACTCAACCTGATCGAACATGGCGCGGACCGCTTTGGCATCGGACACGTCGAGGGAGATGCCGATGGCCTTGCGGCCCATGGCCTTCTTGATCTCGGCGGCCGCGGCGCCGAGGCGTTCGCCGTCGCGCGCGGCGAGAGCGACATCGGCTCCATGTTCGGCAAGCGCCAATGCCACGGCCTTGCCGATGCCCGTCCCGCCTCCCGTCACGACCGCGATCTTCCCGGCGAGCAGCTTCTTGTCGTACATCAGTCCTCCCAGCGAGGCCGGCGCTTGGAGCGCATCGCCTCCATGCCGACTCGCGCCTCGGACCCGGCGATCAGGATTCCAAATTCAGACAGCGAGCGGCGCCAGATCTCTTTATCGAGAAACTGAGCGTTGAGGCCTTTCTTGAGAGACGCGAAGGCTGCGGGCGCGACTTTTGCCAACTGCCTGGCCAGCGCGAGAGACCGCTCCAGAACCTTGTCCTCGGGCACGACCTCGTCGACGAGACCGGCCGCGAGGGCTTCGCTCGCGCGCAGAGTCTTTCCGCGCAGGACCATCTCCTTGACCACGCGCGGATCGACAGACAACGCCGCTAGGCGCGTCACGAGCGCGGGCGTGGGCGTTAGTCCGAGGCGAATCTCCGACAGCGCGACCTTGCCCGACCGCGAAGCCATGACGCGCCAGTCGCAGCCCATCGCTATGATCCAGCCGCCGAGAATGGCGGCCCCGCTCAGCGCGCCGACGACGGGCTTGGGCGCTTCGAGCAAGGCTCGGTAGCAGCCGAACAGGGCCTCGAACGCCTGCGTCCGCTTCCCCTCGGGCAGGGACATGATCTCGTTAAGGTCAAGCCCGCTCGAGAAATATTTCGGCAGGCCCGAGGCGAGTACGATGGCCCGCACCCTATGATCATTCGCGGCGCAATCGAGCGCTTCTCGAAGCGCCGAGAGAACATCAAGACCGAGCGTGTTTCCCGAGCGGCGCGTGAGCGTTATGACGCGGACCGGCCCCTCGTCGCGCGCCGAAATCGCGCTCGTCACTTGCCCTGCCTCGTGAGCTTCATCGTCTTGAGCAGGCGGTTGAAGGCGCCGAGATAATCGTCGTAGGATTCCACCGGAGCGCTGTAAACGACGGCGTAATACGCGTCGGCCGCGAGTGGAATGTAGGCGGACTTGGATTCGCCCGCGACAACGGTCACTCGCGCCTTGACGCCGGCCACCGACATCAGACCCTCGTCCTTGGCGCCCAGCCAATCCTTGTCCTTGTTGGCCGCCGCCTGGATATCGATGAAGGTCGGCTGAGACGACTCCACCTTCGTGATCGTGATCATCACGGGCTTGCCCGGCGAGCCGTCCTCGAGCATGAAGGAGAGCGTCGGGACCTCCTCCTTCCACCCGTCGCGAGGCTGGAACATGCGCGGGTATTCAAAGGACATTTCCGCGGACGCCGTGTAGCGAAGATAGGCGTCCGTCTCATCGGCCGGCACGCGCACGCAGCGGTGACGCAGCAGACCGTCGCTCGAGGCGATGAGGCGCGTTCCTCTCGGGCACTCCAGCCGCGTCTTGAAGCCCTTCGTGCCCACGACCGCTCCAAAACCCCGTTTGACATCCTCATCCACGCACTCGAACGGTCGGTTGGGGCTGTTCGTGGCGGCGCGGTGAGCGCCTTGCGGGCATTCGGCGGACGTTTCCTCCGCGTTGGACGCTTCTGCCATCAGCAGCAGGAGCACCAGATAGGCGGACGGCATCCTCAATGATTAAGAACGTCGGGATTGCGCATGTGCGCCAAGGCGACCTCCCTCGTGATCATCTTCTTCGAATACAGATTCTTAATGAAGCCGTCCTTGGACACCATGCCCACCTGTGCGCCGGCTTGGATCGCGTCGTTGATAGCCTCGAACTTGTTCTCGCGGATGAGCTGGCGCACCGCCGAGGTCGCGATCAGTATCTCGCAGGCAAGGACCAATCCCTTGCCGTCGGCCCGAGGGAGCAACTCCTGAGTAATCACCGCCTCGAGCGTCATCGCGAGTTGCTCGCGCAGGCTTTCCTGGTCGGCGTTGGGCACCGAGCTCATGATGCGCTGCGCGGTCTTCGACGCATCTCGCGTGTGCAAGGTGGTCAGGACCAGGTGACCGGTTTCTGCGGCAAGCAGGGCCGCGCGGATGGACGCGGCGTCGCGCATTTCGCCGACGCAGATGATGTCGGGATCCTGGCGCAGCGCATCCAGGATGCCGATTTCGAAGGTCGGGGTGTCGACGCCGACCTCCCGTTGGACGAAGATCGAGCGGCAAGGCTTGAATAGGCTCTCGATTGGATCTTCGATCGTGATGATCTTGCCCGGCTTGCCGGTTTGGTTGACCGCCTCGAGCATGGCGGCCAACGTCGTACTCTTGCCGGACCCGGTCGAACCGGTCACGAAGATGATGCCGGCCTTCATGTCCGCGAGATTGCCGACGACCGGAGGCAGGCCGAGAGACGCGAGCGGATAAGTCTTGCTCGGGATGACGCGGATGGTGGCGCCCGCGGTGCCGGTCGCCATGTACAGGTTGAAGCGGAACCGGCCGACCTCCGCGATCGTGTGCGAGAAGTTGACCCGCATCTCCTTCTTGAAGATATCCTGGTGATAATCCTCCAAATAGGGCTCGAGAATATTCAGGATCGACTCGGAGGTCATGACCGGGTATGGCAGCGCGCCGATCTCGCCTGCGATCCGGGCGATCGGGGGAATCCCATGGAGCAGGTGGAGGTCGGAACCGCCGCGAGAGACTACGTCCGACAAAAGTATCGCCAACTCTGTCGTCTCTGCCATACGTGGGAGGATATAAGGATCGCGGCAATAAATCAAGTCCCGAATTTTAAATTTTGGGTAAAACAAAATGTACGCGTAAGGGTTTCGGCGTCTAAAAAATGCCAATTGGCGGCGCACTTTGCTATACTGCCGACGATCCGGGCTAGCTCAACGGTGGAGCAGGCCGCTGTTAACGGCAAGGTTCTAGGTTCGAGTCCTAGGCCCGGAGTAGATCTTCGATGCGGATCGAGTAGGCGGGGCCTCTAGGAATCCCTAAAGGCCCCGCCTCTCACACCACCG
>JBBTJN010000146.1:0-2507 GCA_038059415.1 Elusimicrobiota bacterium | reverse complement strand
TAGCCGTGCACGGTGACGCCGGGGCGCGGGTACAACGCGGCCTTGATCTCCTGGGAGAAGATGCCTCCGGCACCGGGAGAGTAGTTGCGGTCTACGACCGCGAGCTTCATGCCGGGCTTCACGAAGTCGCGCAGGGCCTTGGCCGGGAAGGGGCGGAAGGCGCGCATGCGCAGGTTGCCGGCCTTGAGGCCCTTTTCCCGCATCGCGTCGACGGCGGCGCGCACGGTCGAGCCGACCGCGCCGGACGTCACGAGTAGGGTCTTGGCGTCCTCGCACCGGTACGGGTCCAGCTGTCCATAGGAGCGGCCGAAGATCTCGCCGAACTCGCGGCCGACTTCCTCGATAGCGTCCTCGGCCTCGGCCATGTCCGCGGCCATGCGCCGGCGCAGACGGAGATAGTCCTTGGGGCCCGTCAAGGAACCGAAGGTGATGGGATTATCGGGATCGAGGCGCAGCTCCGGTCGGAAGGGAGGCAGGAACGAGTCGACCTCAGCCTGGGTCGGCACGTCGACGGGCTCGTAGCTGTGCGAAAGCGTGAAGCCGTCGAGCACGACCATCGACGGGAGCATGACGCGCTCGGCGATTTTAAACGACATCAAGACGGTGTCGAGGACTTCCTGGTTGGTGGAGCAGTAGGTCTGCATCCAGCCCGTATCGCGCTGCGAGAGGGAATCGGTCTGGTCGGTCCATAGATTCCAGGGTGCGGCGAGCGCGCGGTTGACGTCGATCATCACCACGGGAAGTCGGGCTCCGGCGACCCAGTGCAGGAGCTCATGCATGTAGGCTAGGCCGTGGGAGGAGGTCGCCGTGAAGGTCCGTGCCCCGGCGGTCGCGGCTCCCAGCAGGGCCGCCATGACCGAGTGCTCGGATTCCGCGGCGATGAACTCGCCGGGGAACTCTCCCTTGGCCTTCATTTCGGCCAGGGCCTCGAAGACCTGTGTCGCCGGCGTGATCGGGTAGCCGACCGAGACCTGCGTGCGCGCCAGTTGGGCGCCGACGGCAGCGGCATAATTCCCGCTCAGAACTTTTTTCATGATGCGCACTCGGCGACGAACTGCACGCAATGCGCTGGGCACTCGGCGACGCAGATGCCGCAGCCCTTGCAGTAATCCATGTCGATGTTGGGGACCTTCTCGGTCAGGTCGACGCAGGCCTCGGGGCAGAGCTTCCAGCAGATCTGGCAGCCCGTGCATTTCGCGGCGTCGATGATGGGGCGCAGAGTGCGCCAGTTGCCCGTGAGGTTTTCGTCCATCGAGTGCGTCGAGATCATGACGCGCGGATAGGCTTTGGGGTCTTCGTCAAGCAGGGGCATGGAGCGCCCCCCGGGCGGCTTCGTAGGCGAGCCGCGCGGCTTCCATGTTCGCGGCGGCTTTGACCGGCACGGCTTCCCGCACGCACTCAAGCAGGGCTTTAAGCCCGCCCAGGGCGAACACCGCGGCGACCGCGCCGCACATTGCGGTGTTGACGATGGGGCTCGAGGCGGAGCCGAGCTTGAGTTCGAGCGCGATTTTGTGCGCGGGCACGGCGATAAACTTGAGCCCCGGGGAGCGTTGAGACAGTCGCGGGATGTCTTCCGGGTCGCCGTTGGTCAGGACCGTTGCGCCGGATTTGAGTCCCTTAAGGATGTCGCAGGCGTATAAAGTGGGGTCGAGGACGACCAGGGCGTCGGGGGCGTAGATTCGCGTGCGCGCTAGGATGGGCTCGTCGCTGACGCGGGCGTAGGCCACCACCGGCGCGCCACGGCGCTCGACGCCGAATTCCGGAATCGCCAGGCATTGCTTCTCGCCCTGGCGCAAAACGACATCAGCGATGATCTTCGCGGCCAGGACCGTGCCTTGGCCGCCACGGCCGTGAAAGCGTATTTCTAACATGGCGCCTATATCCCAATGCAACGGAGAGGCCAAAGAAGGGGGCTGGGGTTGGAATCAGGGGATGCGCGAACTGGCGGCGGCGCAGGGTTAAAAATAGGAGGCGCCGAGACCGGCGTCCACTAGGGGACCGTCTCGGCGTCTCACAGAACCCGCTCCGAACTCGTAACGTCGGGCGCAACCTCGCGTCTCGACGAGAACACCCGCGATGACGCGCCCGATACTGCCCAGTGCGAACGAACATGCGTCCTGCCACTCATTTCATCGCCGGTTACGGCCTCGGCCTCAACTCGGCGTCCACTTCGCGGCACCGACCTTACACCGTTTTCGGAGCGGGTATGAGATGAGTATAGCCCCTGAAGTTTATACGTCAAGACCCACGCGTGTTGAAAATTTTTCAGTGAAAACTAATTCGGGGCGTTCGTCAAGTGATGGCCGCCTAGTTCGAGAATCGGTTTTAGCGCCAGATAATACGGCTTTCGCGCGGCGCTGTGGAGTTGTCCGGCGCGACGATCAGATTGATGCGGCCGAGTTCGCGGCCGTCGGAGGTCACGATCTCTACCCGCCAGCGGCCGGGCCTGTGCTTGGCCTTGACCGTGAAGCCGCGCCAGCCGGCGTCGCGGCCGCCGGTGATCGGCA
>JBBTJN010000145.1:2742-37282 GCA_038059415.1 Elusimicrobiota bacterium | reverse complement strand
GCCAAGATCAAGGCCATGGTCACGATCTTCGGCCGCCCGACCCCCGTCGAGCTCGACTTCCTGCAGGTGGAGAAGATCTGAGCGTCCTCGAGGCTGAGGTCATGTTTCCCGGAGAGCGCTTCCAGGATTTCGAGGGCGTGAAGGTCCGCGTCGCGCATGTGCGCTCGCTCGGCTTCGTCGGGGCATTCCTGGCCATGATGACGATGCTGGCCGCGATCAGCTTCGGTTTTTTAATGTTGTTCGGCAAGGCGTTGCTGGCCGCGCTGCTTGTCAAGTTCCTGTGGCCGGCGGTGTTCAGCGCCGAGTTTACGCAGATTGTATTCGGGACGTATTCAGTGCCGTTCTGGAAGATCTTTCTCCTCATGATCCTCGGAAGCGTGGTCGCCAAGATGCTGCGGCCTGCGGCTTGGGGCCGTTAGGAACCGGGAAATTCAAGCCGCACGAAGAGAGGAAGTAACGTCATGGCGAAGAAGGTCAAAACCCAAATTAAGCTGCAGATTCCCGCCGGAGCGGCCAACCCCGCTCCGCCCGTCGGCCCCGCGCTCGGTCAGCACGGCGTCAACATCATGGACTTCTGCAAACAGTTCAACGAGAAGACCCGCACGCAGGAGCCCGGAATGCTCATTCCGGTCGTCATCACGGTTTTCGAAGACCGCTCGTTCTCATTTATCACCAAGATGCCCCCCGTCTCGTCCCTTCTAAAAAAGGCGGCAGGCCTGGCCAAAGGCTCGGGCGAGCCGAACCGGAACAAGGTGGGCAAGATCACGCAGAGCCAAGTCGAGGACGTAGCGAAGGCGAAGATGCCCGACCTCAACACCAAGGATCTCGCGGCCGCGACCCTGATGGTCATGGGCACCGCTCGCTCCATGGGCATCGAGATCACGAAGTAAGAGAGAGTCGACCGAGCTCCAACAGGGGCGCTACAGGTCAGGAGAAATCAAATGGGCAAGAGATACGCGGCGCTGGTAAAGGATATGGACCTCATGAAGCTGAACCCGCTCCCCGAAGCGGTAGAGCTCGTGAAGAAGTGCGCGAACGCCAAGTTCGACGAGACCATCGAGCTGCACATCCGCCTCGGCGTGGACCCCAAACAGGCCGACCAGCAGGTCCGCGGCACCGTGGGCCTGCCGCATGGCCTCGGCAAGTCCAAGAAGATCGCGGTCGTCGTCCGCGGCGAGAAGCAGAAGGATGCGAAGGCCGCCGGCGCCGATATCGTCGGAGCCGAGGACCTCATCGAGCAGATCTCGAAGGGCTTCACCGACTTCGACATCCTCGTGGCCACCCCCGACATGATGAAGGACCTGTCCAAGCTCGGGAAGGTCCTCGGTCCCAAGGGTCTCATGCCCAACCCAAAGTCCGGCACCGTCACGATGGACATCCCGAAGACCGTCAAGGAGCTGAAGGCCGGCCGCGTCGAGTATAAAGTCGACGACTACGGCATCATCCACGTTCCCGTCGGCAAGGCGTCCTTCTCCGTCGACAAGCTCGCCGGCAACGCCAAGACCGTACTCGACGCCATCCTCAAGGCGAAGCCGGCCGCGTCGAAGGGCATCTACTTCATCAGCGTCACGATGGCCTCCACGATGGGCCCCGGCATCAAGCTGGAAGTCAGCGACAAGGCCGCCGTTTAACCTCCGCTCACCATAGCCAGCCGCTCTCGAAGCGTTCCATCAGCTGGGGCAAAGTGCCCAGGGCGTAGGCGCTCGCCAGCGCGTCGTGATGGCGATCGAGCAACCCTTCCTTGTGCGTCTGGATCACCGTCCAGAATATCGCCTGAGCCTCGAACGCGTCGTACTGGCCGACCATCCCGCGAGCACGCGGTTCCTTGTGGGTGACGGCGAAGTAGTGCCGCAGGGAATGGAGCAGGATCGCGGCGCGCAGCTCCACGGAGGCTGCGATCAGTTCGCGATCCATCGTGATCACATCGTTGCGGGCGTCGTAGAACTCATAGGTTAGCTTGCTCGAAGCGATATTGTCATAGACCAACCTCGGAAGAGTTTCGAACGTGACGATGTACTTCAGGAACGCCTCCTGCCGCTCAAAGGCGCCGGGCCGACTGCGGGCGACCTTTTCCAGCTCGACTCCGCGCTCTTTGGCCGTGGTCTTTATGAAGGACAGGAGCTCCTCCAACGGCGGCTCCTCGCCGGCGGCAATCCTCGCGTGGGCTGCCGGGCGAGAAAGGGGCGCAGTGAGCGCCCAGTCATCAAAAGCATCCTCTGAAGTGATGTCCGCGCGGCCCAGACTGAGGCAGAGAACAACACAGCACAGACCGGTCAATGTGACTCGATTATTCATCATAACGCCTCCTCCAAGAAAGCCTTCACGTCCCCGGCCGTTATCACCAGGCCAAGCCCGTTGGACTGGCCGACTTCGCTGACGATCATAGTGTTGACGCCCACCACCTCGCCGTTCATGTCCACGAGAGGCCCCCCCGAGTTGCCCAGATTCATGGCCGCATCGGTCTGGTGATAGGTGACTGCGATTCCGGTGCGGTCTTTGTCCCAAGATTCCTTCGGCGCATGGCGATTGATGCCGCTGACGATCCCCAAGGCGACGGAGTAAGGCAGTCCCCTCGGGTAGCCCAACGTCGCGACAGGCTGCCCAGGCCTGGGATCGCGTTCGGCCAGCGCCAGAGCAGGCCAGTCGTCCCTCTTAGAGTCGATCTTGATAAGGGCGAGGTCCCTGGAGATTTGCACCTTGACCACGGTGCCCGAGACGATGCTCTGGTCGCTGAGTTTGATTTTGACTTTGACTTTCGTGAACTTCCCAGTCACATGGGCGTTTGTCACCAAATACCCCCGTTGATTGACGAAGAACGCCGTTCCGAAACCTCCCTGCGCCGTGATCACCTGGGCCACGGAAGGCTCGAGCTTCTCGAGCAAGTCAGGGAGGGCGTCTATTTCCGCAAACGAAGGCAACCCCACCGTCATAGCGGGCATGATAGCAGGGACCGACATCCGGCGCGCCTCGTCCACAAACCCCGCAAACGGGTTGTTGTTCCAGGGAGGCATAAAATCATCCGCAGCGGAGGCAGCCGCTGCGAACACCACGACAAGCGCAAGGTTCATCGATAATCTCGCCATGATCATCCTATCCCTACCCCCCTATGTATCTCGGAACGCAACTTGGAATATCCTAAATCTTAGACAACTACATTCGCAGCCTGCTCAGCGCCGCTTCAAGGGCCGCGTCCCCCGCCTGCGCTCGCGGCTTGGCGCCGTTCATCTCGCGGATGATGTCTCCCATGACGTGGAATTCATCGCTCTCGTTCACGCTCACGCTCACGTCCGGCTCGAGGCCGCCATGGCCCGCCCCGTCTTTCTGGACGGACCGGCCTTTCGGCGTGTACCACCATTCCTCGGTCAGCTTGAGCCAGGATTGGTCATCAAAGGGGACCGTCTTCTGGGTCGTGCCCTTGCCGTATGTCCGGGAGCCGACGATCACCGCTCGCCCGTGATCCTGAAGCGCTCCCGACAGATTCTCACTGGCCGACGCGGTCTTGCCGTTGACCAAGACGGCAACCGGCAGGTCGGAGAATTCCCCATCCCAAGGCGCGGCCCATTCCCAGGTCGTGCCGTCCAGCTTTCGCGCGGACATGACTTGCTGACCTTGCTTTAGAAACGCCGCGCTCAGCCAGAGGGCGGGGATCATGCTGCCCCCGAGGTTGTTTCGCAGGTCGAGAACGAGCGCGGACAGCCCGAGCCCGCGGAGTCGACGAAGCTGCTCGAGAGTCTGCTTGTCCGCGTCATCGCGGAAGGAGCCTAAATAGACGTACCCGACGCCGCCGTCAAGCATCTTCGCATGGATGATAGGAGTTTGCACCACGGCTCGATCCAGCGACATCGAAAACGTGGACGCCGCTCCGGTCGCGGGGTGCACGCGCCGGATGGTCAGATCGATCCTCTCTCCCTCGTGTCCCCGTATCTTTTTTTCCGTCGCCTGCCGCGACAACGGCAGGATGTCTACGCCGTCGATGGCGATGATCTCGTCGCCTGACAGGAGACCGGCCTTCTCCCCCGGGGAGCCGGGCAAAGGATAGTCGATGACCTGGGACCGGCCCTCCGCTTTCTCGGCCAGAAGGGCGCCGATACCCCCATAGAAACCCTCATTGCCGGCCAGGAACTTCGAGAATGCCTGGGGCGTGAAGAATTCGGCAAGCGGATCGATGTCTTTGACGAGTCGGGCCATTCCTTCATAGAAGGCCGCCGTTCGTTCCTGCGGGTCCGTATGCTGCCGTTCGATCTCATCTGAGAGCGCCTGAATGCGGCCAAGGACGTTCGGCGGCAGATCCTTCTCCCGCATGAGACGCGGCAAGCCAAGCGGTCTGGCCCGCGCGCCGCTCACAAACGCCGTGGCCCGAGGGAAAGCCGCCTCGAGGTCCCACGTTCCCGCCCCGGCCCGATTGGAAACCGACAGGACGCCCGCTAAGAGCGCGCTGGCGACGAGAATGCGCCCAGAGGCGGCATGAATGTCCCTCATCTCGGGCGTCTCACCAACCGAAGTTTAAAAAGCTCCCGCCCGTCTTTTTGCGGAGATGATTCCTTAACAGACCAATGGTCGCTTTCGCTTCGGTTATCTCTTTGCCGAGCACCTGGTAACAGCCGAACTTGCCGCTGAACGCAGGCGCCAAGTTGAACGCAGCCGATTCCACGACCAGGGCATAGTCCGGGGCAAGGGCGCTGTCCGGGGCATGGGAGACAGCCTCCGTTATCTGCTTGAAGTCAAACCCGTCTCCCTCCGCCAGGAGAAAGGGGGATTCCGACTTTTTATCATTGCCGGTGTTCGTCTTTCTGGTCTCGACTTCGAGAATGCAGAATGAGACGCCGGGGACAGTCACGATCTTCATCTTCTCGGCATCCTCCGGGGAGAGAATATGGCCCTGGTGGAACATGATCTGGGAACCAGCGGACGGAAGGGGTATCGCCTCCAGCGCCAGCAGTTTCGCGTTTTTGGGCAGAGCGTTGAGTTCGCGGTCATCGCTCACCCATTCGACCCGCATGGGGCGCGCTGGATTTCGGTCCTCTTTGTGTAAGCCCAGCGTAATCACCCGCGCACCCTGGTCCAGGCTCTCGTCAAAGTTTTCCCTGTCAGTCGCGCCCGCCCCAACGTATCCTGTCAGGGCCGCGATAACCAGCACCCACTTGATGTCCCATCTGCCGTTCATTGTGTTCTCCCGGAGATCATCCCTCAGGTTCTCAATGGATGCGCTCCACCGTCGCTGTCGAGCGTATTATAATGAGGCGCCTGTCCTCTGCTATGGGCCGAAGGGGCATAAACAACGAGGCTAATGGGCCCAGGATATTCTGGGCTCGATTCCTGTCAGGGCCACGAACTCGTCACCCATCTTAAGAACTCGTCCCATTTGCCGTCGTGCGACCAGGCTAATTCGTCGTAATCCAGGAGATAGTCATTGTATTGCGGGATATAGATGGAGAGGCCGTGGGCGCGCTGGTTGTCTTGCGTGATGGCGGCATTTTCGATGACGACATCCTGGCGGATGTAGGCCAGCAGATTTTCCCCTTTGGCCCGGACCTTTTCACTTTTCGCGCGCCCGATCGTTATTTGCACGAAATCATAGAGATCCTTGGCGTCGCGGTCGGAGAAGCTCTTTGCGTTCTGTTTGGCGAATGTAACCGCTTCCCGGTCATCGGCGAGCATGATCGCGTCGGTCCATTCTCCCAGAAGAGCCGCCAGGCCGGGCAAGGAGGCTGAGCGCACGGCCGATTGTGTGACGCCGATGCGAGGCGCGTAGGAATCCCCGAAGACCCGCACGTACGCCCTGGAGATTGCTTCGTCGGAAGCCCGCGGGTCGCCGGCCAAGGCGCTCAGGAAGGCTGAATAGGATTGCCCCTCGTTTGGCTCCTTCTCCTCCGAGCCGATGATGATCCCGGCCGAACCGCGGATCTCGTAGGCGACCTCCGCCGCCTGCATTCGGCACGCATCGCTGGCATAGATGTTCAACCCGCCCGCCGAAGCCAATGCCGACCCCAATTCGACCGTGGCGATGCTGTGGCCCGTGAAGTTGTCTTCCGAAATGCCGGCGCGCGTGAAGCTCATAGTCTTCCACCCGCTGCCGTGGTTCCAGACGATCAGCATGGTTCGTCGCGACGGATAATTCTCCTTGGCCCAGCGGACAAAGTCCGCCAGATGCCTCCAGTCCCCCATATCCGCGTCCACCTCCTGGATGAGGGGCGAGGTGACGCGGCCGGTGTCTACGTCCCTGGTGATATACATGCGAGCGGGTGGGGGAAACTCAGGAGGGAAGGGTTTCATGCGGAGGGCGTCAGGCACGCGCCGTATGGTGCCTGCCTCGACGACGACGTTGATATCCGGCGTGGAGCCGACCTGCTCCATCTCGTTGATGTCGCGCCAGACATGACGCGAGAGGTCGTTTCGGCCGTTCATGTAGACCATCACCGTCCACTCCTTCGCGGCCTCCATCTTGCCTGGGACCGCGGCGGACATATCAGGAGCGTCCCAGGCGACCGGAGGCTGCGGCTCTGAGATCTCCCACCCCTCAAATGACCCATTCAGTCGTTTGAATCCGTCCCGTGCGCCGGCCCGGGCACTCGACGCCGGACCGATCAAGAACGAGCACATCATCAAGCTCACGGCAAAGCGTCTATTGCTCATGCGCTATTATAATGGGGCGTTGACTTTCTTACCTAGGCCAAAGGGTCACAGGCGACGGGGCTATCGGACCTGGGATATTCTGGGCCTGCGGAAGAAAATCTAGGCCTTGAACCCGCTCCCATACTCGGCCATAATGGGGGAGTGAAATATTTTACCGCAGGTCTCATGATGGTTCTTCTCGAAATCAGCGCGGGGGCTCTGCCTCTATTTCCCGAGTCATCGCAGATTCCTGAGCCTAAACCGAGCTTTCATAGACGATTCACGAGAGACACGGTGGACGGGTACATCAGAAAAATCAATGACCTCTACACAGAGGAAGTCGTGAAAAGAGGCGCCGTTCTGATGTTTCATAACTTTTGGAATAGTGATGTGAATAACAGTTATGCGTGGCAGGCCGTTGGAACCAATCCCATGGAATATCATGTGAAGATGGAAGGGGGATATTCCCGCCATCCAGCAATGACGGAGGAAGCTTTAGTCTACGGCATTTGTCATGAACTCGGGCATCACCTGGGAGGCGCTCCTCTTAAGACGACTCAAAATCGTTTAGAACTGGGCATTCGAGTCTCCGTTGAAGGACAGGCGGACTATTTTGCCGGCATGATTTGTTTTAAGCGGGTTTTCGCCAACAACACACGAGATCTCACCCAAGAGGAAAGCGCTAAAATTCCGGAGGCTCTCAAGCAAGCGTGTCAACAAGTTTACGCGCCGGGAAATCAGTTCAAGCTATGTCTTATGAATATACTGGCGGGGTCTATTTCTGTCGAGGCAAGCACGGAGGGGACGAGCCAGCCCCCTCCCAGACTGGATCTGAGGGATCCCTCTGCCGTCGATCAAACAATCGAGAACGAGCCCTCAAGACAGTGTCGACTAGATACCGTCGTGGCGGGAGCTTTGTGCGATAAAGAGGAAAAACTTTTTTTCGAAGATCCATCGCGGGGGGCTTGCAGTTCCCTCGAGGGCGAGCATGCGGGCCAACGCCCGCATTGTTGGTATAAGCAATAGCGGCTGCATCCCCCGTCAGCCCTTGTTCGGCCTTGTTCGGCCTTGCTAGACTGTCCGCATGATCCAAGACCTGCTCGGCTCGATCGCCTCAACGCAAGCCTACCGCCGCTTCGCCGCGGAAAAGGCGGGCCGCACCATCCTTTATCTCTTCTTCGTCAGCCTGCTGTTCACGATCGTCGGCTCGCTCGCCATACGGTTGCGCATTGGGCCGATCATCGATGAAACCTTCTCCTGGCTCGCCGCGGAGGTTCCGACTTTGACCTTCTCCGCCGGAAAGATCGTGAGCTCCGATCCCGTCCCCAAGCGCCTGGTGCACCCCAAAGCGACCGAGGTCGCCTTCATGATCGACACGGCGCGAACCGAGCCGGTGACCCTTCAGGTGATGAGGGACGCCAGGGTGCTCGCATATCTGACCAATAACGCGTTTTACGTGGAGCAGAAAGACAAGATCGAGGTTTACGACCTATCGAAGACCGCGATGGACCGCCCGACGGTCGTCGGCGCAAAATTTATCCACGACGCCGCCGGCACGCTGAAGAAGATCTTTTATCCGATCGCCATCGTCACCGTGTTCGTGTTCGTGGCGGCCTGGATCGCTTTCGCGGGCCTGTTCTACGCGCTCCTCGCGATGCTCATGCAGGCGATCGCGGGCGGCTCGCTCGCCTTCGGCGCGCTGTATCAGATCGCGCTCCACGCTCAGACGACGGCGCTGCTCGCTCGGATGTGCATGCCTTTCCTGCCGTTCGCTATCCCGCTGTCCGGCCTGCTCACGCTCCTCATCACCTCGGTCTATCTCTGGATGGCCATAAAAACCAACGCGGCCGCGGCCATCGAGCCCCCCGCCGCTTGAACACCGGCGCCGCGCTGACGCTGGCGCTGTTCGCAAGCCTGGCCGGCGGCTGTGATTGGCTGACCGGCGATTTCCGCCTCTCGGGCTTCGTCGAGATCTCGCCGCTCCTCGAAGCGCGGGCGCCGAAGACGAACTCGGTGCTGTTCATCATCGCGCAGAACGCCGGCGGCGTGCCCGTCGCCGTGCACCGCATCGTCAATCCTGAATTTCCCGCCGTGTTCAATATGTCCCCCCAGGATATGCTCGTTCCCGGCATCCGTCGCAACGAGCATCTCATCATCGTCGCGCGGCTCAACGCGCACGGCATCCTCTCCGCCCCCAAGCCGGGCGACCTCGAGGGACGAAGCCCTGATCCGGCGCATCCCGGAGACCGGGGCGTGAAGGTCAGGCTCGATAAGGCGCTCTGAAAAAGATCTCTCTGCTCGCCGCTCTGGCGCTTGCCGCCTGCTCCGGGCCCTCGGCCCGGCGTCCTTCCATATCCGGCACGATGTCCGGGCTCGACGTCCTCGTTGAAGACGACTTCCGCCCCCTGCAAGGCAAGCGCGTCGGCGTACTCACCAACAGCACCGCCATCGATCGCCGCGGCCTCTCAATCGTGGATCTGCTCGCCGAAGCGCCCGGCGTGAACCTCGTCGCAATCTTCACGCCCGAGCACGGATACGCCGCCGCCAGCGAATCGGATCACATCGCCTCCGGCTTCACGCGCATCCGCGGCAAGGACATCCCGCTCTACAGCCTCTACTCGGGAGGCATCGCCGGCATGCGCCCCAAGCCCGAACAGATCCAAAGTCTGGATGTTCTTGTCTTCGACATTCAGGACATCGGCGCACGCTTCTACACCTACCTCGCCACGATGGCGATGGCGCTCGAGGAAACCAAGACCTCCGGCGTGGACTTCATCGTCCTCGACCGTCCTAATCCGATTCGCGGCGACATCGTCGAGGGTCCGATCCTCTCCGATCCGACCCTGCGCTCCATCACGGCGACCGCCTATTTCCAGGTCCCGATCCGCCATGGCCTCACCTCGGGCGAGATGGCGCTCTGGCACAATCGCTCGGCCGGTCATCCGCGTCTGAGCATCATCAAGCTCCGTGGCTGGAAGCGCGACCTGTGGCACGACCAGACCGGCCTGCCCTGGGTGCCGCCCTCGCCGAACATGCCCAACGTGGAGGCGGCCTCTTTGTATCCGGGAATCGGCATTTTCGAGTCTTCGAACCTCGCCGTGGGGCGCGGCACGCCCGTGCCGTTCCGCTGGATCGGCGCGCCGTGGCTTCAGGCCGCGAAGATCGTCGCGCGCCTACAGGGCGCCGTCGAGGGCGTCGAATTCTCCGTGCAGGACTATACGCCGAGCAAGAGCGTCTTTGAAGGCCAGTTGTGCCATGGCGTGAAGATCCTCGTCACGGATCGCGACGCGATGCGGCCGCTCGTCGTATTCCGGCGCCTGGCCCTCGCCCTGCGCGAGTTCAACCCCAAGGAGTTCGAATGGCGCTGGGACGAGGTCAAGCGCATGGTCGGCGTGGATGAGTTCCGCCTCCTCTGGGAGACGGGCGCCGACGACGCGGCCTTCATTTCCCTGTTCGATAAGGGGCCGCGCGACTTCGAGGCGTCCCGCCGTTCTATTCTGCTTTACTAAGGCCCTCCCGCCCCTCGCCGTCGAGCGCCGGGGCGAGCACCCATCCCATCCCGAATGTCCCGACCGTGCCGATGATGACGAGCCAACTCCATCCCAAGGGCAGGATGCCCCGCTCGGAGAGCAGAAGCAAGGCCGCGTTGACGGCGGCCATCGTAAACATCGCGAAAACCACCGCCTTGTCGCCCCTGCGTTTGGTCAGCAGGCCGAGCAGAAATACGCCGAGCAGCGAACCGTAGGTCACGCCGCCGATCTTGAAGGCCAGCCACAGCATCTTGTCGAAGAAGCTGAAGAAGTAGGCGATGCCCGCGAGCGCCGCGGCGAACAGCGCCACGCAGACGCGGGAGACCTTCATGTAGTGCTCCTGTGACTCCGCCTTCGCGATCAGCGGCTTGTACAGGTCGTTGACGAACACCGCGGTCAAGGACGCGAGCGGCGAGTCGATCGAGGCCATGACGATGGCCGCGAGCACCGCGCCGCGCATGAAGCGCGGCATGACCGTCGCCGCAAAGTGCGGGTAGATCGTGTCGAGCTTGGCCGGCAACGCGAGGCCGGGATTCTGCTTGTAGAAGACGAAGAGCAAGGTCCCGACAGAGACGAAGATGAACAGGGTCAGCAGCGAGCCCGCGATCGAAAGGAGGATCGTCTTCTGGCTGTCGCGGCGCGTCTCGACGGTCAGCAGTTTTTGGGTCATCTCATGGTCCGTGCCGAACGCGGCCGTCGAGCCGACGAAGCCGTTGAGGACCGCGATCCAGATGATGTTCGGGTTGCCGAAAAATTTAACGAGGAGGCCCGCCTCCATCACGTTGGGTCCCCAGTTGAAAATATCGAGCTTGCCGGCATCGTGAGCCAGTTGCAGAGCCGCCGGGAGGCCGCCCTCGACGCGATGGATCAGAAAGAGGATGCTCAGCAGGCCGACCCCGAGAAACGTCGCCGCCTGTAGGACGTTGGTCCACACGACGGACTCGATGCCGCCGTAGGAGATATAGGCGACGCCGACGATGGTGAACAGCAGGATCGTCGGCACGATGTGCCAGCCGAGGAGCACGCTGACCGCGATGCTCGCGGCCATCAGGCGCACTCCCGAGGCGAGTAGCCTCGTGATGAAAAAGAAGCCGGTGGCCGTATATTGGCTGCGCGGTCCGAAGCGCTGACGAAGATACTCGTAAATCGTCGTGCTGTTGTATTGATAGAAAGCCGGGATGAACAAGAACGCGATCAGGATGCGAGCGCCCGCCGATCCGATGAAGAACTGAAGGTAGCCCCAGTTCTCACGGAAGGTCGTCGCCGGCACGCCGATGATGGTCATCGCGCTGATCTCGGTGGCGACAAAAGACAGCATGGCGGCCCACCACGGAATACGCCGGCCGCCGAGGAAGAAATCGTTCGTATTCTTGACGCCGCGCCCGCCCCACCAGCCGACGAGGAACATGAGCCCGAGAGTGCCCAGCAGCACGAGAAAGTCGGCCAACGTCAGCGTCGTTCCGGCCCCGAACCACGAGACGCTGTTTTCATTCATCGATTTCTCCCAAGAGATGAGCGGCCGCGGCGCTTTGGGCCGCTGCGGCGCGCGAATAGACGCAAAGCCCGGCGGCTTTCCTCGGAAGTCCCGACAAAACGAAAGGGCTTCCAAAGCTGACGGTCGCCGCGCGCGCAGAGGCCCGAAGGGCGGCGACGAGACGGGCCCGGGCCTTTTTGTCGAGGAGGATCCGGCCGGAGTACGCACGCGGACCGACAAAGATTCCAGCCACCAAGGTTTCCCCAAGCCTGGCTTGACCGTTGCGCGTGACGCGCACACGGACGCGCGCGCGCTTCAAAGCGGAGACGAAGACCCCACCCGATAGGACCTCGCGCTTGCCGGCCTGAGGCTCGAAGTACGCGATACGTTTAGGCGCGGGCCCGGATGGCGGGCTCGTCCATGCGGCACAGGCGGCGAACAGGGCAACCGCCTCGCGGCGATGCACGGCGCCGCCCACGACGGACAGGGCGGGACGCGGGGTGCGCACGCGGCCCAAGGCCTTGTCGAGGCGGCGCTGCGCCTCGCCGCATCGCCGCGCAAAGGCCGCGTCGCGCCCAGCTTCTACGCGCAGCTCGGCGACCAGGGCGCGCGCGTCCTTCGGCACGAGCAGGATGTCCGCCCCGCCGCGCAAAGCGAGAAACGCCGCTTCACGCTCGCTCCAGTGCTTCACGATGGCGCCCATGTCGAGAGCGTCGGTGGCAATCAGGCCGCGGAAACCCCAGCGCCGCAGCAACATCGGGCCGACCGCGGTTAGAGTGAACGGCAGCTTTGACGGATCAAGCGCCGGAACGACCAGGTGGCCGAGCATGACGGCGTCGGCGCGCTTCGCTAACGCCTTGAACGGGGAAAGCTCCCTCCTCGCCAGCAGCCCGAGCGGCGCGTTGACCGTCGGCAGATCCAGATGCGAATCCGCGGTCGTGGAGCCGTGGCCGGGGAAGTGCTTGAGGCAGCCGAGCGCGCCGGCAGCGCGCAGGCCCGACAGATAAGCCTTTGCCAAGCGGGCGGCTTCCTTCGGGTCGGCGGAAAAGGACCGGAGGTTCACGATCGGATTTCCCGGCTCGCTAAGAAGGTCGAGCACGGGCGCCAGCACCCAGTCGACGCCGAGAGCCCGCGCCTCTCGCCCCGTGATCCGTCCCTTCCCCCATGCGATCGCCTCGGAGCCGGACGCGCCCACGCCGAGATTTGTCGGCAGGGGAGTGGACCCGGGAACATGAGCCCAGGCCCCCTCTTCATAGTCCGCGCACATCAAGAGCGGTCGCTTCGCCAGGCGCCGCAGGCGGGCCGTCAATTCCGAGATGGCCCGCGGAGTCCCGCGGTACAGGCAGAAGCCGCCGACGCCGAGCCGGACCAGCCCCTCAGCTTCGCGCGGGTCCTGTTTCCCAACGGTGAAGCCGGGGAAGACCAGGCGCGCGGGATCTGGCCGATTTCCAACGGCGTGTGAAAGCGGCATCGCCTCGCCATAGGGCTCGATCACGCGACGATCATGCCTTTTCCGGGCGCGTTTCGGCAATAAAAGCATAATCGCCCCTTGCCACACTTTCCTCAGAGCATGAAACCGCAACCGAGCCACGTGGCGAGGAAGTGCCCCCTCCTCTCCGCGTTGCAGCGGGGTCTCCTCGCCGTCCTTCTAGCGTTCCCATGTTTCGCGGCCGCCCAGTCGCCCACCTCGGAGACGTACAACGTGAAGGCCACGCCGCTCGACGATCTGTCGCGAGAGCTCCTAATTGAAACCGGCTACGTGATCCGCGATGACGGAAAGGTCTGGGACAAGATCGCCGACAACGCGGTGCGCCTAGACGAGATGTCCTACCTGCTCTCGCGATTGGCCGGCGCCCGGCGCCTGAAGGCCCTGCTCGAGCTCAATCTCATCCTGAACCGCTCCGAGGGCGAGAAGAAGATGACCGCCACGCAACGAGAGACCGTGCGCATGATTCTTCGCAAGCATTGGGCCGTGTTCGGCGTCGGCACGCGCAAGGACTTCCGCCCGTATTTCTCCGTGCAGGAGCTCACCGAGGAACTCGACAAGATCCCGCCGCGCTTCGATCGAGGATCCGCGATGCTGATGCGCGACCCGGACCCAGCCACCGCGCCATCAGCGGCCATGGTCGCGGCAGCGCCCATCTCGGTGACGGCTATTGCCCCGCCTGCCGCGTACGCGCCGGTTCCCGTACGGGCGCCCGCGTCCGAGGCGCCGCGCCAATTCTTCCCCCGCTCGGTCCTGACGCCCTTCCTCGAGCCTCTCTCGCTGCGCCGTCCCTCGCCTTTCGCGCCGCGCTCGCGCCCAGCCGAACTTGCGGTCGCACCGCCCGCCGCGCCTCCCGCACCCGCGGATTTGCCAAGGTCGAATCAGACACCCCAGATAGCCCCCGCCATCGCGGCCCTGCTCGGCGCGATGGCTCCGGTCGATATCCCCCATCCAATGATGTCCGACCCAGCCTCAGCGCCCAGGGCGCATCAGGCGCCGGGCCCGACGCCAGTCGCCCCGGCCGCGTCTGTTGCCCCGCCGTCCGTCGTGCCTCCTCAATCCGCGGCTCCATCTCAATCGTTGTTCGGCTCCACACCGCCACCCCAACCGACCGGCCCCGCCGAACTCGGCATACTAAAGCCTTGGACTCCCTCAGGCGGCACGCCAGCCGAAATCTCACCGCCTCCAAGTCCGCCCGTTGAGGCCAAGGCCGCGCCCGGGCTTCCCGTCCCGACTGATTGGCCAAGGGCGAATCAGTCGGCCGACGCGACGCAAGCCGAGTTCGACGCGTTCGTCTCAAACGGCCCGTACGGCCGCGAAGGTCAAGCGCTCCTCCGGATGCTTGCTGAGAAGGCACCTGAATTCTGCCGCGCGATCCTGCGCCGCACGGTCGTGCGCGGCGCGCCGCTCATCGTCATTGACGGCGCACGCGCCGGCTCCGACCGCCGCGCGGGCTTCGCCCCCTCCGACCCCTCCCATCCGGGCGCCATAATCGCCCTCAGCGCGGGCCCTCTGCTCATCGAGCGCAGGAAAGGTCTGTTCAGCAAGACCGTGATCGCTCTCCCGGAGGATCCTCGCGCGTGGGCGGAACTCGGTCTGACGCCGCCCTCGCTCGACGCGCTCAAAAAGGACTTAGCGCCGGCCGCGCAGGAAAACGGACCCTGGGGCGCGATGCGGATTTACGGAGACAGCAGCCGGCGCGGAACCTACTCCTCGCAGGAGCAGGCCGGAGAGCTGCTCGAGCGCCTCCTTCTGCTGGGCCTCGAACGCGAGGGCTTCGCGTCCTCGACCTACGCCGCCCGGGTCTGGGCACGCGCGGCTCGTCTTCTGTTCTCGGCCCGCGTTGCCGACGACTACGGCAACGACTCGTTTCTCGATCCAGACCGCAAGCTGGAACTGCGGGACTGGATCGAGCGCGGCGACGAGTCCGACGATCTGTTGGTGGCCTCGTGGTCCTCATCGCGAGGCAACATCCTTGATCCTCGGCGCGGCGGCCCCGAATCTCAGGCGCTGTACGAACGCCAGGCGCGCCAGGAATGCACCCGTTCCCTCCTCGCCGACCATCTGGCCGAGGCCGCCCGCAACCTCGCCGCGCGCGTGCGCACGATCGAGGCTCTCGTCGATTCGGGCTTGATTTCCACGGAGGCCGCGAAAGCCTCGGCAGGGAAGGCCGCAAACGAAGAAGCCTCCGTGAGGACGGCACTCCTGGCTTCACCGCCCGCCTGCGACGGACGCTTCGGCGCGGACGAGGCCGGCCTGCGCCGCTCGTCGGCCCTGCTCGCAGAGGTCTCGCGCGCCGAGCGCGCGTTCCGCGAACGCAAGACCCGAGGCTCGAACCATGAATAGCGCGCTCCTCTCTCTGTTGTTTCTCTCCTCTCCCGTTTTCGCCGGCGACTGGCTCGCCGACGCCGACAAGGCCGCGCGCGAGGCGGTGATCGCCGGCGCCGCCCGGCCCGACGCGCCGAAAAATAAGTGGATGCCCTACGTCCCCTCCTCCCGCCTGTTCTCAGGCGAAATTCCGGTCGAGGGCTGGTGGCCGATGGAAGAGGAGACCGCGACCGGCTCGGTGTTTCGCCTGCTCGGCGGGGATTCCCAATCGGGGTCGGTGCGCACCGTGCTGTCCGTGCGCTTCTACGACAAGGACACTCCCGGCTTCATTCCGATCAAGAAGGCCGTGGACCTGATGCGCCGGGAAAACAAGGAGATCAGCCGCACGGTTTCCCCGGTCCGGCCGGTGCGAGTGGGCCTGGGCCTGGCGCGCACCTTCGAGATCACGGAAACGCGGCGCGTACCATCAGAAGACGGCCCATCCTTTGAGGAAGAGTTGCACCACTACGTCGCGGCGATTCCCGTCGGCGAGGCCTACTATCTCGTGCGGTTGGTGTCCTCAAGAGCGACCTACCTCGAGTACCGCGACGACTTCGTGCGGTTCATGAAGTCCCTGCGCTCGCTGTCCGTCCGCTGAGACAGCGCTTAAAAAAGTCCACGCACAGGCGAGCCAGGCGCTCGCGGCGGTCAAGAAAGTCGTGGGACGCGCCGTGCTCGATGACGAGCCGCACCTTCCCGCCCGCGTTCTTGGCGATGCGCTTGGAAACGAGCGCCGGGATCATATGGTCCTCATCCCCGTGCACAAGCAGCATCGGCGCCTTGATTCGGCTCGCGGCGCGGCCCGGATCATGCGTCGTGACCGCTTTCTTGAAGTCGGCGGCAAGAGCCGCCGGCGCGAGCGTGTTCAGCGGTTTTGAGAGCCGCGTGATGAAGTCGAGCGTGCCCGGACCGATCATCTCGGCGCCGCCGGCGGACGCCACCACGGCGACGGCGCGCAGCTTCGGGTCTCGGGCGGCGGCGTTGAGCGCCGCCCAGCCGCCCATACTGAAGCCGAAGAGGGCGACGCGGCGCGGGTCCACGAATGAAAGCTTCCTCGCGGCCGCCAGCGCCGCCCCCGCCTGCGCGGGCAGGGTCGTGAAGCGGTACTTCCCGCTCGAACCCCAGGCGCCGAGGAAGGACGGGGCCACCGAAGCGATCCCCTTCGCCATCAGAGCGCGCTGGATATCGACGCTCTTCTCCGCGCCGGGGAAGCCGTGAAGGAACAGAACGGTCGGGAAGCGCTTCCCGTCGGGACCTGCGGGCCGGTGGTAATGAGCGAGCATCTTCTGGCCCTTCACGCGGAAAATCTCGACGCCGCCATGCGCGTTCATACCGTGATTGTAGCGCAATTCGCGCCTGCGAATGCCTCCCAAGACTCGCTATAATCCATGCGTGGCGCAAAACTCGCAGGATCAGCCTGCCATCGTTCTCGGCATCGCCGGCGGCAGCGGTTCCGGCAAGTCCTGGCTCGCGCAAACAGTCGCCGCCGCCTTCCCCGAGCAGGCTACCATCATCTGCCACGACTGGTACTATCGCCACAATGGCGACCTCGATGAAGCCGCCGCGCTGAAACTAAACTTCGACCATCCCCGCTCGCTCGACACCGCCCTGCTGTGCCGCCAGCTCGATGAGCTCAACGCGGGCAAGACGATCGACGCGCCGATCTACGCCTATGCGACCCACAGCCGCCTGAAGGAGACGCGCCGCGTCGAACCCCGGCCGCTGATCATCCTCGACGGCCTCCTCGTGCTCACCGAGAAGGCCCTGCGCGACCGCTTGACCGTCTCCGTGTTCGTCGAGACGCCCGCCGATATCCGCCTGATGCGCCGCGTGCGACGAGACTGCACTGAGCGGCGGGTGGACCTCGACGAGACCTTGCGGCTGTACGAGGATTTCGTGCGCCCGATGCACAAGCGCTACGTCGAGCCCTCGTCGCACCACGCCACCTGGATATGGTCCCAACTCGACGACAAGGCCTTCCCGAATCTTCTGGTCAAGGACCTGAAGCACCGCCTCCACGAAAAAGTCCCCGCGTAGCCGCGACTACTTCTTGCCGACGACCTCGTCGGCGAGCTTGTCCATCCCGTAGACGCTGCGCATCGCCTCGATGATGCCGGATGAGTGCACCGCGACGGTACGGTTGCGCGTGCCGTCATAGGCATAGCGCCCCGCCAACGATTGGATGTTGCCGTCGAATACCAGGCCGACGTACTCGCCCTTCGCATTGACGATCGGCGAGCCCGAGTTGCCTCCGATAATATCGTTCGTGGTCACGAAGTTGACCTTCGTGCCGAGATTCAGCTTCATCCCAGCCCCCTTGACGCGGGGCGCTAGATCAAACGGCGGCTTCTCCGCGTGGCTGAGCGCGCGGTCGTAGAGGCCGTAGAAGGTCGTAAACGGAGCCACCAAGGTTGTGCTGAGCTCGTAGCCGGCCACCTTGCCATAGGACATGCGCAAAGTGAAGGTCGCGTCGGGGTAGGTGGACCTGCCGTAGACCGCGAAGCGCGCCTTGGCGATGCGGTTGCCCTCGGCGACGATCACGCTCTCGACTTCATCCTCATACCACTTGCGCTGCGCTCGGTACACCGGGTCGAGCTTGCGCGCCCATACGATCAGGGCGTCTTTTGAATCCGCGACGGCCTTCTCCCCTCCCTCGATCAACTTTTTGCGCTCGGCGACATCGAACAGTTTGCTGCCCGTGATCAGGCCGCGCGCGACCGTCGCCGGCTCCTGGCCGTCGAGGGCGGCGCGCACGAACTCATCGTCTTTGCCGAGCTCCTTGACCGCGTCCTCAAGCGCGCGCGCGAGGAAGAACTCCTCCATGTCGGGGTACATCGGCGCCGGGGAGAACAGGAGGAACTGCAAAGACTCGAGGCTCGAGTCGCGGTACTCCTCCCAGCGCTTGTCGTTGGGCTTGGCGACCTCGACGACGTAGCGGACGATGCTGTTGGCCAGTCCCGCGATCTTCGTCGCGCTATAACTGCGATAGGCCGTCTGTAGGCGGCGGTCGTCTGACTTTTTCGTCACGGCGGCGATCTTGTCCCATGAGTCCGTCGCGTCCTTCGTCGCCGCGTCCGAGGACTCGGCGACGGACTTGCGCAGCGCGTCCTCCGCGGTCTTCAGGGATTGGAAGAGCGCGGAATCGAGGAGGCCCTCGTACTCACCAGTGACGGCCTTGATCGAGTTCTCGATGCCGAAGACGCGGTCCTTCGAGCGGCGCTCCTGCTCGACGCCGAGCTTGGAATAAGCGTAGCAGTCAGCGCGCTTCTTCGCGGCGGCCGTCAGATACAGCGGTAAGCCGAAGTCGCGAGAGTGCTCGAGCTGGGCGACGGTATTGAGGCGGTCGGTGCGGCCCGGATGGCCGGTCACGAACACGAGCTCGCCGTCGGCGGCGCCATCGACGGACCATGTCAGGAAGTGCTCGATCTGCACGGGCTTGCTCTTCTCATAGACGCGGAAGAACGCGAAATCGAGCGCGAAGCGCGGGTAAGTGAAGTTGTCGGGGTCGCCGCCGTAGAACGCGGCCTGCATCTCGGGCGCCATGACGAGACGCATGTCGGTGTATTTCCTGTAGCGGTACAGCCAGTACTCGCCGCCCTGATACAGCTCGACGACGTCGCAGCGCAGGCCGGTCCGATCCGTGGAATCTTTCGTGATCCGCGAGATCTGAGCCTTACGCTGCTCGTTCTGCTCCTTGTCGGAGGACTTCCGTTGCACGGCCCCGAGAACCTGCCCGGTGACGTTCTCCATCGAGACGAGAACGTTGACCTCGAGATCGGGGCAGGCGATTTCGTCCTTGAGCCTCTTCGCGAAGAAACCCTCCTTAACGTAATCCTTCTTCGGCGTGGACATCTTCTGAAGCTGGCCAAGCGCGACATGGTGGTTCGTCAGGACGAGGCCATGCTTGGAGACGAAGGCTCCGGAGCCGCCGTCGTTGAAGCGCACGGAGGCGAGGCGAAGATGGTCAATCCAGTCCTGCCGCGGGGTGAAATCATAGCGTTGCTTAAGGAGGCCGATCGGAAGATTGTCGAACGTCCACATTCCCTCGTCCCCGCGCAGTTGGGCGGGGTTATTGCGGGACTTGGGAGTCGTGGACATGGGGAAGCCTCCTGAATGTGGGCCTCCTATTTTAGCAAACGCCCTCTTCACCGGGTGAGCAGGGCCCGGAGAGCGCGAACGCGGCGAGTCATGCTTCGGTCCTATCCAATCCGCTTGACCTTGTACCCGTCGGCGAGCAGGATTGTCTCGAGCCTGTCGCGATGGTCGCCCTGGAATTCAAAGTTTCCATCCCTGAGCGTCCCGCCGCAGCCGAGCGCCTTCTTAAGCTTCACAAGCATCGCGTCCTTGTGCGTCGGGTGCATCACCAGCCGCTCCAGGCGTGTGACGCCGGAGCCCTTTGCGCCGCGTTGAAACGCAAGTCTCACAGGCTCGGGTTGGCGCGGCGTGCCGGGCTTGCCCCAGTCTGGATCGCTCGAGTAGACGACCTTGTCGCTCGCGATTTTCAAACTCCAAACGGTTTATATCCTAAGGTGTCGGACTTAGAGCCAGCTCAACGGATACTGCGCGTCATCGACCACCAGGGCCGTCTCCGAGATTTTAAGCGGCTTGAAGGTGTCGATCATGACGGCCAGCTCGCTGGTGTGCTTCTTGCCGACGGATTCCTCGTAGCGGCCGGGATGGGGCCCATGCGCGAGGCCCATCGGATGCAGCGTCAGGGACTCGGCCTCGATCCCCTTGCGACTCATGAACTCGCCCATCGCGTAAAACAGCACCTCATCGGAGTCGACGTTGGAATGAGGATAAGGCGCGGGGATGGCGTCGGGGTGGAAGTCGAATGGGCGCGAGACGAAGGAGCAAACGACGAAGCCGGGAGTCTCGAAGGTTTGGTGCACGGGCGGGGGCTGGTGGATGCTGCCGACGATCGGCTCAAAATCATCGGCGCTCAGGACCCAAGGGAAAAAATAGCCGTCCCATCCGACGACGTCGAAGGGGTGGGCGTCATAGATGAGGTCCTGGATGCCGTCGGCCAGGACCGTGCGGACGAGGAAGTCCCCGCTCTCGTCGCGCGGCGCGCCGAGTTGGGGTGAGCGGATGTCCCGTTCACAGAACGGTGAATGCTCAAGAAGCTGCCCGTGCCGGCTGCGGTAGCGCTCGGGGGTCGAGATCTGCCCTGTCGACTCGATAAGAAGAAAACGCGCCTTCCCATCGTCGAAGCTCATCCGCCAAATCGTGCCGCGCGGGATGAGGACGTAGTCATTTTTGGCGAAGGGGATTGTCCCGAACTGAGATTCGAGGACGCCGCCGCCTTCCTGAACGAAGTAGAGCTCATCGAAGTGCCCATTGCGCAGGAAGAAGTCCATCCTGGCGTCCGGATGGCATTTGGAGATGCGGACGTCGTCGTTGAACAGCAGGGGACGGCGCGAGGCGAGCAGGTCTCCGGAGGAGACGACGGCGCGCGTGCGCAGATGCCGGGGGCGCTGGACGTCCGCCGCCGCTTGCGGGCGGCCGGCAGTGAAAGCTCCGATGGATTTAACGCGCGTCGGCATGCGCAGGTGGTAGAGAATGCTCGAGTGGCTCGAAAATCCGTGTCGGCCGATGACCTCCTCGGCGTGCAAGGTCCCGTCTTTCTTTTTGAAGCGGGTATGACGCTTCGTGGGAATGGAGCCCTGTTTTAAGTAGAAGGGCATGTTTCGTCTTGGGCCGTAAGGTTGCCGCGGCGCTCCTGCTCGAGCTCGATCGACTCGAAGAGCGCCTGGAAGTTGTTCTGCCCGAAGCCTCGGGAGCCCTTGCGCTGAATGAATTCGAAGAAGAACGTCGGCCGGTCCTGGACGGGCTTGGTGAAGAGCTGGAGCAGGTAGCCTTCCTCATCGCGGTCGACTAGGATGTTCAGCCTCTTAATCTCCGCTAAAGATTCCGTGATGCTCCCGGAACGGGCAGGCAGCATTTCATAATAAGCATTTGGAATCGACAGAAACTCGAGCCCGTTGGCGCGAAGATTCGATATCGTCGTCAGGATGTCGCCCGTGCCGAGCGCCACATGCTGGACGCCGGCACCCTCGAAGTACCCGAGAAATTCATCGATCTGGGATTTTCGCAGCCCCGCGGCCGGCTCGTTGATCGGGAGCTTGACGCGCCAGTTTTTCGAGCGCATGACGCGGCTCTTGAGCGCCGAGTACTTCGTGGAGATATCGTGTTCATCGAAGACGACGAAGTTTGTGAACCCGAAGACCCTCTCGTAATATTCCTTCCATCGGCTCATGGCGCCTTCGGGCACGTTGCCCACGACATGATCGACGTACTCGATGCCCGCGGCGGAGCCCGGGGTTCCGGGCAGTTCCAGCGGGACAAAGCCGGGGGCCCAAGGGCCTCGATAGCCGCGGTCGTCAACGAGAGAGTGGATCGTGTCGCCGTAGGTTTTGAGCGCGGCGCTCTCCACGGCGCCATGCTGGTCTTGAGTCTTCTTGAAAGCGCGCGCCGTTTCGGCGCCGCGGCGCAGGCAGGAGATGTGAGCTTCGGCGGCCCCTTCGACGGTGAAGGCGACATCATGGACGCCGTCGCCGTGCTTCTTGAGCCAGTCGGCGTAGGGATGGCGAGAGCTCAGCGGCGTCGTGAGAACGAACCGGACCCTCCCCTGCTTGAGGACATAAGAAACTTTCTCACGATCTCCGGTCTCGGGACCGCGGTAGGCGAGGCATTCGAAACCAAGCGCCGCCCTATAATAATAGGCCGCTTGCTTTGCGTTGCCGACCAGGAACTCCACGTGGTGGAAGTCCTTGATGGGGAAGTATTCTGTCCCCGTCCACTCCTTTGTGATGGACGCCATGGACTTAGAACACGGAGACGATCATCCCGAGGCCTGCCTCGGCCGAAAGTCGTGCTTCACTCAAAGTCTCCCAGAGGAGCTTCTCGGGGTCCTCAATCCGAGCCTTCGCGATCTCAAACAGGTCGTAAGTTATCTTGGAAAATTTCATGAGAGGTCGGGAGCTCGTTATTTCAAGTGACCGCCGTCATTATAGCAACTGGAGAAGAAAAAAACGGCAGCCTTCTGAGCGGGGCTCAGCCGATGCGGCGGCAGCGCGAGGCGAGCAGCGGCAGAGACTTGTCGAGGCGCTCGTTCATGTCGAAGTGGCCGAAAGCGTGTTCCTCGTGCGTGTGGTGGATTCTCAACGCCTTCAGCGCGTTGGAAAGGCGGCGTGCGCCGAGATGGAGGTTGAATTCGTCCTTCGTGCCCGCGTCGAACCACAATGTCTTGAGCCGGCGCAATGCGCCCGCATGTTTGGCGACGGCATGAATAGGGTCGTGCGTCTGCCAGCGCTTCCACACCGCGGGGATGAGCTCGCCCGTGTGCGGGTCGCAGGGCAGGTCGAAGCCCATCGCGGATTTTTCGTTGGGAGAATAGCACGCGGACATCGCGATCAAGCTTATCGCCCCGTGGTCGAAACCGTCCTTCGTGCGCGACTTGAGGAACTCCTCGACGAAGCGTTTCGGCGATCCGCCGTAGCGGCCGAGGGCGGTCACGAACTTATACATGTCAGTCCCGTACCCGGCCTCGAAGCCCATGTCCCCCGAGTGACTGGCGCAGTGACCGAACACCTCCGCGTGGCGCATCGCCAAGGTCAGCGCGCCGAATCCGCCGGAAGATTTCCCGAAGACCGCGCGCCCCTCGGGGTGGCGCACCGTGGCGTGCTTGTCATCAATGTAGCCGACGACCTCATATACGACAAAGTCCGCGTAGCGGCCGGTCGCCGTCGAGTTCAGGTACTGCGAGCCGCCGTAGGCCGTGAAGCCGTCCACGATGACGAGGAGCGCCTCGTGGGCCTTGCCCTCGACGATCAGTCGGTCGAAGCGCTCGGCGATGTTTTCCTTCCACGGGCTGTGGTTGATCGCGCCGCGGGAGGTGCCGGTGAAACCGGGAAGATAATATAAAACGGGATAGCGGCGGCCACGCGCGGTCCCATAGGAGGGCGGCAGGTAAACGGGAAGCTCGCGGCGGCGCGGGTCGCCGAGCGGATTGTCCTTGAGCACGATGCTCGAGATGGTCTCGATCTGAATGCGGCCTTTCATCAGAATTCTCCGAGGGCGCGGCGCAAGGCTCCGCCCGAGCGCGCGAGGCATTCCCGCGCCGGTGCGGCCGACAACCGCTTGCGCGCCATCACGACGGCGGTCTTCACGCTGCCGTCCGCGGCGCGCAGCAGCGCACGCGCGCGGGCAGGAGGCACTCGTCCGAGGTCGGCGACGATGCGCTCGCCGCGAAGGCGCAGCTTGCGCGAAGTCGGCTTGAGGTCCACCATCCAGTGATCGTACACCTTGCCGATCTTAATCATGGCACCCGTGGTGAGCGCGTTGAGGACGAGCTTGGCGGCCGTGCCGGCCTTCATGCGCGTCGAGCCGGTCACGACCTCGGGTCCGACGAGAGGTGCGATCACGATGTCGGCGTGACGCCCCTGCGGCCGGCCATTCGACGTGACTAGAATCGTCGCCGCCCCCCGCCCCTTCGCCTCGGCCAAGGCCGCATGGACAAACGGCGTCACGCCACTCGCGGCGACGCCGACCACGCAGTCGCCATATCGAACGGACTCGGCGGCCTTTCTGCCGAGACTGGGTTCATCCTCGGCGCCTTCCTTGGCGTGGAACACCGAGCGCTTGCCGCCGGCGATCACCGCGCGGATCTGGCGCGGCGTCGCATTGAAGGTAGGAGGACATTCGGCCGCCTCAAACACGGCGAGGCGGCCGCTCGTGCCGGCGCCGAGCAGGAGCACCGACCCGCCGGAGGCGAGGGTCTTGGCGAGCGCGTCCACGCCCTGAGCCAACTCACGCGTCACGCGCGCGATGGCGAGAGGGACGAGGCGGTCCTCGTTGATGATGAGGCGCACGATTTGGGAAGAGGACTTTACATCGATGTTCCGCGTGCGCGGATTGGCCTGCTCCGTGGGTAGGCGCGCATAAGCTCGAGCGGAGAGAATGGCCACCCTAATCGTCGCTGTCGTCCGTTGTAGTCCCGCCCATCAGCGGCTCGGTCGAGACAGCCGGGACGTCCGGCGCGATCGGGTTGCCGAGCCAGTCGATGACCTGGTCGACCAACGAGCGCTGGGCCTTGAACATGCGCGTGCCGCGCTCCTGCGGGACTACGATCAAGGTCGCGTGGTTCCCGCCGACGGCGAGCTTCGCGATGGAGTGCAGGATCGGCCCCTCTTTCGACGAGCGCTTGTCCGCCTCGGAGTAGACCATCAGCACGGGCGTCGGGATCTGACGCTTGAGCGCGCGCAGCGCGTTCGGCGTGAGCACCTCCTGCCAGCGCATGCCCGGAGAGAGCATCACGACGAGCGGCACCTTCTGATGCGTCGCCGCGAAGCGGATCGCGATGCTGCCGCCGACCTCCGAACCGATGAGGCCAATCGAGTCTTCAGGCACTCCCTGTCCCGTGAGCCAGGCGACGGCGGCCTCGGCGTCGCGCGACATGTCCGTGAAGTCGTTGGCGGCCGGCGTGGCGCGCAGCTTCTTCCAGGTCATCTCTTCACCGGAAGGGCTGACGCGGCTTTCGCCGTGCCCTCGAAGGTCCACGGCCATCACGCCATAGCCTGCCCGCGTGAGCGCAAACGCCAGGCGCTTCCAGTCTTCCTTGCGCTGCCCGGTGCCATGGAGCAGAAGCAAGGTCATCTTGCCCGGCGCCGACGGCGCGAACATCGCCTTGAGCACCCAGCCGTCGACGGTCTTCAGTTCAACGGGCTCGCCGGGAAAAAACGGTCTCGCAGCCTTCACGGAAGCCTTGGGCGCCGGCGCCGCCGCGACCCCGAGAGCCAGCGCAGCGACAAGAAGAACCCCGGACTTCATGGCCCTTTTAAGGGATGATCTCATCTTTCTTGAACCACAGCGCGACCTCGCGCGCCGCGTCCGTCGGATCCGAGGAGGCGTGGATCACGTTCTCGAACTGCTGCGTGGTCGTGATGCGGCCGAACGAGCCGCGGATCGTGCCCGGAGCGGCCTGCTCGGGGTTGGTGGCGCCCGCGACGGCGCGCACGACCGTGATCGCATTTTCGCCGCGGTACACGAGGGCGAGGATGCGGTGGTCCTTGATGCCGTGGAACTCGCCGCGGATGTACTTGATAAGGCCCTCGAAGAAGGGTTTATCGGAGAGCGCCGCGTAGTGCTCGCGCGCCAGCTTCTCAGTGATGCAAATCATTTTCGCCCCGACCATCTCGAGGCCGGTGGCGTCGAGACGGTCGATGGTGAGTCCGGTCAGCTTGCGGAAAGCGCCGTCCGGCTTGATGAGGATGAGCGTGCGTTCAATAGCCATGGGGTGATTCTAGCGCATATAGGTCCGTGAAGGAAGAGCGCGGCCGAGCTGGGCCGCGAGGAAGTCGGCGACAAAGTCCGGGTCGAAGGGCCACGCGTACTCGACAACGACACCCGCGTATTTCTTCGTCGCCTCGACTACGATGCCGGGGATTTCGCACTCAGCGTGGATGCCGCCCCGGGTGAACATCGTCGAGACCAGACTGATGCGCGTGCATCCTTCCTTGACGAGACCCTCGATCGCGTCCTCGACGGAGGGTGCACAGAACTCGTTATAGGCGACGACGAGCTTGCGGCCGCCGAGCTTGGGCGCCAGCGCCGCCGCGATCGAATCGACCCCGCATTTGTAAGCGTCGTTGTCGGGCGTGCGGGGCCACTCGCGCACGAGCTTGTCGAGCTCGGCCTCGCGAAGACTCCTCGTCGATTCGCGGCGGACCTGGCGCTCGCCCTCCAGACGCTTGAGTTCGCCGACCATGGGCTTGGGGATATCGGTGGGCGTACCGCCATGACCGATCAAAATAACCGCCTCTTTGTTTGCCATGGGAGGATTATATATCTTTGACCATGTTCTCCTTCCTCGTCGTCCTCGCGCTCGCCGTCCCGGCGGCGGCCGCCCCTCTCAAGATGGAGCGTGAGCTGACGGAGATCGAGGACCTGTTCTACGACATGGATTTCGACAAGGCCCGGGCCGCCGCCAACGCTCTGGCCTCGCGCCACCCCCGGCACCCCGCCGGGGCCTTCTATCGCAGCGTCTCGTCGTACCAGCGCTGGACCGCCGAAGGCATGCATTCGAACGACACCTTCCGCGCCTTCGAAACGGACAGCGCGACCGCCGAGAAATCGGCAAAGGATCTCATGGCCTCGAACCCCGCCGAGGCCCACTACTACATGGGGGCCGCGCTCGGCTTCCGCGCGCGCGCGCACATGGCGCAGAAGAATTTTTTTCGCGCGCTTCCCAACGGCTTCGCGGCGATCAAGCATCTCAAGAAGGCGCTCGCCCTCGACCCGACACTGTCCGACGCGCGGCTCGGAATGGGCATGTACCACTACTTCGCCGCACGCATGCCCGCCGGCGCCAAACCGCTTGCGCACCTGCTTGTCGGCGAGGACGCCGACCGCAAGCTCGGTCTGAGCGAGCTATGGAGCGTCGCCGAAACGACGGGAACCGCGCGCATGGAGGCGCGATCGGTGCTCGCGATCATACTTTCGAAGGACGACGAGGCCGATTGGGTCGGGGCCGAGAAGCTGCTCGCCGAACTGTCCTCGCGCTACCCGCATAATCCGATCTACCGCCTGCGCCGCGCCTACGTCGCCGAGCGGCGCGGAGACTTCGAAGCGGCGGTCGCGCTCGCCGACCCCGACGGCGACTGGTTTGCGACCTTGCACCCGACGGTGCGCACGCCCGCGCGCGCCTGGGCTCTGTATCGCGCGGCCGAAAGCCGCCTGCTGCAGGGCCGCGCCGCCGAAACCACGGGCTGGCTCGCCCTGCTCGACCGTCTTCCCCATCCGCGCGGCATGACGGATTGGGTACTCCTACGCCGCGCGAACCTGCTCGATTTCCAAGGGAAGACCGGCACGGCGGACGAGTTGTACGCGCGGATCAAAGATAAGACGCCCGCCGCGCTCGCCGGTCGTTTCCGCAAGGAGCGCTACCCCGCGGGCCCCAAGGATGCCGCACCGTTTTTCACCGGCTACTGATAGGACCGGTTTAAAAGGAGACGGTATATTTAATAGAATCTGGCAATGGCGCGGATACTGATTGTCGACGATGAGCGTGACGTCGTCACCCTCATCAAATTCATGCTTGAAAAGGACGGGAACATGATCACCGCCGTATACAACGGGGCCGAGGCGCTCGCCAAGCTCGGCGTCGAGCCGCGCAACGAGACCGCCATCATCCCGGATCTGGTGATCCTCGACATGATGATGCCCGTCATGGACGGCTGCGCGGTGCGCGCGCGCCTGATGGAGGACGAGCGCACGAAAACCGTTCCGGTCATCGTGCTGTCCGCCAGGGGCGATATTAAGGCCCACTTCGACCCAGCGATCGGCGTGACCACGTATGTGGAGAAGCCTTTCGACCCCAAAGTGCTGCGCGAGGCGGTCGCAAGCCTGCTGAAGAAGCACTGATGCCCACCATCATGGTCGTCGACGATGAACCCGATATCGTCACCCTGCTGCGCTTCGCTCTCGAGAAGGAAGGCTACACGGTCACCGAGGCCGGCAACGGCCAGATCGCCCTCGAACGCCTCGGCCTCGAGCCGATCAAGATGGAGATCACCCTGCCCGACCTCATCATCCTCGATATAATGATGCCGGTGATGGATGGCTACCAGCTCAACATGCGCCTACAGGCGGAGCCGCGCGGCAAGGACATCCCGATCCTCGTGCTGACCGCAAAGGGCCAGAAGATGCGCGACCTCTTTGAGTTGGCGCCGAACGTGGCGGCCTACGTGCAAAAGCCTTTCGACCCAAAAATGCTCCGCGATCTGATTGCCGGCATCCTTGCTACTCGCGGAGAAAAGAAGAATGTCTGACAAACCCGCCGCACCAGCAACCGGCGTTGATGGGGGGCGCGGCCTCGAAGAACTGATGGCCCTCAAGAAGGCCAAGATCGCGGACATGCGCGCTCGCGGCATTGATCCGTTCCCGTCTCGGACCGTGCGCAAGAACGATTGCTCGTCCGTGAAAACGCTTGGAGGGACTTTGACCGAGCCTCTGCAGCACACGACGGAGAAAGTGGCGATCGCGGGCCGCCTCACCGAGCTGCGCGACATGGGCAAGTCCAGCTTCGGACGCCTGGCCGACCTGTCGGGCACCGCGCAGGTGTACTTCAAGAAGGACGCCTTGCCGGAAGACGTCTTCGCCTTGATCAAGAGGGATCTCGCCGTCGGCGATTTTCTGGCCGTCTCGGGCACGATCTTCATCACCAAGACGGGAGAGCCCACGGTCGCCGTCGAGCACGCAACCATGCTCGCCAAAGCTATCCGGCCGATGCCCGAGAAGTGGCACGGGATCACCAGCACGGAACTTCGCTATCGACAGCGCCATTTGGACCTCGTGTCGACGCCGGAATCTCGGGAGACCTTCATCAAGCGCGCGAAAATCATCTCGACGATCCGTCGGGTCCTTGATTCACGCGGCTACATCGAAGTGGAAACGCCCGTCCTGCTCGGCCAGGCCGGCGGCGCCTCCGCCCGCCCCTTCCACACGCACCACAACGCGCTCAACCAGGACATGGTCCTGCGCATCGCCACCGAACTATATCTCAAGAAGCTGGTCATCGGCGGCCTTGACCGCGTCTATGAGATCGGCCGCGTGTTCCGCAATGAAGGCCTTGACACCCGACACAATCCCGAGTTCACCATGCTTGAAGCGTACGAGGCTTACTCGGATTATGAAAGGATGGCGTCGCTCTTCGAGACCTTGCTGACCGAATGCGCCGTCGCCTGCGGCGTGAGCGAGATTGATTGGCTGGGCAAAAGGATTTCCCTAAGGGCGCCGTTCCGGCGCTTATATTTACCCGAGATATGGAAGGACCGCTGCGGCGAGCCGATGGAGAACGTGCTCGAGGGTAAGGGCTTCAACCGCCCCGGCCTCTTGAAGCTTGCTGAGACGCTTGGAATTCATGCGGGCGAGAAGACCCCGAGCGCCAAGCTCTTCGACCGCATCATCGAGTCAAAGATCGCGGACCTGCTCGAGCAGCCGACCTTCCTGTTCGACCATCCGACGGCGATCACCCCGCTGGCCAAGCTCAAGCCGGGCACCGAGTCGCTTGTCGAACGCTTCGAGTGCTTCGCCGCCGGCATCGAACTGTCGAACGCGTATTCCGAGCTCAACGATCCGCAGGACCAGCGCGACCGCCTCGCCGAGCAGATGAAGCAGAAGGCCGCAGGCGACGCCGAGGCCGACTTGCTCGACGAGGACTTCATCCAGGCGATGGAGGCCGGCATGCCGCCCATGGGCGGCATCGGCGTAGGCATCGAGCGCATCACCATGCTGCTCACCGGTCGGGACTCAATTCGCGACGTGATTCTGTTCCCCACGCTCAAGCACGAAAAACCCGCGTGAATCTTGAGCTCTTCATCTCGCTACGGTACTTAAAGGCCAAGCGCAAAGGCCTGTTCGCCGTTGTCACGACCTTGATCGGCGTGGCGGGCGTGAGCGTCGGCGTCGCCGCCCTGCTCACCACGATGTCGGTGATGAATGGCTTCCAGACCGACATCCAGAAGAAAATCATCGGCGCCCAAGCCCACATCACGATCATCGGCGCGCGCTCACCAAAGGATGTCGAGGAAACCTTGGCATTGGTCCGGGCCGATCCCAATCACGAGGCCTCCGCTCCGTTCGCGCTCGGCCAGGCGATCCTCACCGTCCGCGACCGATCGATGGGCGTCGTCGTCAAGGGCGTCGACGCGAAGCGCGAGTTCACCGTCAACGATCTCGCCGCCAAGCTCACCTCCGGTTCTTGGGAAAAGATCGGCGAAGGCCGCATCCCCGGCATCGTGCTCGGCGTCGAGCTTGCCGACCACCTTGGCTCCGAGGTCGGCGACGAGGTCGTGCTGGTTTCCCCAAAGAGCGTTGCAACCCCACTTGGGCTGCTGCCCAAAATGCAGAAGTTTCGCGTCGCGGGCACGTTGAAAACCGGCTATTACGAGTACGACAGCGCGTCGGCCTGGACCGGCCTTGAGGCCGCCGCGAAGTTCCTCGGCGTGGACGCCGGGGCCACCGGCGTCGGAGTGAAGCTTAGGGACCTCCGCCATGTCGACGCCGCCGCCCGGCGCCTGCGCGGCGTCCTCGGCTTCTCCAAGCGCGTACGCACCTACGCGCAGATGAACCAGACCTTGTTCGCAGCGCTGAAGCTCGAAAAGACGGTGATGTTCATCATTCTAACCCTGATTACGCTCGTCGCCTCGCTGGGCATCGCCTCCACGCTCATCCTCCGCTCGGTGGAGAAGACGCGCGACATCGGCCTGCTCAAGGCGATGGGTGCGGGCCCCGGCCTCATCCGCCGCATCTTCCTCGTCGAGGGCTTCCTGATCGGCGGCTCCGGCGTATTGATGGGCCTCGGCCTAGGCATGTGCCTGTGCTGGGTGATCGGCAACTTCCGGATCGTCGAGCTTCCCGCCGACATCTATTATCTCTCGCGAGTCCCGGTGGATGTACGCCCCGGCGACGTTGTCGCCGTGACCGGCATGGGCCTCCTGCTCTCCCTGCTTGCCACGCTTTATCCCGCCTCGCGCGCCGCGAAGGCCGACCCCGTGGAAGCCATTCACTATGGCTGAGCCCGCGATCATCGTCAAAGGCGTCAGCAAGGCCTACGGGCACGGGCCTTCGGCCGTTTCAGTGCTCCGAGGGATAGATTTCGTGGTCGCCTCCGGCGAGTTCATCGCGATCCTCGGGCCCAGCGGCTCGGGCAAGTCCACCTTGCTGAACCTGCTCGGACTCATGGACCGCCCCGACTCCGGCGAACTGACCCTGCGTGGTTTGCGCGTAGCCGACCTCCGCGAGCAGGAGCGCGCGCAAATGCGCTGCGCGCACATCGGCTTCGTCTTTCAATTCGACTCGTTGCTTCCGGAATTTACGATCCTCGAAAATACTCTCATGCCCGCACGGCTCGCCATGGTCAACGGCCTATGCGACGAACCCCTCGCCAGCATGACAGTCCGCGCGACCGCCTTGCTCGAATCGCTCGGCATCGGCGCCCTGCGCGACCGCTTCCCCTCGCAGACCTCGGGCGGCGAGCGCCAACGCGCGGCCGTCGCCCGCGCCTTAGTCAACGGGCCGTCGGTGATCCTGGCCGACGAGCCTACCGGCAACCTCGACCACGCCAACGGCGACCGCGTGTTCGCGGACTTCCGCCGCGTCGCGCGCGAGCAGGGCGCGGCGGTCGTCCTCGTCACTCATGACGAACCCGCCGCGAAGACCGCCGATCGAATCCTGCGCATGACCGACGGCCGCCTCGCATAAATGAAGGCCGCCGCTAGGATGATTTGATATCCTTTCCACGTCGGGCGCGGCGAAGCGCCGGGAGCAATTAATGAAGATTTACATCGACGGCAAGTTCTACGACAAGGACGACGCGAGGATCTCGGTTTTCGACCACGGTCTTCTCTACGGCGACGGAATCTTCGAAGGCCTCCGCGTCTACAACGGCCGCGTCTTCCGTCTCGGCGACCATCTCGAGCGCCTCGATGAGTCGGCGAACGCGATCCTGCTGAAGCTCCCGATGCCGATCAAGGAGATCGAAAAGGCGGTCATCGAGACCGTCCGCCTCAACGCTCTCAAGGACGCCTACGTCCGTCTCGTCGTCACGCGCGGCGTCGGCGACCTCGGCCTCGACATGCGCAAGTGCAAGGACGGCCCCACGATCATCATCATCGCCGACCGCATCGAACTTTACCCCGAGGAGTTCTACGAGAAGGGCCTCACGATCATCACCTCGACGATCCGTCAGAAGGGCCTCGACCAGGTGACGCCCGGAGTGAAATCACTGAACTATCTCGCGAACATCCTCGCTCGCGCCGAGGCGACCGCCGCCGGCGCCCAGGAAGCGATCCTGCTCAACTCCGCGGGCCACGTCTCCGAGTGCTCAGGCGACAACCTGTTCTACATCAAGAAGGGCAAGATCTTCACGCCTCCGACCTCCGCCGGCATCCTCGTCGGCGTGACGCGCAACGTCGTCATGGAATTGTGCGAGAAGCACCTCGACACCAAGGTCGTCGAACGCAACTTCCCGCGCTACGATCTGTACGGCGCCGACGAAGTGTTCCTGACCGGCACCGGCGCCGAGGTCATCGCCGCAGTCAAGATCGACGGCCGCGTCATCGGCAAGGGCGTGTGCGGTCCGACGACCAAGACCCTCATCAAGCACTTCCGCGACTACGCCAACTCCTCCGGCACGCCGGTGTACGAAGCCGTCAAGGCGAAGTAAGTCCGGCCGCGCGATGAAGCTCGTATCCTGGAACGTCAACGGCATACGCGCCGTCTGGAAGAAGGGCTTCGGCGACTGGTTCAAGGCTGAAAAATCGGACGTGGTCTGCCTCCAGGAAACAAAGGCTCGGCCCGACCAACTCACGCCCGAGGCGCTGAACCCTCATGGGTATCACGGCGAGTTTAACTGGGGCGAGAAGAAGGGCTACTCCGGAGTCGCAACTTTCTCAAAGGAAGCGCCGTCAAAAATCGAGCGAGGCTTCGGCATCCCGGCCTTCGACAACGAGGGCCGCGTCCTCGCCACGAAGCACGGCGACATCACGCTCTTCAATATCTATTTTCCAAACGGCAAGTCCGGCGAGGAGCGTCTGAAGTTCAAGATGGCCTTTTATGAGACGTTCCTGACGGACATCATCCCTTTCTATCGCAGGCGCGGCGACGACAAGATCGTGATCTGCGGCGACGTGAACACCGCCCACAAGGACATCGACCTTGCGCGCCCCAAGGAAAACAGAAAAATTTCCGGCTTCCTGCCCCAGGAATGCGAATGGCTGGACCGTCTGCTCGCCGACGGCTTCCTCGACACCTTCCGCGAGTTCGAGACGGGCCCCGAGCATTACTCCTGGTGGGACCAGCAGTCCCGCGCTCGCGACCGCAACGTCGGCTGGCGCATCGACTACTTCTTTATCACGAAGAACCTGCGCCCGCGCCTCAAGAACGCGTTCATCGAGCCACAGACGCTGGGCTCCGACCATTGCCCGGTCGGCATCCAACTGACCTGACGACCCACGGAGCGGCCGCTGGCCGCATCATCGTGCCCTGAGTCCTTGAGCGGCGACGCTCAGGTGAAGACGGCTCTCTCCCCCGTTAACCGTCGCCTCGACGCGCGCCCCAGCGGCGACGGGCGCCGCGCCGGCCGGCGTTCCCGTGAAAATCAGGTCACCCTCGCTGAGGCCGTAGGTCTGGTCAAGATGCTCGATGAGCTTTTCGACGGAGAAGATCATGTCTAGCGTGGCGCCGCGCTGGCGGACGGCTCCATCAACGGACAGCTCTAGCTCCGATGGCAAGTTCAGCGGGATGAAATTGCCGACCGCGGCGAAGCCGGGGCGGCCCTTCGCCGATGTCCAGGGCAGGCCCTTCTTCTTGTCCGCTTCCTGGAGGTCGCGCGCGGTGAAATCGATGCCGACGGCCATCATCAGGCTCTGGCCCACGGCGACGACTAGCTCCACCTCGTGCTCCACTCGCCGGCTGTCGCGAGGAAGGCGCAGGATGCCTCCGTCGAGGAGCAGGGAGGAGGTCGGCTTAAGGAAGACGATAGGCTCGGACGGGACTTCGTTGCCGAGCTCCTTGGCGTGCTCGGCGTAGTTGCGGCCGATGCACCAGATGGTGCCGACGGGGCGGCTCAGGCCGGGAAGGATCACTTGGGAAGGAGATGCGCCTGGAAGAGGGTGGCGAAGCCAAGGAAGGAGAGGAAGCCGACGACGTCGGTGATGGTCGTCAAGAAGATGCCCGAGGACTGCGCGGGGTCGAAGCCGAGGCGCTTCATGCTGAGCGGGATGACCGCGCCCGCGAGGCCGGCGCCGATCATGTTGACGACCATCGCGAGGCCGAGGACGAGGCCCATCCACGGGTTGCCGTTCCAGAACCAAGCGCCGAGCGCGGTGAAGACGCCGATCACCAGGCCGTTGGCGAAGCCGACGGCGATCTCGAGGACGGTGAGGCGCATCGCATCGCGCAGGCGCACTTCTCCAATGACAAGTCCTCTAAGCACAACGGACAGCGTCTGCACTCCGGCGTTGCCGCCCTGGCCGGCGACGATGGGCAGGAACACGGCCAGGACCGCGA
>JBBTJN010000145.1:0-2642 GCA_038059415.1 Elusimicrobiota bacterium | reverse complement strand
CCGGCGTTGCCGCCCTGGCCGGCGACGATGGGCAGGAACACGGCCAGGACCGCGATCTTGCCGATCAGGTCCTGGAACCGCGCGACGACGGCCGAGGCCAGGAAGGCGGTGGCGAGGTTGACGGTGAGCCAGGGAAGCCGCTGACGCACCTTGAAGATCATCGGGGAGAACGCGCGCTCATCGGCGCTCGTGCCGAACAGACGCTGCAAATCCTCGGTCGCTTCTTCCTGAGAGGACTCAAGGAGGTCCGAGGTGCGCACGGCACCGAGCAGGCGACCCAGCGCGTCGACGACGGGAATCGAGAGGTAGCCCTTCACCTTCTGCTCGGAGATCATCTCCTCGCAGTCGAGATGCGCGGGCACGGAGACCACGTCCACGCGCATGATGGCCTCGACGCGCGCGTCGTCCTCGGCGAGCAGCAGGTCACGCATGTTGAGCACGCCGAGAAGGCGGCGATGCTCGTCGACGACGTACGCGTAACTCTGCGGGTGCTTGGTGGCCGTGATCGTCTTCAGGCGCGCGACCACGTCGCGCACGTGCGCGTCCTTGGAGAAGGCGACGACGTCGGTGCGCATGATCTGGCCCGCGCTGTGGTCGGGATAGGAGAGGCGTTCCTCGAGCTCGCGACGGCGTTCCGGTGTGAGAGAGGCGAGCAAGATGCGACGCGACTCATCGGTCAACGCGCGGAAAGCGTCGGCCGCATCATCGGCTTCGGCCAGGCCAAGCAAGGTAGCCGCAGGCTCCGGGACCAGGTGCTCATAGATCGCGGCCTCCGACTGCGGGTGCACTCGCGCGAGCAGGCGCGCGGCCGTCTCTGACGGCAGGCCGCGCACGACGGTGGCTGCATCCTCGGAAGACAGGGCCTCAAGTGCAAGCGCGGCCTGCTGAGGGTCGGTATCTATGAAGCGCGAGACGACGGAGAGTGCGGCGTCCATGAGGAGTATCTTATAATTAAACCGATGGTATGCCAGAACTGCGCTGCGCGTGAAGCGACGACTTTAATCCAGTCGGTGGTGGAGAACCACATCATGAAGGCGGCGCTCTGCTCGGTCTGCGCGTCGCACAGCAAGCCCGCGGGCGCGCTCGACGCGATGATCGAAGCGCTCACCGCATTGCGCGCGCATCAATCGCGCTGTCCCACCTGCCGAATCTCATTTGCGACGTTCCGAAGTACGGGCCGCTTCGGCTGCCCGAACTGCTACGAGCACTTCCTGACCCAGGTCAAGGACCTCCTGCCGCGCGTGCATGCCGGGGCCTATCGGCATCGCGGCAAGACGCCGGCAAGGCGCTGATGCAGCTGCACAACATGCTGCGCTTCAAGATCGCGTGGGCCGAGGCGGCGGGGCCCCGGCACGAGGTTGTGCTCTCGACGCGCGTGCGCCTGGCGCGCAACCTGCGCGGGCCGTTCCCGGGCCACATCGGGCCGCACACGCTGAGGAAGACGCTTGACCACGCCTTCTACGCGCTCAAGCTCGCGGACATCAAGAACGCGGCGTTCTTTAAGATGTCGGACTTGGATGAAACTGATCGGGAATTCTTGGTCGAACGCCACCTCGTGAGCCCTCTCCTGGCCGCGCGCCCCGCCCAGCGCGGCGTCGTCGTCGGCGACGATGAGACGATCGTCGTCATGGTCAACGAGGAGGACCATTTCCGCCTGGCCGCGCTCCTACCGGGCCAGCAGCTGAGCGCCGCGCATGCGATCATCGACCGTCTTGACGACCGGCTGTCCTCGATCCTCGACTTCGCCTTCCGCGACGACCTCGGCTATCTGACCGCCTGCCCGACCAACCTCGGAACAGGCATGCGCGCCTCATGCCTCGTTCACCTCCCGGCCCTGGCAATGATGGACGCCATGGGCAAGCTCCTCGACAGCCTCGGTCGCACGGGCCTGATCGCGCGCGGACTGTACGGGGAAGGGACTCGCGTCGTCGGCGACTTTTTCCAAATCTCCAACGCGTCCGGCTTCGGCCGCGCCGAGGGCGAGATCCTGGCCGCTCTGGAGAAGTCCGTCACCGTCATCTGCACCCGCGAGAACGAAGCCCGAGAGGCGCTGTCGGTGGGAACGGCCAGCATCCGCTTCGAGGATGAGCTGCACCGCTCGCTAGCCCTGCTCGGCGCCGCGCGCCTGCTGTCTTTCGAGGAGTGCCAGCACCATCTCTCGCGCGTGCGCCTGGGCCTCGCGATGGGCTGGAAGCTGACGTCGGACCTGTCTGTCGTCAACGAGCTCACCTTGTCCACCCAGCCCGCCCACCTCGACCTCCTGGCCCAGAAGGTGCTCTCCCCCTTGGACCGCGACGCCCTGCGAGCCTCCCTCGTGCGCCGACGCCTCAAGGCCAATTAGGTCTATCCCGACCCCCGTCCGCCCTGCTAGAATGGGCCATGGTCAACATCAAACACGCCAAGCTCAAAGCCTGGGTCGATGAAGTCGCCAACATCTGCACTCCCGACGCCATCGTCTGGGTGGATGGCTCCGAGGAGGAGAAGAAGCGGCTTGAGCGGCGCGGCGTCGCCCGCGGCCAGCTGATCCCGCTCGACGCGGGAAAGTACCCCGGCTGCTTCTACAGCCGCTCCAAGGCCAATGATGTGGCGCGCACCGAGCACCTGACCTACATCTGCACCAAGGACAAGGAAGCGGTCGGCCC
>JBBTJN010000144.1:0-32344 GCA_038059415.1 Elusimicrobiota bacterium | reverse complement strand
CGGCGGAGGCGCCGAGGTTGATGCCGGGGTAGACGCCGAACGAGAGGTACTGGAGAAGGCCGCCGCGCGCGTAGAAGCGCGAACGCGCGGAATATCCGTAGTTGTCGAGCACTGCGGTCGTGGGCGCATCGATGACGTCGGTGTCCGGCGTGCTGCCGCCGTCCCGCGCGGATCGGACGGCGCGGGAGGCCGAGGTCTTCGGTTTGATCTTCACCTCGGAGGAGGTGGGATTTTCAGCGCGCAGTCCGGAGGTTCCCAGGAGGAGCAGCGCGGTCGGAAGCGTAAATTTTATTTTCATTGATAAACCCTGATGAATCAAGCTGGTTTTGCCAGGACTGCAGCGATGCGTTCATGGAGTTTGGCCATTTCGAAGGGTTTCTGAAGAACCTCGGAGGCACCGCTCATCAAGGCGATTCCTTTCTCTTTGACGGTGTCACGGCTGGTCATGATCATGATGCGCGGGGCCTTGGCTCCGAGTTTGTTCGTCAACTCGTAGGCGACATGGTAGCCGTCGATGTACGGCATCATCACGTCGAGGAGAATGAGGTCGAGTTGCTCTTTGAGGGCGGTCTGTAGCGCGTCCTTCCCGTCCGCTGCCGCGAAGACCTCGTAGCCTTGATGGGCGAGGTCCATCATGAGCAGGTCGAGCAAATCTGGATCGTCATCGGCGATGAGGATCCGCTTTTTCGTTTCGGCCATTTCCTCTCCTCAAGATTGCATGACCCGTGGATTCTAACCCATTTAGCCTTTATGCGACAAGGAGAAATCTTTATTGGGGATTGCCGCCCCACTTTCGCGGGGGGATGACGGCGGGGGTGCCGGAGGCGTCGATGCTCCAGCAGTGCGTGCCCAGGATGGTCTCGAGGGCCTCGAATAACGCCTGGTTGAGGTTGACACGTTGATCGAGGTCGAGTATCGCGACGCCTTCGGATGTTTCCTGCTCGAGGGCGACCGGGCAGGGGCCCTTGAAGCTCTCAAGCACGTCGCGCAGGGCCTCGAGTTGCTCGGTCCCGACGGTCACATCGCACTTCAGGCGCAGGCGCTTGGCGAACTTCGTCGTTGACGAGTCGAGCGGGATCATGTCGTCGACGATGAGCTCGGGGATGCCGGCGCCGGAATCTTCCCCCTTAAACGAGACTCGCCCGGTCACGGCCACGAACGCGCCGATCTTAGCGAGGGTGTTGACGCCCGCGGCATAGGTTTTCGGGAAGCAGAGCAGCGTCACCTCGCCTGTCAGATCCTCGAGCGTGATGATGATCCATGGCTCGCCGGTCTTCTTCGAGACCATCTTGCGCATCTTGCTGATCATCCCGGCTAGGCGAACGGGGGCAGTGTGTGCGGGCGAAAGGCCGCTGACCTCGTGTGTCGCGGTCGCCTTGAGCTGGGCTTTGACCGACAGAAGCGGGTGTCCGGAGAAGTAGAAGCCTAGGACCTCACGCTCAAAGGCGAGCGTGTTGTGCTCGGAGAGGGGTTTTATAACGAAATCGTCGGCGGACGACATCGGTTCGCCGGTTGCGCCGTCAACGCCAAAGAGGAGGCCTTGCCCCCTGTCCAGGTCGGCCCGAACCTTCTGCTGGCGGCCGACGGAGTCGTCGACGGCGAGCAGCAGGCGCGCGCGCGCGGCGGGCACGGGTTCGCCCGCGAGCAACCCGTCGAGCGCGCCGGCCTTGATCAGGGACTCGACCGCTTTTTTATTAATGGCGTGTAAATCGACGCGGGAACAGAAATCGTCGAGGGAGGAGAATTGTTTTTCGCACGCGGCCGTGACGATGGACTCGGCCGCCCCGGAGCCGACGTTCTTGATGGCGAGCAGGCCGAAGCGGATATCGTTGTTCTGTATGTCGAATTGGGTTTTCGACTTGTTCACGTCCGGCGGCAGGATCTTCATCCCCATGCGTCGGGCTTCTTCGAGATACGTGACAAGCTTGTTCTCTTTGTCCTCGGCGCCGATCGACGAATGCCCGATTTCCGAGGTCAGCACCGCGGTCATAAACTCGATCGGGAAGTTGGCCTTAAGATAGGCGGTCTGGTAGGCGACGATGCCGTAGGCGACCGAGTGCGATTTGTTGAAGCCGTAGCCGCCGAACTTCACCATCATGTCGTAAATTTTGTTCGCGACCTTCGTGTTCATCTTGTTGGCCGCGGCGCCTTTGATGAATTTGTCGCGCATCTTTTCCAGATCTTCGTGAATTTTCTTGCCCATGGCCTTGCGCAGGCCGTCGGCCTCGCCTGGCGTGAACCCGGCGAGCTTTTTGGAGATCTCCATGACCTGCTCTTGAAAAACCATGCAGCCGTAGGTGTCCTTTAGAATCGCTTCGAGGAGGGGATGGTCATACTTCACCTTCTCGCGTCCGTGCTTGCGCTCGACGAACATGTCGAGCATGCCGGACTGCATCGGGCCGGGGCGGAACAGAGCGATCAGCGAGACGATGTCTTCGAAGACGGTGGGCTTGATGCGGAAAAGGAGGTCGCGGATGCCCTGAGAATCGAGCTGAAACACGGCCAAAGACTTGGCGGTGCGCAGCATGTCATAGGTTTTCGGGTCGTCCATCGCAATCGCGTCGATGTCGAACTTTGGGTCATGGCGTTTCTTGACGAACTTGACCGCGTCGTCGATGATCGACAAGGTGCGTAGGCCCAAAAAATCGACCTTGAGCAGCCCGAGCTTCGGGCAGACGTCGCCGTCGTACTGCGTCGTCACCACTTCGGACTTCGCACCCTTGGCCAGCGGCGTGTACTTGACGACGGGCTCCTTCGTAATTAAGGTGCCTGCCGCGTGCACGCCGGTATGGCGCTTGAGGCCCTCGAGCTTAAGAGAGAGCTCGAGCAGTCGCTTGACCTGGGGGTCCTTCGCGAGTTCGAGGATCTCCGGACTCTGCATCGCCTCGTGCAGGTGGATGTTGGGTCCTACGGGAATCTTCTTGGCGAGATCGTCGATCTGCATCAGCGGCATGTCGAGGACTCGGCCAACGTCGCGGATGACGGCCTTGGCGCCGAGCGAGCCGAAAGTGATGATCTGCGCCACGCATTCCTTTCCGTACTTCTCGCGGACGTACGCGATGACGCGGTCGCGGCCGGTGTCGGCGAAGTCTATGTCCAAGTCGGGCATCGACTTCCTATCGGGATTCAGGAAACGCTCGAAGAGCAGACGGTGTTCCAACGGATCAGCGTTCGTGATGCGCAGCGCGTATGCGACGATCGCGCCCGCGCCGGAGCCGCGGCCAGGGCCGACGAGGACGCCGATGGAACGGGCGTACTTGATGAAATCCCAGACGATTAAAAAGTACCCGGGGAAGCCCATGCGCTTAATGACGCCGAGTTCGTAATCGAGGCGCTCTTTGTATTCCGGGTGGAAGCCAGTCGGGAAGCGCCCTTTAAGACCTTCAAGGCAGAGATGCTCGAGGTAGGTGTCCTGATCGTAGCCGGGAGGGACCTTGAATTCCGGGAGGAGCATTTGATCCATCGGAATTTTAAGATTGCACATTTCGGCGATTTTCAACGTGCTCGTCAGGGACTCTGGAGCGAACGCAAACAGCTTATGCATTTCTTCCGGAGACTTAATGTAGAACTCGTGGCTGTCGAACTTGAGGCGCTCGGTATCCGCCATCTTGCGGCCGGTGGCGATGCAGACGCGCGCGTCGTGCGCCTCATGCTCGTCAGGCTTCCAGTAGTGGCAGTCGTTCGTCGCAACGAGCGGGATACCCGTGCGTTTGTTGAGGTCGAGCAGGGCCTGGGTCACTCGTCGCTGCTTCTCGATGCCGTGGTCCATGATCTCGAGGTAGTAGCTGTCGGGCTCTAAATTGTCGCGGAACCAGGTGACCAGTTTCTCGGACTGCGCGAGGTCGCCGGTTAAAATGGATTGGTTCAGCTCCGACTTCAAGCACCCCGACAAAACGATGAGGCCTTTGGAGTGCTTCGCCAACAGCTCTTTGTCGATGCGCGGATCGTAGTAATAGCCCTCCAGAAACGCAGCCGAACTCAGTTGCATCAGGTTTTGGTAGCCCTCGAAATTTTTGGCCAGGATCGTGAGGTGGCAGTTTTCCTTCTGGCTGTGTCCGCGATCAAAACGCGTGCCCTTGGAGATGTATATCTCGCAGCCGATGATTGCTTTGAGTCCCACGGCTTTCGCGTTCGAGTAAAACTCGATCGCGCCGTACATGTTTCCGTGGTCGGTGATCGCGAAACCCTTGGCGTCGGCGCCGGCCAGGTCCTTAAGCGCTTGCGACGGCTTCCCGTCCTTATCGGACAGTCGAATAACCCCGTCCATCAGGGAGTATTCGGAGTGGTTATGAAGGTGAACGAACTCTGGCTTTGACATGGAGCGCCGCGGGAACGTATTGTACCAAATGCCGTTGATGGGACGTTCGTCGTTGGATGGTCCGGCGCGTCCCTTTGCTACAATGCGGTCCGATGAAACAGAGCGATACGGGCCTGATCGAGACGTTCATCAGCAAAAAAACGGTCTGGCACGGCAATGCGGTAAACTTCGACGTGGACACCGTCCGGCTTCCCAATGGGAGGATCGTGACGCGAGAATATATGAGCCATCCCGGCGCTGTCGGGGTTGTGCCGTTTTTCGATAAGAACACCGTCGTGATGGTCCGACAATACCGCCATCCCGTCGGCGAGATCACGTTGGAGCTCCCCGCCGGTAAGATCGATCCGCGCGAGTCCATCCTCGCCTGCGTCAAGCGCGAGCTTGCCGAGGAGACCGGCTTTACCGCCCGCAAAATCACACCGCTCATCCGATACTGGCCGACCCCCGCCTTCGCCGACGAGATCCTTCATCTATTCGTTGCTACGGGGCTCAAAGCGGGGTGTGTGAACACCGATGAAGACGAGTTTCTCGAGGTTGTGTACATGCCCTTCAAAAAGGCCGTCGAGATGGTCCGCCGGGGCGATATCCGAGACTCAAAAACCGTCATTGGCTTGCTCTCATGCGCCGTCTACAGGGCCTCGTGTCGAATCGGCGTATGAGTCTTCTCCGATGAGGGTACCCGCGTGAAGCCCGAGGAGATTCAGACGTGGGAGTCTTTCCTCAAGCGCACCCCCCTGTTCTCGGGGCTGTCCATCGAGGACTTGAGCAAGCTTGCGGCGCGGCTCCAGTTGCTTTCGTTGCCGAAGGGCGCGACGATTTTCAAGCAGGGCGACGCATCTGACGCGCTGTATTTGATTATCTCCGGACACGCGCGCCGCTATCGAGCAGTGGACGGCCAGGAAACCCTTGTGGCCTACCTCGGCCGGGGCGACGTTATCGGCGAGACCGGCATGCTCACCGGCGGCCCGCGTTCGGCCACAGTCCGCGTCGATGCGACGAGCGAATTGCTGAAACTGCCGCGCAAGGATTTCGAGGACTGCCTGCGCGAGCACCCGACTATCCTTCTGCATCTTTCGCGCACGCTCGCCGGCCGTCTTATCGAGGGCAGTCAGGCCTCGACGCGCCCGTTCTCCGAGCAGGCCCGGCTCGTGGCGCTCGATTGCGCCTTGCCGCGCCTCGACCGCGCCTTGATCGCCTGGCGTCTCGGTGCCGAGCTCGCCGCGCAGACCAAAAAACAAGTCCTCATCGTCGATCTCTCGCCCGAGCCCGGTGACATCGCGCGCGCGGCCGGTCTTAAGGCCGCGCGCGCGAGTGAGACCGAACTGCGAGGCGCGAACCTTCGCGACCCCGCCGCCTTGGCGACGCTGGCGCAGGAGCACCCGTCGGGCGTGCGCATCTTGTCCGTGTCGCCGGCTACGCTCGGCGGCCGCCTGTTCAGTCAGCTATACCTTTTCCTAAACGCCGTGCGCGACAGTCACGAGCTCGCCTTGTTGTGCCTGGGCGGTCCGCGTGGAGACGTCGAGCGCGCGGCTCTGACTGAGGCTGATCTCATCCTGATGGCCGGCTGCGACGCGATGCGCCCGCAGTACCGGCACATGGAAGTCGAGGTGCCGCCGCTCGCGGATGAGTCGAGCCATCTCTTGAGGCTGTGGATAGGAGATCTCGAGCCCGAGGATGCTCCGCTTCTCATTGGCGCCGAGCGCGTCCTCGTGCCGTGGAGCGAGTCGGTCACCGAGGTCTACGAGCGCGGCGGGACGGCCGACGCCGCCTTCGCCGCCGAGCCTAAGGCGGCGAAGGTGCTCGGTCGCCTCGCGCGCCGCATCGGCGGCGTCCAGGTGGGCTTGGCGCTCGGCACAGGCGCGGCGCTCGGCCACGCGACGATCGGCGTGCTCAAGGTCTTCAAGCGCGAGGGCATTCCCGTCGACATGATCGCCGGCACCTCGATGGGCTCCTTGATCGCAGGCTGCTTCGCTGCAGGCTATGAGCCCGAGGAAATTGAACAGCTCGCCCTGCGCATCGACAAGTCGTGGGTGTATGAAAATTTATTCTGGGATATCACGGTGCCGCGCTCCGGCCTTTTCGCGGGCGATACGCTCCTGCGCTTTATACGCTCTTACATGGGCTCGCACGAGTTCGGCGACATGGACATTCCGTTCGCTTGCGTGGCCGCCGACATCGAGACCGGCGAAGAAGTCGTTCTCAAGCAGGGTCGCGTCGCCGAGGCGATTCGCGCTTCGTGCGGCTTGCCTTTGATCTTCGAGCCAATCCAGCTCTCCGACCGCTGGCTCGTCGATGGAGGCCTCGTCAATCCGGTGCCGACGCGCGTCATTGCCGATATGGGCGCCGATATTCTGTGTGCGGTGAACCTGACCGTCCCCGCCGGCGCGCGCAAGACCAAAGTGCACGAGCGCCGCAGTCGGCGGTTCCTGGGCCGGCCTCTCAATATGGAAACCTTGCGCCAGGTCGCGATGCCCGTTCTGCCCGCAGCCTTCCGAGCGCCCAACTTTTTAGAAATATTTTTTCAGATGATCTACACGATGGAATACGAAGTTGCGCAGTCGCGACTGGATATCGCCCATGTGACCATGTTCCCCGACCTAAAGGGCTTCTCTTGGACCGAGGTGCATCGCGCCGCCGAGATCATCCGCGCGGGCGAGCTCGCGGCCGAAGAGGCGCTCCCGCGCTTAAAAGCCCTCATCCCCGCGTTTAGACCGTAGTCGAATCAGCGGCGGCCACCTTCGGCATTGACGACGGAGAGGTGCGCGCCTTCGGGGTCTCCGGAGGCGATCTGGCCGAAGATTCCCAGGAAGCGCGACAGCTTATCTCGGCGATTGGAGACGTCGCGACCGTAGGAGGTGTACTTCGCGTACTTCACGAGCAGGTTATCGAGAAACTCTCGCCAGCGCGGCTGGCGTAAAGCCGCTTCGCCGATGCGAAAGGGGACGAGCCGGTAATTGGATATGTTGCGCGAGACGTTTCGGCGCAGGCTCTGGTTGGCGGCCAGCATCTTGGCGATCTCGTCGATGCGTGAGAGCCATGCGTCGGACCGCAGGGCGTCGAGGGAGGCCTGCGCGTTGGCCCTGCGTTTGGTCAAGAGTTCCTTGTAGGACTCACCGCGGCGCTTGTAAGTCTCGCGGATCGCGGCAGCCGTCGGCACGGCGTCGATGGCGGCGAGCAGATCGGCGGTGAGGAAGCCGTCCTCCGATTCAATTTGAGCCAATTCTTCCTCCAGAGACGCCGCGGTGAGCCAACGCGCGGCTTCACGCTGACGGCCGGAGAGTTCGACGAGAAGGCCTTTCGTGATCCGGCTCGGGTCCTTGCTTTTTTCGGCGGCGGCCTCGAAGGAGATGAGCGCCGCCCGGGCCCGGTTGTTGGCGGCGGCGCGTGCGGTAAAGCGATTCGGAAGTTTGTTCGCCGGGACCCTCGCGAGCAGGCGTGCCTCGAGGTTGGGATCCTGCATGTCGCGCTCGGTCAATTGCACGCCGCCCAAAGCTGCTAGCGCGGCGATGCGCGAGAGGCGCAGGCGTTCCGCTAAATTTGCAAGGTCATATTTCAGGCCGAATGCCGGATACGAAAGAGTGGCGTGATCCAATTTCCCGGTCTCGATGAGTATCGGCGCGCCCGGCGGACGGTGCGTGTTGAGCGCGCTTTGCAGGCTCATGAGTTGGGGGGAGTAGCCGCGGATGTTGCCGGCGGAGAGGCGGTCGTAGAACGAGCTTGCGAGAGAGACGTTCGCCGGCGCGTCCGAGCCGGCGGCCTTGCCCTCCGGCGCCTGGGCGGTGATGACCTTCCCTCCCTGAGAGCCCTTGCCTTCGAACAGGTTGCGCAGCAGTTCGCGCTTCTCCTCCTCGCCTGCCTGCTGGTCGGTGAGGGTCGTCATCTTCGACGTCTTCGCCGCGCCTTTGAGAACGCCGAAGGCGCCGCGATCGGAGTTGTTGCGCCGGAAGGTCTGTTTTAGGTGCTTGACTAAAGTGTTTTCAAATAGATGCGTGCCGTCCGCCTTGTCCTGAGCGAGTCCGAGCGCGATATCGGAGGCGGAGACTAGGTTGCCCCGAACCCATTCTCTCACCGCCGACCTCTTCTTCTCGTCGTCCTGATCGTCGCTGATCGTTCCGGCTATTTTTGAGTGCATGATTCGGTCGACAAGAGCTTCTTGAAGGCCGGGATCACTTTCGAGTTGTTTGCGCATGTCCTCGACGGCTTCCGAGCGGCCTCCTTCGACGGTATATCCGGTTGGGGTCGACGAAGGCTCGCCTTCATCGGCCACGGCCGAAGCTCCAAGAAGAAGGATCACGAGGAGAGCGGTTTTCATTTTCGCGTCCCATTCGTCGTCGTTGACGTCTGCGTCGTAAAACTAAACACATCCCTCCTGCCCGACCTCACGATGCCGTCGTCCCCGATTCGCGCGAGTCCTAATGTCAGGTCCGAGGTCTCTATATCCTTTCTTGCCTTCGTCCCGAGATCAAAAAATGAATGCGTGTCGCTCTTGTCCGGCACTTCCCACCGCGCGAGCGCATATCTGCCCCCGGGGGTCAGCGCGATGCTCACGAGGCGGGGGAAGGGCCCCGACTTCAGCTTGGAGCCCCCGGTCCAGTCGCGTGCCTCGACGGACCACGACTCGCCGAAATGGCAGGCGGTCAGGATGATTTTCGAATCATTGGAGAACGCGACGGGATCGCCTTTCTCCGGCCAGTCAACTGATTCGTCGCTCCACAGCGTCTGCCCCGTCGAGCCGTGTATCTTAAGCAAGCGCCGGGACTCTAGAATCTTGCTGCGAGACGGGTTCCAAGTGAGCGTACGTTCGAGCGTCCAGGCTGCTTGGCCGTCGGGCGAAGCGGCGCCCATCACTTCGCGCGTGACGACGCCGTTCTCCTCGCGCAGCAGGCCGATCTCGAAGGAGAGAGCGCCCTCGGCGTCATAGAGCACGAGCGATTTTCCCTGTTTCGACCAACCCGGTGTCGAGTGCCCGACGGCCATATCGGGTAATGAAGGCGCATCCGCCGCGCGAGCGGCGGGAAGCGCCAACAGCGCAGCGAGTAGGAGCCCGGTCATTTCAGTCATGACTGCCTCCCACGACGAGCTTGGGCATGCGGATCGTGGGCTGGCCGTCGCTGACCGCCACGCTTTGCCCCTCTTTGCCGCAGACGCCGATGCCCCAACCGATGTCCCAGCCCACGCGGTCAATTGAGCGCAGGGCCGCAGGACCAACGCCAAGGAGATTCGCGTCGCGCACAAGATGCGTGACGACGCCGTTCTCGACGAGCCAGCCTTCATCCACCTCGAAGACGAACTCCCCGCTCGCGGTGTCCACCTGGCCGCCTCCCATACGAGTGACGAGCAGACCGTTTTTAAGCTCCTTGATGATCTTGGCCGGGTCGTCTTTGCCGGGCACGATGTACAGGTTTGACATCCGCGGTATGGGCCGCGAGGCAAAGGACTCACGCCGTCCGTGGCCGTTTGAGGGACGGTCTTCTCGCAGGGCCGTGGCGCGATCATATAGGAAATCGGTGAGGACGCCGTTTTTGACCAGCTCGGTCGCATGCGCTTCGACGCCCTCATCGTCGAACGAAAACGAGCCGCGCTGGAACGGCAAGGTCGGATCGTCGATCACGGTGATCGTCTCGGGAGCGACCGTCTTGCCGCGCATGCCGCGGTACGCGGGCGAGGAGCCCTCCTGAACGTGGTCCACTTCGAGCGAGTGCCCGATCGCCTCGTGGATGAAGGTGCCTCCCGCGGACGCCGCGAGGATGACCGCCATCTCGCCCGCTTTGATTTTAGGCGCGTCAAGCTTGGCGACCGCGCGCGCCGCGGCCCTGAGCGCGGCCCTGAGCGCGGCCTCGTCATCGAAGACCTCGTAGCCGCGCTGGGCGCCGATGATCTCCATCCCGGTCTGCAGCATCCCATCGCGGGCGGCGACTACGGACACTGTCAGGTTCGTGGATACGCGGCTTTGAGTAATGTCGGCCCCTTCGCTGTTGAGTACGCGCGTGTCCTTGCGGCGGTCGCCGTAGATGGCGGTCACCTGGCGTACGAGCGGGGAAACGGCCCGCGCCGTCCGGTCGATTTCGCGCAGCAGCGCCAGTTTACGCTCGAGTGGAACCGTTGCCGGGTCGAGCCGGTACGAGGGCGTGGCGCTTCGCGCCGCCGCGAATACGAGCCCTCGCCCGATTGCTCCGGGCAGCAGGCGCTCGCGCAGGCGGGCCGCGGCGGCGGACGAGGCGTCTTGGGCGCTGCCGAACAGGGTTTCGACGCGAAGGCCTTCGCGTCTTAAAAGCCGCAGGCTGAGGCCGCGCTCAGAGCTGGTGCCGATGTTGCGGATCGCTCCGTCCTCGAGGCGTGCGGTGGACCAGCGCCATTCCTCGATGAATACCTCGCCGTAATCGGTCCCGGACAGCGCCGGGCCATAGCCGCCGGGAGCGCCTCCGAGGCTCACGCGTCCTTCTTGAGCGGCAAGGTCAAGGTGACAGTCGAGCCCGCGCCGAGTTTTGAGCGCAGGACCGCGTTGCCGCCGTGTAATTCGGCGACCTTGCGCACGAAGGCGAGGCCCAGGCCCATGCCGTCCTGTTGGCCGGTGAAGTCCTTCTCCACTTGATGGAAACAGGAGAATACGCGCTCGAGGTCCTCCGGAGGCACACCGGGGCCCGTATCGGTCACCGTCACCGCGGCACGGTCGCCCTCAGCCTCGGCGCGGATGACGACGACCGGCGGGCGCTTCAGATTGAACTTGATCGCGTTGTCCACGAGGTCCTTGAGCGCTTCCACGACCAATCGTTTGTCGCCCAGGATAACGAGCGTCGTTTTCGGCGCGTCTACCTGCGCCCCGCTCTCGGCAATCTTCTCCTTGAGCGCGTTGAGCGCGGCGGCGACCGCCTCGTTGAGGAGGAAGGGCTCGGTCATGATACGGGTGTCGGGGCTTTCGATTGTCGTGTAGCTCAGGAGCTTGTTGACGAGTTCGCTGAGCTTGCCGCCTTGCGCGCGGATGGTGCGCGCCGCCTTGACCCACATCGGGTCGGTGTCCGTATTGATCTCATCGATCAGGATATCGGCGAAACCGGTCACGGCCGCGAGAGGGGTGCGCAGTTTGTGCGAGATGAGGTTCAGGAACGTCCGCTTGAGTTTCTCCTGGTGGGAGCTCTCGGTGTGGTCGTGGAAGACGAACAGCCGTCCGTCGCAGTCGCCCATCGGCGCACGCGTGACGCGCCCCTGGATTATGAGCAAGGTCGGTTCTTCGCGTACCGCGGTGAAATCGATAATCGGCTTGTCGCCGGAGAGAAGCTTGGAGATCGAGGGGGTCATGGCCATCCCGGTGAGACCGTCTGCCATTTCCTTTAGTTCCGCCCCGAGCAGCTTTGCGGCGGCCTCGTTGGAGAGCAACACCTTCCCCGAGGAATCCGTGAGCGCGGCCCCGTCGGTCATCTGTGTGAACACGGTCGCGAGCCTGAAGCGCTCCTCCTTGAGCGAGGTGAACAGGCGGGCGTTCTCGATGGCGACCGCCGCCTGTGAAGCGAAGGCCTCAAAGATGTGAAGGTCCGAGTCGTCAAAGTCCCCGACGCGCTTGTTGATCGCTTCGAGCACTCCGATGAGGCGTCCCTTGAGATGCATCGGCACCGCCAGAATCGAACGTGTGACGAATCCGGACTGATCGTCTATCCTGGGGGACCAACGCTTGTCCTGATGCACCGCATTGATGATCTCGGACACGCGGTTCTTGGCCACCGACCCGGCGATGCCTTTGCCCAGAGGCAGGCGAATCTTGGCCGCGTCGGGGCCGAGCCCCAGGGTTACGTCGAAGTACAGCTCCTGGGTTTTCTCATCGAGCAGCAGCAGCGACGCTCTCTCCGCGCCCAAGACCCGCGTCGAGAGATCGAGAACCGAGGTCAGCAGCTCGCCGAGCTCGAGTTTGGAGGATAGGAGCCTGCCGACTTCGAGAAGAAGTTCTAAAGTTTGCGCGTCTGTTTTGGGCATGTCACGTTACCCTACCAAATCTTCACACCGCGAGGCTTGGCGGTGGAGGCGTCGACCGCGATGTCGAATTCGTACTGGAACGGCGTCTGGCGGGGGAGCACAAGGCTCGCAAAGCGCAGATCGCGCACCGCCACCGTCGATCCGCCCTCGGACTTGGGAGTTACGGTCCACACCGGCGCTTTAAAGAAGGTCATCAGCCTCCGTCCCAAAGGCGTCTCCTGGGCGGCGCGAGACGGCGGCGACCACTCGTCGTTGGGCACAGTGAGGCGTGGCTCGATCGTACCGCGGCCCATGTCCACAAGGTAGATCTTCCAGGAGTCCTTCCCCTTGACCACCCCTCGCCAGCGGTGGGCGCCCAGCGGTTCCGGGAAGACGTACTGGAAGCCCTTTGCGCCCGTCTTGTGGGCGAGCAAGGACAGTGCGCACTGTCGGGCCGAGAAGGCCATGGCCAGGTAAAACATGACGGCCACGAGCGCCGTCTGGCATGCCGTGGCGAGCCCGGGTCGCCATGACTCCTTCAGCCGCGTGAGATGGGGGGCGGCCAGAAATCCGATCAGGGTCAGGTCGATGATGAAAATGATCGCCAACTCCGGTCGCATCGGCGAAAACGGCCAGAACAGCTGCACGCCGAACGAATTGATCAGGTCGAAGAACAGATGCCCGGCGCAGTTGACCCCGATGATCATCATGAGATCGCGGGTGCCCATGTCGTCGTATTTTCGCTTGAGAACCCAGGTCAGCGCCGCGATCCAGAGTGGAATCAGGAACAATGAGTGCCCAAAGGACCGACGCAGAACCACCGAGCCGAGATCGCCCCTGAGCAGGACGAGTGCGTCTATGTCAGGAAGGTTCGCCGCCCAGGCCGCGACCGTGACCGCCCGGCGCCCGAGGCGCGGCCTAAAAAAGGCCTCGCCGATGGCCACGCCGAGGAGCGTATGAGTGACTGGATCCACGCGCGAAGTATTCGGAGGAAGGCCTCTTTCCCCTCGGCGCCCAGCGATGCGGGTCGCGGCCGCGGGGACGTGGAGACTTAATCCTCCTTTCCCTCCGCAGGATTACATGGCTTGCGCATTCCACGTCGCATGTGAAGAATTTGCATCTCCTTTTTGCTTGGGTTCCCTTCGGCACCCTCGGCGACTCCTTCCGTTTCTTCCTCCTGATCAAGTTCTAGGCCGGAGGGCGGGGTTTCGCCTGACTCGTTTACGGGCCGAGGAGACACCCTCCTCCCAAGCTGGCATTCACATTCCTCTGCACGTCAATGACGTTGCACGAGCCGTCACGGTTTAAATCCGACGCGCAAGCCGTTACGCCCAGAGCCGCATTAACCTGCAATTGCACGTCCACCACGTTGGTCGACCAATCCCGGTTGAGATCGCAGGCCGAATAGACGCGCCAAGCCAGGTTCGCAGAGCCCGTGCCGCTCGCGTTGGCGGCGCTGATGGTCACGCTGGATGTCCCGGCGGTCGTGGGAGTTCCGGAAATGAGGCCCGTGACGGTATTCACCGACAATCCCGTAGGCAGGCCCGCGGCGTTAAAGCTCGTGGGGCTGTTGGCGGCCGTGATCTGGTAGCTCAACGCGGTTGCGACCGTGCCGGTCGAACTCAGCGCGCTGGTGATGACCGGCGCGGGATTTCCGCTCGCTGTGTGGGTCACTGTCATCGTATCCGTCGAAGTGTTATTGGCCGCGTCTTTGGCGGTCACCGTGATGGTATTGGCGCCGGAAGCCAGCGAGACGCCGGCAATCGACCAGGTTGTGGTACCCGCGGCGAGTACGGGAACGCCGGAGTTGAGAATATAGGTGATGGCGCTTAGACCGCTCCCGGCATCCGAGGCAGTGCCGGATAAGTTCAGGGTATTGGTGGTGGTTGCGTAGGTGGCGCTGGTGGTGGGGCTGGTGATGGTGACTGTGGGTGCGGTTGAGTCCAAAGTGATAGCGTCGGTGCTTGAGGTTGAGATATTGCCTGCGGCGTCTTTATACCAGCAGTATAAGGTCTTGACTCCGTCTGTGGTAATGAGGGTATAGGGGACAGTAGCCGAGTAGCTGGTGTTTGAGGTTACGGTCGTCCAGTCGGAGGCACTGGCGCTGGGGTTGAGGGTGGAGGTTGAGAGATAATAGCCGGTGACTCCGACGCTGTCGGTGGCGCCTAAGGTTAAGGAGACGGTGGTTGTGTTGGTGTAGCTGGCGTTAGCGTTGATTGAGATAGTGCCTTGAGGGGCGGCTGAGTTATCTGACACAACGTCTCCAGGAGGGGGGAGTTTCCATATACCGCCCCAGGTGCCGACATATACATAACTATCAATAGGATTAACTACAACCCCATTAATACCAAAATTGTTAAGATTAAAATTTATAGTTTCCCATGTAGCGCCGCCGTCGGTTGAGCGGAATATGGTTTTATCGTCATGGCCGCCAATCGCGCTATTGCCGACATAAACCACATTGCTATTATTCGGGTCAATAGCAATGGAACTAAAATTAAACGTTCCCCATTGATCTTTTAACAGTCCGTTATTCCAATTTTTTAAAACAGGGGTGGCTGATCCATTTATTATATACACGCCGATACCTCTTCTGCCAAAGTAAATCTTATCCGGATTGGTCGGAGAAACGGCTATACCCATAACATTCCCAAAGGAAGTGGGAATTTCAGGATACGGTGAAGTCCATGTGCTGCCGCGATTTATTGATTTGTATATACTTATCGTGCTGCTGCCGCCAATAACACCCGGGCGAATGGAATAAACAATATCTCCATTGCCCGAATAAACGCCACTAACACTGAGAGAAAGCTGGGTCCATGAAGTGCCGCCATCTATGCTTCTTAAACTACCGGCGTATATAACACTGGAATTCGTTGGGCTAAAAGTAATGAATTTGCCCTCCCAATTACCTGCCGTGTTTGGTGTTGTAATCTGCATCCATGTGTTCCCCTTATCTTTGGAAACCGTGAGAATCTGTTCCGTGGGCGAGCCCACGGCTCCGACAATCACATCCTCGGTGCTGCCCCACCCGACAGCCACGCCAAAACCGCGGTTATTTGGCGCCACCGGGTAAGAAGGCAATTTAAAAGTGGAAAAAGTGTACCCGTTGTCATCGCTGAAATAAAGTCCTCTGTCCGTACTGGATATGCCAATTCCCCTGGCTTTGTTTTTGTCAAAAGATAATAAAGAACGATTATGACTGCCCCCTAGAGTAGTATAACCGGCGTTGGAATAACGCCAATTGGCGCCGCCGTCCGTGGTCTTCTTGATCACGCCCGGTCCGGCAAAATACAGAGCTATGTTTTTATTGGTTGGATGCATAGCGATGGGACCGCCGTAGAATTCGCCCCAGCTATCACTATTGGGCCAATCGCCGTCCAAAGAACCGGCCACCCAGCCGTATTGATTTTTCTCATCCATGCTTTGAGCTGTCTGCCATGTCACGCTGGACGCCGAAGCGTTTTGAGTATAGTAAAAATCTTTTTGGGGTTCCGCCCAATTTCTTTGGCCGAAAGAGACAAAAACATAATTAGGGTCAACTGGACTCATCGCCATCCAGGCGGTACTCTGCGCGGTATTGGAATGGGTGAATGAGGCGGTAAAAGTAAATCCGCCGTCGATTGATTTCATAATTTTATTGCTGTCATCGCCGGCAAACATTATGAGAGGATTATTGGGGTTAATGAGCAAAGGGACGGCGGGACCGGTAAGGCCGGAGCCGATGCTCGTCACAACTCCGCTGGAAGTCACCTTTCTCAAACCATTGATGGAACTAACATATATAATAGAATTATCCGTTGGGTGGGCATCAACATCAAAAATCCTGCCTATGGTCGCATAAGCTACCACGGTCGTCCATGTGTCTCCTCCGTCGATTGATTTTAATAGACCATCTTTTTCCGTTCCTGCATAAATAGTATTACCGGCGAAAGCAATCAGGTTCGCGCCAAAGCGCGCGTAATTGCCGGGTTTTCCATAATCTGTTTGTTTGACCAATTGCCAGTTTTCGCCTCCGTCCAATGTTCGATATATGCCCAGAGGCGATTTTGATTGATCGGCAAGATTGGCCCAAAAACCATCGTAGTTGGCTCCAGTGACAAAAACCCTCTTCTCATTAATGGGATCCACAGTGATTGAAACGATACCGTTGGAAGCAATTCCTTTGGATTTTCTCTGCCAAGTCGTACCGCCATCAGTACTTTTCCAAATGGTATCCGTGTCAATGCCCAAATAGGCTATATTGGGATTAGATGGGGCGTAAGCAAGAGCGTGAATAAATTGCATCCCTTCGCCGCCCGCCGGACTAATACCTTTGCTTTCAAGGTAATATCTTAAGGCTTTTGTGGCAATCGGCACCTGCTGCCACTGGGTATTACTGTCAGCTGACATCCCATACGAGGTATTGAATAACAGTGCCTGCAAGAATAGGGAGCCGGTTAGTATTGATAATCTACCTTTAGCCTTCATTAACATGCTCCTCAACAGAGGTTGTGCGTTAAGATCACTCCGAATCCGATCGCCGGCCGGGACGCAACGGCGCCGGCTAACCGGTACTCTACCTCACCTCGGGCTCGAAGGCCAGGCTCTGGCTGGCGCCGCGCCTGACGTTGAGCATGAGGGCCTTGGGATCGGCCGCGTCGTCGGCGCTCGTCGACAGCCCCGCCGCGTCGTAGACCTTGACCTGCAGGGTGTGCAGGCCGCGGCTGGGAGCGTCCCACCTCATTTCCGTGGTGAAACGAAGTAGGGAAAATGAGTCCGCTTTCCGTCGTAGCCGCTCCCATTGACCCAGGATAGCCCCTCTTCTGAGATTTATCCAGGTTCGATTTCCCAGGGGAGAGAGCCTGTCCCTCCGTCTTTTCCGCGGTCCGCGCCAAAAATACAGCGGGTCCGCCAGGAACATATTGCCCGGCAGACGGTGGCTACTGCGCTGCGGAGAGGGCGCGCGCGACGACTTCGGCGATGAGGCGGTCTCCAGCCGCCGTGCAGTGTCCCCATTGTCCGAACGCCAGGTCCCGGAAGACGAAGGAGTAACCGCTCTCCGCGAGCGCCTCCCGAAAATTGTCCCGGTTCTCGACGAAAAGGATATTTTCAGGATCGTGGAAGACGGCCCGCAGACCGGCGCCGGAGAGGGTGGGATATTGCATCGCGACCAGCCGGATTCCGCGCTTGCGCAGAATCTCCCTCAGCCGTCGATAATTGGCCGTGGTCACCGGAGAGACGCCCTCGGGAGTTCCGCCGGCGGAATCTGCGGCCGACAGACGCGCCTCGGCGCCCATGCCGTGCGTTTCGAACGCGATGACTTGACGGTAAGCTTCACCGATGAGGTCGGGCCGACCACGTGCTTGGAAGAGGCCGTCAAGGCTCATCAAGGCCCGATTGACCATGGCAGGATCCGAGGAGCGGCCCAGGACCGCCCACAGCAGTTTCTCAGCCTCCGGTGTCTTGTCCTGGAGGACCAGCATCTCCGCCAGCAACACCTGGCGCCACTCGGACTCCTGGGCGCGCGCAGCATTCCGGCGTAAGATCTGCTCCGCTTTCGCGTAGCACCGTCGGGCACGGTAAAACTCCACGAGGTTGGAATGCGAGGCCCAATCATCCGGATCGGCCTCGATGGCCCGCTGACAGGCCCGTTCGATGCGCGCATCCTTCGCCTGATCCACCAAGAGACGGCGGCATTCCCTGCTCAGTTCCGGCGCCAGCAGCACATGTGACGGGCGCCGCCAGCGCAGGGTCGTATCGAGAAGCGTGCCGCGCAGCAGTTCGTAACGAACATATCGCGCAAGCTTCCATACCCTGAGCCCGGCCATGAATCCTCGCCACCCGCCGGCTCTTCTGTCCGCGGTCTCGAGGACTCCGTACCATTTAGGATCGTTGATGCCCATCATGACCACGACCGTCTGGGGAGTGTACACGTCCAGAAGGCCGGGCAGGCGCGCCAGGAGTAGGGCGGAGTTGGTGGAACTGCGTCCCGCGTTAATGACCGCGAAACGACGGGACCCGGAGCGCTCGTTGAGGATCGCCTCGAGTTGCCGCGGCCAAGAATGGTCCGGTCTGTCCGTCGGAGCGGTCGTGGACTCTCCCAGGCAGAGGATTCGCTCCCGCGTCCGTTCCCAGTCCGCGCCCACGGACGCGCGCTCCTCGATAAAGCGCAGATGGCTTCCGGCCGCGCGCATCGACAGCTCGGCGGCCGTCAAGATCAGGAGAAGGGCAAGAATCATAGTCGCGGCCCCGACCGCCTGATGTCCACGCTTGCTCCGAGCCGGTCCCATAGGTGGAGAGCATAGCAATGACGCTTATCTGCTAAGGGCCTTCAATCGTCGTGGCTGGCCGAGCGCCGGAAGCTCTTGATCTGAGAATGGCGCCGTTTGTCTTGCAACCTGCGCCGCTTGCATGAGAACGGCACTCTCGTCCTTATGATCCCCCAAGAATCCTTCCGCCATGTCCTCCAGCAGGACAAAAGTTTCGCCACGCGCGTCAATAGGATGATCGCCGCGCGCAAATCCGCCCCCGCCTGCGTCCCCGCGTAACGGCGCGGATCAGAACTGATTCAACCGCGACTCCGCGTCCTGCGGTAGGGGGTGCCGTTTCGGGAATTCAAGATTGAGAAGCAGCGTTCGGTAGTCCTGGGCCGCCCCATTGCGCTCGGCCTGGAAGTCTCGGACCATGGCCCGACCGATGAGGGATTCCCCGAAGAAAGGTTCCCGTTGCAGCACAGTGGAGAAGGCCGACTCGGCTTCTCTCATCCTCCCTTGAAACGCCAGATTCACGCCGGCCGCATTGCCGTGCTTGAGAGCGTCGTAATGGCGATGGGAATCGAGGTACTCCGTCGGCAGATAGGTGAGCCCCTTGCGCCAGCGCCAGGCCTCTCCGATCAGTTGTGTCATTGCGACGAGATAAACGACGGTGAGGATCGCCCCCGCCGCGGTCGCGGCCCGCCAGGGCCAGGCCAATGGCCGGTTCGGTTCCGGGCCCCACGGCAGAAGCGCCCGGAGTCCTAAAGCGGCGGCCACGCAGGACACGCCGAGGATCGGGCGGGCGTAGCGCGGCGTGACGCCCATCAGCGCGTGGATGTTGAAGTAGGCAAGCGTGAGAATGATGATCTCGGAACCCCGCGGAAGCGGTCGTTGCCAAAAGAACGGCAGCGCCAACAGGAGAAAAAACCACTGCTCCCTCCATAGTATCGGCAGACGACGCAAGAAGTTCAGTAAGAACGGCGCCGGTCGCCGGAGGATGTTCTTCAGCGTCTCTTCCCGGTAGATCCGTGGACGTTCCAGGTCGCCGGCCTGTTGTGCCCGCTCCAGGAATTCCTTGTGCTGGGGTGAGCCCAGCAGCTGCGTGATCATGGGATTATCCAGAATGCCGACCGACGAGCCCCAAAGGTTGATGGAGGCGGCCCCGTTCTCGAATGGGATAAAACTTCTGAATACGGCGGCGTTTCGCGCCGCCCAAGGCAAGAGAAAGAGATAGCTTCCCAGGACGAGCACGGCCGCCGTCCGGCCCCGGGCTTTCCAGCCGTCGACCGGGAATATCCATGCCAGGAGGAACGGAAGGAGGAACAGCGTGGAGCGGCAGGAAAGAGCCAGCCCGAGCAGCGCGGCGGGCAGCAGGGGGGAGCGCTCGTTTGCGCGGCGACGCACGCACCGGATCCAGGCGCAGACGAACAGGATGAGAAGGACTCCGAAGAGGGACTCGATCTGGGGAAGCGACACCTGGCCGATGGGCAGGCCGCAAAGGGCATAGAAGGCGGCCGCTAGGCCGCCGCAGATCCCTCCGCCCAATGCGGCCGCGGCCGCGTAGACCGCCGCTATTGCGATCCAATCCAGGAAGGCCTGGGCCGATCGCAGTCCGGCGATGCCGGGCTTGACCTGCCGGACCAAGGAGATGGCCGCGGGGTAGAGGGGCATCCGGAAGGCGGTTGGGACCCAGCCGGGGTACGGTCGGAACTGCCCGGTCTCGGCCAGTTGGACTCCGATCCCGTAGTATTCCCAATCGTTCTGCCAAAATACTTCCACACCGTCGTTCACATGCGCGGCGCCAAGCCGCAGGAGACCTCCGAAGAGCAGGGCTCCGCTCAACAAAGCCAGAGCGATAAGCCGCGAGTGCCTCGTGAGGAACGCCGACAGCCGGGCGCGACGATTTTTCATGCAGGTCGATTATAACACCGCTGCACGCTTGCGGCGCGGTTTCAGGTACGTCTCTCCTTGTCCTCGACGGTTACTCGCTGAATGCCACCTCGATGTCGCGTGTATCTCCGCGCCCCTGGTCATCCACGACACGGACCGTGCTGCGTTTCGGATGGGGCGTCCAGAACAGAGGTTTGCCCGTGAGCGCATGTCCGACTAAGGCGCCGTCGGCGAACCAGAACAGCTCACGCGCATCGGCGTCGGCCACGGCTGAGAGCGGGATGGCGCCCGGGTCGGCGGCGCTCGCGTGATATGTCACGCCGGACGGAGGCGAGGTGATGCGCGGGGGCAGCCTATGGCCGGAGCGGTCGGTCAGGCCGCAACGGGGATCGTAGGCGGGCGGCTGTTCCCTTGCAAGGACAGCAGGAGGCCCCACTCGATGCGCCTTCATTGTCTCAGAAGCTTCTTGGATTTTCAGGATATTGCGTTGCCAAGCTGACGATCGATCTGCGCCGCGGGCAATCTTGTTTTGCGCCGCACCCTCTTGAAGCCAGCGGTAGATGAGCGCTCGTTCTTCCGCGGCCACGCGTTTGTAAGCCATCTCGTTGCCCTGGCCGCAGTTCATTTGCCTCGCTGCGGCGCCAACGGCACGAGTCGCAATATCTTCTTGGAGAGTTCGACGATCCTGTAAGAGGCCGCTTCTCGATTCGCGACGACAATCTGGAGAGTTGTCTTATTTGCGCTCATTCGCCATTTGCACGATTTGAAATGATGGCCATCATCAGAAGACAGGGCGAAGTATTCACAGCCCCCATCCCGAGCAAACTTGTAGGCCATTCTGAATCGGCTCGGCGGGAACTCCATCGACAGGGCGGGGCGGAATATCTGAATCGTACCGCCAGGCTGCTCCTCCTCGCGGGAGTGAACCCAGTGCTGGAACAAGTCAGTGATATTTATGGTGGGCTTCGCACGCGTGGCCTGCGCGGAGGCCACGGCCGCGATCAGAAGCTGTGTAAACAGACATGACCCGAGACTTAGAATCGTCAATGAGCGCAACACTGTTCTGTTCATAATGTGAAGGCCCTCCGCGCGACATCGAGGCCGCCAGCCGTTCCGCCTCGACGCCGTTGCCCTTCCCCGCGGGTTGGCATACTTCGACGGCTAACGAAAGAGGGCCTCGTCCGATATCAAGTGAGCAAGACTAACGGCGGGCCATCGTATCATAGAATGGCCCGCGGCGGAGCTCGTGGGCCCCGATGAGTCTAAAGACCTACGTCTACAAGAGTTCCTACTGGCTGCGGTCGGCAGAATCCTGATGGCTACCAGTACACCCATTACTGCGAGCGCTATCGCCGATGGCTGGGCCAACTCGACTCTGTCATGCGCCAGGAGCACCGCGCCGGCGAGAAGCTCTTTGCGGCCTTCGAGCCGTATTCTTCACTGGTTATCTATTATAATCTCCCATGTTCGCGGCGAAGAACGAATTTTCATCGCTAAAAGGCAAGGAGTTGCTCATCACGGGCGGTGCGGGGATGCTGGGATCCTCCATCGCGCAGTTCGCGGTCCCCGCCGGCGCCAAGGTCACGGTCCTCGACAATATGGCGCCGCTGTACGGCGGCAATCTTTACAACCTTCACGGCATCGCGGCCCAGGTTAGATTCGTCAAAGGTGATATCCGCGACCAAAAACTGGTTTCCCAGCTGGTGCGCGGCAAGGATTTGATCTTCAATCTAGCCGCCCAGGTCTCCTACATCGACAGCAACCTGGACCCGTTCCTGGATCTGGACGTCAACTGCAAAGGGCACTTGACCGTGCTGGAAGCTTGCCGGCTCCACAACCCCGCGGCGCGCCTGATCTTCGCCAGTTCGCGCTTTGTGTACGGACGCATCGAGCGCAACCCGGTGAGGGAGGACCATCCGTTCAATTGCCTCAGCGTCTATGGCGTGCACAAGCTGGCGGGCGAGCGCTACTGCCAGTTCTACCACGAGAAGCACGGCCTTGAAGCCCTGATCTTCCGCATCGCCAACCCCTACGGCCCGCGCCAGCAGATGAAGCACGGCAAATACGGCATCCTCAATTGGTTCATCCGACAGGCGCTGGAAGGCAAGCCGCTGACGATCTACGGCGACGGCCGCCAGGCCCGCGATTATATCTACAACGACGACATCGTGCGCGGGATGCTGCTCGGCGCGATGAGCAAGATCCCATATGACGTCTTCAACATCGGCTCGGGCACGGGCACGGCGTTCGGCGACATGGCGCGGCTGATCGCCGAGCATGTCGGCGGCGTCGAGGTCGTCCCCCGGCCCTGGCCCAAGGAAAGATATTTCGTGGAGACGGGCGATTACGTGGGCGACATCTCCAAGATCCGGAAGGCTTTATCTTGGGAGCCGAAGGTGTCCATAGCGGAAGGCGTCGCCCGCACCGTGGCGTATTACCGAGAACATTGCGCGCGGTATGGCTTTAAGGCCTACTCGGCGGCGAGCAAGGGCGTGATCACGTCCAGCGCGCGCCGAGCGTCTGGAGCCAAGAGAAGAGGGTGATGTCGCAGATACATTAGCGCCTGCTTGCCGTTGCGCAGGGCCCGCAACACCGGCGCGGGGACATAGCTCAGCCGCCAGGCCGCAAGCCGCTCTGCGTCCGCGCCTATCGTCCTTGTTAAAAACTCTCTCGCCTCCAAAGGCCGCGCGGCCTTGATCAGGTGCATCGCCACGTCGGCCGCGGTCTCCTCGCGCAGCCGCCGGGCCTCCGGCCCGGCCACATGACTGGAAGGGAAAGCCGCCAGTGATTGCTCGAAATTGCCCGTATGGCCGGCCGTGATCTGGTCCTCATGGATCCGGCGCACGGCCAGCGGCTGCCTGAGCGCCGCCACCGGCAGCCCTTGCGCCAGGAAGCGCGCGAAGAGTTCTGTGTCCGTGGCTTTGAATCCGGTTTTGAAAAACCCCCATTTCTTGAAGGACTTGCCGGATATCGCCAGATTGGTCGTGACATAGGGCAGGTATTTGTCGCCGATGCCGTAATGACCGGGCACCACGCCTTCGGGGATATCCTTGTTCGGATCGAACAGCGTACCGACAATGAGGCCAAATCGCAGGACATAGCAGTTGGAAAAGACAAAGCCCACCTCGGGCGTTTCTTCGAGTCGTTGGCGGAATTCCTTCAAACGCTCCGGCAGCCAAAAATCATCGGAGTCAAGGAAGGTGATGAAGCGGCCCTGCGCCACCGCCAAGGCCAGGTTGCGCGCCGCGTTCATGCCCTGGTTCTTTTGGGAGCCCAGGGATTTGAACCGCGGATCCATTTTGGTGAAGTCAGCGATCACCTGCGGGACGCAATCCGTGGAACCGTCGTCGACCATCAGACACTCGAAGTCTTTTTCCATCTGAAAACGGATGGTCTCCAGGGCGGAGCGCAGCATCTTGCCGCGGTTATAGGCGCTGATGATGATGGAGAAATAGGGGGGCATCGCAGACCTAGACCTTGGCCTCGTAGGCGAGGGCCTTGCTGACGAAGGGCACGGTGCGCGACGCCCGGGGGTTGGCTTCTAGGATGTAGACCACGCTGTCTTTCGCCGTGAACTGGATGTTGATGAGGCCTTTGACCTTTGATCCAGCACCTTGAGGACGTCCTCGCAGGTCAGGGGCTCGAAGTAGAGCCGGTCGGACGTATCGAAGTCGGTGGAGGCTTGGATGCATATCCCGTCCAGTATACTTGAAACGTTCGTTTGCCGTTTGATCTGTTGACACTGCTCCTCCAAAGAATAGCGTTAGACCAGAGGAGGAAGCGATGAAGCGCAATGACGCCGTGTTACAACTGGCTCGGTGGGTCGGGCAGGGTGCGATGGCGCAGGCGCGCCATCCAGGACGTCGTGTTGTAGAGTTCGTAGACTCGAAGATAGAGTTGAGGCGAAACGAGGGCCAGGAGCAACGTCGCCGCGCGGAAAAGTCCAAGCCCCGTGCCGGCGTATAGTCGGACCAGCTCCAGCCATTTTTTAAGCGCGTCTTTCCGCGCTCCCTGGAGTCCGGCGAGCATAATTTCACGCCGCAGAATATCCATCCCAAAAATGGCGAGGTAGCGGGGCGAAAGCGTCAAGCCGCGCTCGCGCAGTTTTGCCTCCAAAATAGGGCGAAATAACTTTTTCTCGCGGATAAAGCGCTCAAGTCGGGCGGGATGCCCAAGGACGGCCGAGTTGTTGGTGCCGTGCATACGATGATAGCCGAGGATGCGGGGAATGTTGGCCACATCTCCGTGAATGAGCCCGTGCATCAGCAGATAATCGTCGTGAAGATAAAAGAACTCGCTCGGCACGGGTAAGATCTTATCGAGAATTGAGCGCCGAATGGCGATGGACGAGGTCGCGGCGTTGATGAATCGGCCCTCCAGCAGATCCGAGATCCGATAAATGGGGGGCCAATCGGGCAGGGAGTTGGGCAAGGGGCGTCCCTCGATGTTCACATCGCGCTGAAAATTCTGCGCCAGGCCGATGGCGGGCGATTTCATGGCCTCGGTGACCGCCGACAACTTCCCGGCAGCCCAGTAGTCGTCCGAGTCCAGAAGGCAGATGATCTGGCCGCGCGCGGCCGCAAAACCCGTGGCGAACGCGGCGGCCTGGCCGGCGTTTTCCTGCACAATGAGGCGGACCTTGTCGCCGAAGCGGCGCACGACTTCGATGGTATCGTCGGTCGACCCATCATCAACGACGATGATCTCGACTTCCGACGCCGGCACGTCCTGCTCCAGCACCGAATTAATCGCCTGGGGGATGAAGCGGGCGTAGTTGTAGCTGTCGATGACGACTGAAAAAGTCGGAGCGGCCATCGCCTCATTCTACTAAACCACGCGGTTCCTCTGATTGACATGACCGGATGGAGGTGTTACCCTCAAGCCATGGCGCCCGTGACGCACCACCACATCCCGCGCTCGGGCCTTTTGGACAATGCCCGGGAGATGATCAAGCCGATTCTAAAAAGAATGGGCGGTGCCCGCTTGTACGGCTCCGTGACGGGGAAATGTCACTGGGGCCTCGTTTTTCTTAATTATCTGCTGATGCGCAACAGGACCATTGCGCGTCTTCTACGCGTCGGGGCCTGGCCGCAAAGCCTCTATATCGAGGGGACCAACATCTGCAATGCTCGTTGCATTTTTTGCGCTTATCCCCAAATGATGCGGCCCAAGAAAACGATGCCTCTCGATCATTTTAAAAATGTGATCGACCAGTATGCGCTGATGGGCGGCAGCGAGGTGGACCTAACCCCGATCGTCGGAGACCCCTTCGCGGATCGTTTCCTATTCGAGCGCCTGGACTATTTGAACTCGCTGCCGGATATCCGCCGGTTCCATTTTTTCACGAATGCGATACTCATGGGATCGGAAGACTACCCAAAACTTGCGGCATACGGCTCCAAGCTGACGGTCTATAACTCCTTCGGCGGCTTCACCCGACCGGTTTACCATCAGGTCATGGGTGTCGACAAGTTTGACGAGGCGGTGGGCGCCATCCGGGGCTTGATCGAGGCCAAGCGCCGGAGCGGCTCAGAACTCGGCATTCAGGTTAACCTGCGCGTCCCTCCCGGCGACGCAAAGGGGGAGTTTTGGGATTATTTGCGGTCCTGCGCTGCGGAGGGGCTCATCTCCATCGACGGCATCAACGCCTTCGACTCCTGGGCCGGAGCGATCAAGGAGGAGGACCTCGCCTCCGCCGGGCTCGCCGCCCGTCCGATGCCCGAGAAACGCGGCCCCTGCCACCGCCTATTGACGACTCCCGTCGTCCTCGCCGATGGCAGGGTCAACGCCTGCGCCTGCCGGGATGTGGAGGCAGAGTTGATTATCGGAGATCTCAAAGATCAATCCCTTGCTCAGATCTTAAGCGGCGACAAGCTGCATGAACTCATCGAGCAGCATGATCGCGGGGAGTTCCCCCCGGTTTGCCAGCGCTGCACCTACTACGATTCCCTCTATCCCGGCTGGATGCGGGGATGACACTATTGATCTCCGTGTAGGGATTGACCGCCTGAGCCTTGTGCCCGCCATTGGTGCGCTTGGATTTATCGCGACGAAGCTGACTGTACGAACCGCCTTCTGGGTCCGCGAAGGTTTCCAGTCATCTCAGCCTTAGAAGTTGAGCTAATAGACGAGCCAATCCCCATTTCCCGAGTGAGGCTTCGGCGCGTGAGGGGCGCCCAAGGGGCGGTAGAGCGCTTCCAGGGTCAATGGGGCGAATTTGTCGCGCGCCAGCGAGGCCTCGACGAAAAAGGCGTTGACCCCGCGCGAGTCGCAGGCGACGAGGCGATAGCCCTTCTCCCGTCCCAGCTTCTCGAGAGCCCCGAGGCCGGCGCCGAAGTAATCCGTGCCGTCCCATCGGAATGACGGGTCGTAGCGGATGACGCGGGTCTCCTGCGGAGGGATCGCGGCGTTGTATTCGATGACGACCACGCGCGGCTGGCGCGTTATGCTTTTCCAGACCCAGAAGTCGTTGCCGTCGATGTCGATCGAGAGCAGGTCGAAGACGTTCGGGACGCCGTATTTATCGAACAGGGTCGAGATGTTCTCCGCCGAGACGAACTCCCTTTTTATGCGCGGAAGATTACCGTCGCGCGAATCCATCTGGAGCCCTTTCCAGCCCTGCCGCAAGAGAAGGGCGGTGTTGCAGACGGCGCCGTCCTCGACGCCGAACTCCACGAAATAGCGGTCGGTGGTCCCGATCACGGCGAAGATCGCGGCGATGATACCATCCTCGCCGTTCTGGGAGAAGATGCGTTTCTCGAAGACGGTGAGGTCTTCCGCCGGCTCCCGGCTCCAGCGCAGGCGCCGCAGGACGCGCAGATCGACGGCGCAATTGAGGGGGATGCGTCCGAGCCTTTCGCGCCAGGGATACGTCAGCTCCCGCAGGCGCGCCGGAAAGAGCGCGCGCAGTATGTTGCGCAGGGCCTTCATGAGGCTCTTTGGAGCGTGAACTCCTGGCGTACCAGGCCGCGGATGAACTCGCGGTCCTCGCGTCCTAGGAGAAGCCACGCGGAGGAGTAATAGAGCAGGGTCCCCGCTGCGCCCAGGCCGAGGAGGCGCGGCCAGCTCGAGGCGAGATGGTGGAGCGGGAAGACCAGCGCCATGAGAAGCGCGGCGCCGGCCAGCGGGGCCCCGAGGGCCTCGGAAAAGAAGCGCCCGGCCGGGAGTCGCAGGAGCTTGCCGTGCACGGCAAAGAGATAGACGCCGACCGGCAGGATCTGGGCGAGAAGCGCGCCCGTCGCCATGCCGAGGAGTTGGTAGCGGGGGACAAGCCACCACCAGGCCACCAGGCTGATCGACGCCTGCCCCCAGGCCGAGGCCGAGAGGTACCATGGCTTGCCGCGGCTCATCGCGACCGAATTGGGGATATAGGTCAGCATCATGACGGTCTGGGCCAGGACGAGCAAACGGGCGGGCCACACGCTGCGTCCACCGAAATCGGCGCCCAGCCAAAGCGTCAGGAACTGCGGCATCAGCGCGAAGAGGAGGACCAGCGCTGGCAGGACCGACCATAGGAGCACCCGGACCGATTTTGTGTAAAGGCGGGAGAGCTGCTCCTGCGACTGCGGCCCGCCGATCTCGCTCATCATTGGAACCAGGACGGAGGACATCGCCGCGGGGACGGCCTGGAGGCGCTGGAGCAGGCCAGCGGGCACGGCGTAGAGGGTCAACTCCGACAAGGGTAGGGCGTTGGCGATGAAGAGCTTGTCGGATTGGAAGCTGATCACCCAGGCCAGGGGGCCCAGCGCCAGGCTCATGCAGTAGCGGGCGAACTCGCGAAAATGAAAGACCCGGTCGCGGCCGACGGCCGAGGCGCGGGCCGCGAGCCGGGCGACCATCACCAAGGAGAGAAGGCATATCGCCGCGTTGAGCAGGACATACCAGCAGGCGGCCGCGCGCAGGCCTTTGCCCGCGATGAAAGCCGCCCCCGCCCCGAGAGGCATGAGAAGGCTTTGGATCAATGAGAGACCGTTATGCCAGTCGAAGCGTTGGAAGCCCTGCATCACCGCGGTCGAGAATTGGGCTAGGGTGGCGAAAACGGCTCCGGCCGCGGCGCAGCGGAGCACAAAGATGGCTGTGTCCATCAAAGGTGCCGGCACCTTGAGCAGGCCCCGCGCGACAAGCGGCGCGCCCACGGCCAAAAGTGCGGCGGCGGCAGCCACGCCCGCGACGTGCACGAGGGCGCCGTACTCGATCGTCTTCTCGAGGCACCCGCGCTCCCCCAGCGCCGAGAACTCCGCGATGTACTTCACGGTCGCGCCTCCGGCGCCCAGGCTCATCATCATGAGATAGCTCGAGGCCGCGTGAAGGAGGATGTAGAGGCTGTACGTCTCGAGCCCCATCCGTCCGATGAGAAAGGGGGTCATCAGGAGGTTGACCGCGATGCTGCCCGCCTGCCCGATCATGTTCCACCCGACGTTGCGCGCGAAGCGCCGCGCCCGGCTCATCGCTTCACCTCTCGGCCCAGCTTTTCATAGACGCCGACGAGCTTCTCCGCGACGTTCCGGTAGGAATAGGCCGCCGCGCGCGCCAAACCAGCCGACTTGAGCCGCGCGCGAAGTTTCTCATCGGCGAGAAGGCTGCCGAGGGCTTCCCGGAGGGCGGGCAAGTTTTGCGGTGGGACCTTCAGCGCCGCGTCGGCCACGGCCTCGACGACTCCCGGCATGTCCGAGGTGATAAACGGAGTTCCGCAGGCCATGGCTTCGAGGCCAAAGCCGAAACCGTTGACGCTCGTGGGATGCACCAGGACCTCGGCCAAGGTGTAAACGGCGGGGAGGTCCTCAGCCGCCACGAAGCCGGTGCAGACCATGTCCTGGCGGATGCCGAGCCGGCCGGCCAGCGCGAGGAGGTCGTCAAGGGGGGCCGAGGGGGAGCCGGTCAAGACCAGAGCGCAGCCTTTTGTTCGGCCCGCAGAGCGGAGCTGGGCGAAAGCCTCCAAAGTCGTTCCGGCATTGGTCCGGTTCGGGGGGACGAAAGGCCCAATGACCATTACGAAATGGGCCGGAAGGGCGTATCGCCGGCGGACCTTTTCGAGCCGGCCCGCGTCGAGGACGGGTTGGAAGGTTTTCAAGTTGACGCCGGTGGGGATCACCTCGATCCTGTCTCCCGGGATCGAGTAGAAGTTCATCAGGTCGCGTTTGGCGGTATAGCCGGTGGCCACCAAGAAGTCGGCGCGCCGCGCGAACTCGGCGGTGTAGGGATCGGCAATCCGTCGTCCAGGATCGGGAGTCCCTTCTTTGGGAAAGGCCTCGGTCATCAGATCGAAGAACGTCACGACCGTCTTGCTCTTGGATATCCGCGGAAGCAAGCCGCCTCCGAGGACATGATAGACGTCGGGTCGGCGACCGGCCAGGAGGACGCGCTCGGTCACCGGAAGTCCCCAGAGATGATCGAACATATGCACTATCTTATCGGGGAAGCGCCGCGCGATCCTCTCGAAATTTTCTCCGACCGATAACCGCAGGCGCTCCTTCTTGCGCTCAAAGTCACGGAAGAAATAGGAAAAGACCAGGTATCGGTTGAACCGGTCCACGTCGGCCAAGGCCTCGACGACGTTGGTGATGTAATTGTCTATGCCGCGCGGGGCGTCGGCATTGAGGCCGATTTCGAGGGCGATGAGAAGCGGCTTTCGCGGAGCGGGCTGATCCATCAGCGCGCCGCCGTCTCCGCTTGAAGCAAGGTTCGGATCATGCTGGGAAAATCGGTCCTCGGCCGCCATCCCGTGGTGCGCCGGAGTTTGGAAGCGTCTCCGACCAGGGGGACATGGGGCTTGGTCAAGACGCCGACGTCCTCGACCACGTGGTCCCGCCAATCCAGCCCCAACTCGGAAAACGCCGCGGCGGCGAAATCGCGCACCGTGCGCCTCTCTCCGGTGGCGACCACGAAGTCGTCGGGCCGCGGCTGCTCAAGGATGGCGCGCATGGCCTCCACGTAGTCGGGGGCGTAGCCCCAATCCGCCTCGGCCGAAAGATTCCCCAGGACAAGCTTCTCGCAAGAGCCCCGCTTGGCCGCGGCGGCCCCGAGAGCGATCTTCCGGGAGATAAATCCCGGGCCGCGAAGAGGCGACTCGTGATTGTAAAGGATGCCGGCGGAGACGAAAAGTGAGTGCTCGCAGCGGTAGAGGCGGCAGGCGAAGAGGCCCGAGGCTTTGGTCACGCCGTAGACGTTTCGGGGATTTATCGGCGTGGTCTCGTCCTGGATCGGCATCGGGGGCAGTCCGAAAATATGCGAGGACGCAGCGTAGAAAAGCCGGGCCGACGGAGCGTGGCGACGCATGGCGTCCAGGAAATGGACCAAGGAGAGGACGTGGATCGCGTAGCTGTCGCGGAAAAGCTCCAGAGGATCGCACGGGGCGTGCTCCGAGGAGTGGTGGACGGCGGCCAGGTGGTATATCTCATCGGGCCGGCATTCCTTCACGAGCGCCGCGACGGCGGCGGCGTCGCAGATGTCGACCGGCGGCGCCGAAGGGATGGTTCCGCGCAAGGATTTGCGGGCCACTCCCACCACCCCCCAGCCGTCTTTTTCCAGGGATTTGGTCAGCAGGTGGCCATCTTGGCCATCGCAGCCGATGACGAGGGCTTTCCTCAAGTCAAAGGACCTCTGGGCTCGGAAGAGGGAAAAGCAGCTTCCCGCCCGAGCGCCGGTAGTCGGTCTCCTTCTTGAGGATGAAATCGCGGAAATGCCAGGGCAACACCAAGAAGGCTCCAGGCTTTCTGGACTTGGCCTCGGCCTCCGGGATGATGGGAATGAGCGTCCCAGGGGTGAAGCAGCCGAATTTGTCCGGATTGACCTCCCCGATGCAGGGGATGTCCATCTCCGTGAGGCCGCAAAACTGTAGGATCACGTTGCCCTTGGTCGAGGCCCCATAGCCGAGAACCTCGATTCCATCTCCCTTGGCCCGGCGCAGCAGAGACGTGAGCTCGTCGCGGTGCCGGAAGACATTGTCCCGGAAGGCGGCGTAGGGCGCGGGGGCCGAATAGGGGCCTTCTTTGCTCAAAAAATCCGCCAGAAGCTGGGAACACTCCGACCGAGCGGAGCCCTTGGGAGAGGCCATGATCCAGAAGCTTCCCCCGTTGACGTCGTTGAGCCCCAGGTTGACGATCTTCATATCCGCCCGGTCCATGATCCACTGGATCTGCCGGACGCGGTAGTATTCGAGATGTTCTTGGCAGACCGTGTCATAGGCGTTGCGTTCGATCATGGTCGGCAGGTAGCTCTGCTCAAGAGCCCAGACGCCGTCGTCATCTAAAATCTCGCGGACCTCGCGGGCGAAATCCAGGGGCTTTTCGAGGTCGTAGAACATCGAGATGGAGGTGACGATCTTGGCCTTGCGCGCGCCGAAATGCTTCCGGACCAGTGCGGAGGAGAAGAATGCGGGGATAAGCTGGACATGGGGCGGGTAATGCTTGCGGAACTGCTCGCCCGTGGGGTCGATGCCCACGGCCAAGGGGCCGCCCAAGGGGTAGGCCTTCAGCAAAGTGCCGTCGTTGCTGCCGATGTCTAGGACCAAGTCCCCGGTCTTGAGAGGGACGTCGGCGAGGATCCGTTCCACCCAGTCGTGGAGGTGGCGGACCATCGAGGCGTTGAGGTCGGAATGGTAGCCGTAGTGGCTGCCATACATCTCCGTCAAGCTGTAGGATTGCCGCAGCTGGACCAAGCCGCAGGTGGTACCGCCATCGGACTCGGCGCATTTGACCAGATCCATGGGTCCCGACGTGACGGCCTCGTCACGGGATCTTGGGAACACTCCGGTCAGGGCCTGGTTTCCTAAGGAAAGGACGGGAACTAGATCCGACCCGCCACAGATCCGGCATTGGGAAATCTCTTGGTAGGGCTTCATCGCGCCGGCCTGGGGGGGAGTATAACAATATCGTCCAGACTCATCAATCCTGAGACTTGTCCGACAGCTCTGACGAATCGGCGGGCCGTGACTCCGTCGAGAGGCTGGCGGTCACCT
>JBBTJN010000143.1:0-1106 GCA_038059415.1 Elusimicrobiota bacterium | reverse complement strand
TCATCCAGATGAAGGACGACCAGGGACATTCCTCGGTGCGGGCCATGGTCGTGGTGAAATAAGACGTATAACGGAGCCTGTTGCACAAACCGTCTGACGGCGTAAAATTTGTCGGCACGGGGTCGCTCACGCGTAGACCGGGGTAAAAGTCGGCGTTCCGAGTGCAAATCGCCCCGAAATCCGCCGCAGCTTCGCCTTCATCTTCGTCCCATCCAGAGCGATCGCTCCCGCCTTCACCAGCCCGCATTCCCGGCACAACCGCAAGACCTCCAGGAAGAGGCCCTTCAACGCCTCTTCGTGCTCCGCCCGAAATCGGCAAATCGTCGCATGGTCGGCGTTATTTCCCCTGGCTTTTTAGGTACTTCTGGACTTCGGGGTTATTGACCCCGCCGGGCACGTTTTTGAGCAGGTCGGCCATGTCTGCGTCGCCATTGCCGACCTGCGGAGCGGCGACGCCGCTCATGCCCTGGCCGCCGGTCGGCTTTGGAGACGCCCCCGTGAACGAGGTGAAGCCCTTGGTGCCTTGGAGCTTGGGCATGGTGAATATTTTCTTGTCGCCCTTTTTGGCAACGGTCTTGGGCGCCGGGGCGGCAGGCGCGACGGGGGCGGCCAGTGCTGAGGCTGCTGGCGCGGGCGCCGCGGATGACTTATCCTGGGAATAGGCATGGTTCGCGCCGTCTTTGACAAAATCGAGGGAGGAACGGCTCCCGGGAGCTGGAGTCATCGTCATGCCGCCGGCGGGGGGTAAGGACGAGGGGCTGGAACCTGCTTGGGCCGCCCGGTTCATAATCGTGACGGTATGGGAAATGTTGACCTTCGAATCCCCGTTCTCGCGCCGGTCGAACATGACGGAGCCGTCGGATGGGGGGGCGGTTTTCGCCTCTCTCATCTTGATGTAGAGGATGCCGAGGAGGGGCAAAATTAGGGAAGCGGCGCCGCCGACCAACAGCAGGATCGTGCGTTTCTCGCGCACCCTCCGGATGTCCTGCTCGGGCGTGTCCATGCTACCCGGAGTGTACCAGGCCGGATATAAATTGTCCAGTGGCTGCGGCATCCCCGATCCTCGGTCTAGGATGACAGGCTCGGCGCTAAAGAAATAAAATACC
>JBBTJN010000142.1:0-26821 GCA_038059415.1 Elusimicrobiota bacterium | reverse complement strand
CCGACTCAGAACCATGTCGGATTTCCGATTTTCTCACAGCTTCAATGGTTCGGCCCCGCGAGTGCTTACGCCGCCCATTTCAGTGCGAGCTTCTTGTGATGCGCTGCACAATCGCGCAGATACAGGTTAATCAAGTTCTGATACGGCATCCCGACCTCTGATGCCAGCTCCTTGAAATATAAAACAGTCGCCTTATCCAGCCGAATGGTAATAGGCTGCTTTAGGCGAGAGATGTATGGGTTCTTGACGCCCTTCATCTTTGAAAAATCATAGTGCGTTCGCATATGTTTACCTCCCGTAATCCTTCGATTCGCTCTTACTTGCCTTCCGTGCGGAAATTATGCGGATTACTGCATCTCCGTCTCTGAAGCAGTGACATACGATGAGAACCCTCAGTTTGACGCTCATGCCCAGGAGAATAAAGCGATCTTCGTCACCTGAATCGTCAGGATCGATATAGCGAACAGCCTTTTCGTCGAAGAATGCAGTCTGGGCTTCCGCAAAAGCAACGCCATGCTTTCGGATGTTCTCCTTATCCTTGTCCCTGTCCCATTCGAAGCGCAACTCACTCATACATACAGTGTATGCATAAAAGTGCAAAAAGTCAATCCCGGTGCTGCTTCGAGGTTGTCCCGAGTGTAGTGGGCCGAACGAATAGAATTCAACCGCGAGCCCCGCTTGCGGGGCGAGTCGGTTGCAATGATTTGTTATGCCTCAGCTCAATGTACACCGGTACCATCAAACAATAGTTCACTAATAGCGGTATCCTGATATTTTTTTCCAGGGTAGACCTCGATAATTTCGAAGCGGAGAACAACCTCCTGTCCAGCCTTGAGAGAGATGAAGGGAAATGAAGCTGATTGAGGATGCTTGTCGTCTGCTAGTTTAAAAATGCGTGTGGGGACACCGTTCACATACATTTTTAATGATTTGACGCTACCGAGCTCTATGTGGCCGTTCCCCCAGGATGCACGGACAAGCCCGTGCGCTGCTTCGGGACTTTCACCGAAGATATCATTGAGCTGAGTGATTGGCTCATGGGCTGCGGGGTGAATACCGTTGCCATGGAATCCACGGGCGTTTACTGGATCCCGATCTTTCAGATTCTAGAAGACCGTGGATTTGAAGTCTGTCTGGTTAATGCCCGCCATGTGAAGAACGTCCCAGGGCGTAAAACGGATGTCGCCGACTGCCAGTGGCTACAGTATCTCCATTCGGTGGGACTACTGCGAGGATCCTTCCGTCCGCCGCAACAGGTTTGCGCGGTCCGCTCGTTGGTTCGTCATCGTGATACCTTGATCAAAATGGCATCGGTCCACGCCCAACACATGCAAAAAGCCCTCACACAGATGAACATTCAGATTCATCATGTCATTGCCGATATTATGGGGACGACCGGTCTGTCCATCATCGACGCGATACTGGCGGGAGAACGCGATCCTCAAAAGCTTGCAACCTTTCGAGACCCGCGCGTCAAAGCCTCCGAAGAGACCATAGCCAAATCGTTGGTGGGCGACTATCGAGTTGAGCATCTGTTTACCTTGCGGCAGTCCTTGCAAGCCTATCGGCATTACCAAGGCCTGATTGCGGAGTGTGATCAGCAAGTCAAAGCCCTCTTGAGCGAGTTTGATTCCCGGATCGATCTGAGCGAACGGCCGTTGCCGCCTAACTCAAAACGTCCGCGCAAGAAAGATGCGTCGGTCGCTGAACTTCGTATTGAGTGCTATCGTCTCACGGGCGTGGATTTGATCGCAATCCCGGGCATTAAGGTCAACGCGGTTCACACACTCATGGCCGAAATTGGACGGGACGTCTCGAAGTTTCCGTCCTCGAAAAGCTTCGCTTCCTGGTTGGGCCTTTGTCCGGATAATCGCATAAGCGGAGGCCGCATCTTGTCCGTGCAAACACGGGCTGTAAAAAATCGTGCCGCGACCGCGCTTCGCTTATCTGCGCAAAGCCTTTACCGTAGTCAAACGGCTCTGGGAGACTTCTTCCGTCGCATGCGCGCCAAACTGGGAGCGCCCAAAGCGATCACCGCAACCGCGCACAAGCTGGCACGGATCATTTATTACCTGCTCAAGACGGGCACCCCCTACGACCAAACCTGTTTTGCTCGCCATGAAGAACAATATAAGCGACGCAAGGAAATTCGTCTAAAAAATCAGGCGAAAGCTTTGGGCTACGTTCTTGTCCCGGCATAAGTTTCTTAGAAGGGAGCCGGCGCGCGGTCGCCGGGCCCGGAGGAGCATCCCGCCGCACGCGACTACGCGAACTCAAAGGAGGCGCGACCTACCTGAGCAGTTACCCCGCACGACACTCGAGACCGTTCTCTATCAGACCTGCGGCGACGCGGTGTACGACGTGATCACGCCGCTGATCCTCGCCGAAGCTACTTCTTCGGAATGATCATCCAGCCCGTCGGAATCGGTAGACCGGGGACGGTCTTCGTCCCCGGCGCCACTTCGACGGGCTTGAGCCGTCCCTCGGCCTGCGCGCGGCGGTAGACGACTTCGAGGTTCTTCTTGGCCATCTCGAAGGCCGCCTCATAGGAGAGAGCGGTGCGGTAGGCCTGCTCGGCCTCCGGAAAGCGGCCGTCCATGAACAGCGCGTTGGCCATGCTTGTATAGATCTCGGCGGACTCGTGCGGCCGCGCGGCGCCGACATGGCGGTGAGTCCACAGGCCGCCCAACCGCTCATAGCGCTGATAGGAAAGGATGGTGTTGCGCAGCCCGGGCTTCTCGAGCATGAACTCATCCGCGGAGCAACGCTGCGCGTCGATGAGGGCAAGGTATGTCTTTACCGCAAGGTCGTACTGCTTGCGGATCATGTATATCTGCGCCATGCGGGAGTAGTTCGGCGCGAAGACGGGATCCACCTGTAAGTAGAGCTTAAAACGTATGAGCGCCAAATCGAGATACTTCTGAGCTTCCTCGGGGCGACCGTTGCTGGTCGCCCACTCGGCGCGACGCAGGTGAAGGTTGCCGATCTGGTGGTGCATCTGCACATAGTTCGGCGCGAGCTTGCGGACTTCGTCGTACCAGTACATCGCGCGCTCGTAGTCGTCGTGAGGGATATTGCCGGTGTCGCCCCATTTCGGCAGGTACGCCTTCGTCATATTGAATCGGTCGTTGAAGACGTTGCCGAGGAAGTATTTCGACATCACGAAATCGGGGTTGAGCTTATTGACGATCAGGTAGTTTCCGACGGCGGGCTCCCACTGACGTTCCTTGGAAAAGTAGATGGCCACATTGTGATGGATGTCAGCCTTGAAATAGCCCCAGAACTGATACAGCGGGGAGAGCATCGCGAGCACGATCAGCGGAACGACGGGATTTCCCGAGAGCAGGCACAGGCGGACCATGACCCAGCCGAGCCAGAGCATGCAGCCGCCGAAGACGCCCCAGGCGAGCCACCACTGCAGAAGCTCGCCGCCGCCGGGCACGCGCGATAGCGGGCCCTGGAGCATGCAGAACTCGCCGAACATGCCGCCGAACGGGACCATCTTTAACTGGGCCCAGCCCTTGAAAAAAGCGAGGTAGAGTACGCCGCCGACCGCGCCCAGGCGCAACGGCCAGATCAGCATCTCGGATAAGGTCGTCCACAAGGACACATATTTGAGGTTGCCGGAAACGACGGCAGGCCGAGCGTGAAGCTCGTAAAGCGCCTTGCCGCGCGCAACGTTGACGATGATGCCCGACAGCAACCCCAGATATACGCCCGAGGACACAAAGCGCAGGCTGACATCGAAGCAGTTGTGGCCGAGCATGCCCATGAAAGACACGAGCACGCCGATCAGGTCGAATGCGCGGGGCGGCGGACGGCCATCCTTGAGCATGGCCGTCGTCGTGAGCTGTCCGAGCGAACGAAAGCCAACGACCAAGGTGCTCACGATGAGCCAGATGAAGATGCCGAAGCCGAGTATGCCGTTGTCGAATAACTGCTCGAGGTATTCGTTCTCGGAGTGGTCCGTCTCGGTGTTATGTTTGCCCTCGATATGAAATATCGCGGGGCGGCGGAAGGCCGGATAGATCGGCGGGAAGGACCCGATGCCTGTGCCCGTCCACGGGTTGGTGCGGATCATCTCCCAGGTCGCTTCCCAAGTGAAAAGTCGAAAATTGATGGACACGACGCGCCCAGACAGATCCTTGACCGTATAGCTGAAGAAGGCCAGCGCCAAGCCCCCAAGAACGCCGATCACCTGCTTGCGGTAGTTCTTGGTCTGGTCCGGGAAAAATATGAATGCGATCACGCCGAAGATTAAGCAGACGAGCGCAAAACCAAGCCATGCGCCCTTCGTGCCGGTCTTGACGAGGTTGAGCAAGAGCAGGCCGCTCAGAACGAGCAGACTCCAACGCCGCGTCTTGAACCACTGCGTGACGATGATCGGGACCATGATGACGAGATAGTCGCCGTAGAAATTCGGGTTGCCGTACGTCGAGAACACTCGGTCGCTGAACGCGCCGCGCCAGACGAACGGGTCAATACCCTTGCCCGGGCCGGGCGGAAATATCGCGTAGTCCACGAACTGCAGGGTGCCGTAGCCGATCGCGATCCAGGCGCTCCAGAGCATGATCTTGAAGAGACGCGCGATGGCCGCTTCGTCGAACTCGTAGATCGTGATCAGGGATACGATCATGTAGAACAGGTGCCGTAGGAAGAAGTCGGTGGACGACATGTGATACGGCGCCTTCCAGTAGGAGAACACTCCCCATGAGAGGTAGGCGAGAAACGGGGACAGGCAGACAAGATCTTCCCGGTTGAGGGCGTGGCGGCCGGCGACGGCTAGGCGCACGAGCCACATCGTCAGCAGGCCGAGGCCGCCCATCTGCATCATCGAGATCTTCACCTGCGCGGAGTCATAGGTGCGCAGGAAGAACAGGGAGGAGATGAGGAGATAAAGCATCGGAAGCCAGGTGACGATCGCCCGGTGGGCATAGGTTTCCGCGTCGGTGCGGCGGTCGAGATGCTGGTCAGCCATGAATCCTCAATTTTACCTTTTAAGCCTTCGCCTCGGTCACGCGACGGCCCATCGATATTTCACGCAGAAGAGTTTTGACAAAGGCCACGCCGGTGGGCCACGATTCGGCCGTGCTTCGACCGCCGAGACGCGGGTATTCATGTGTCGCAATCTCACCGATCGAAAATCCGAGCTTCATCATGCGGATGGACATCTGATACTCTATCGGGAAGCCGTCGACGTCGCAGCGGCAGCGCCTCAGGGAGTCGGCGCGCACGGCGCGCAAGCCGTTGATCGTGTCCTCAACATAAGGGCCACGATTCCACATCAGATTGGCGGCCAAGGTGAAGAGCTGGTTAACCCACTTTCGCGGACGCCACCAATGGCTATCCTCCTCGTTATAGGCGCCCTTCATCATGCGTGAGGCGACGACGAGATCCTTGCCCTCCGCTTCGATCTTCTCGAATATTCTCGGTATGTCGGCCGGATCCTCGTTGCCGTCCGGGCTGTAGTAGCAGATCGTCTCTGCGGCAGTGGCCTCAAGCGCCACACAGAAGGCGACGCCGCGGCCGCGCCGCGGCTGAGCGATGATCCTCATGCCCTTGGACTCGAGAAACTCGACCGTGCCATCTTTGGAGCCGCCATCCACGATGAGAACCTCATCGGCCACGTTCAGCGGAAGACGGTCGAAGATCCTGGGCAGGGCCTCGGCCTCGTTAAATGTGAGCAGGACTAAAAGACGTTTGCCCCTCACAAAAGGTTCTCCCGGTACCATGCGACCGTGCGCCTCAGACCCTCGTCAAGAGAGACCGCTGCCGTAAAACCAAGCACTTTCCTCGACTTCTTCGTGTCGCAGGCCCGCCGAGGTTGGCCCGATGGTTTTGAAGGATCGAAAACAAGTTTCGTTTTCTCGGCTCCGGCCGCCCTCAGGACCGCCTTTGCCAGGTCTTTAATTGAAATCTCTTCAGACGAGCCGATGTTGACTGGATCGGCCTTCGGATATCTCTCGGCGACGTCGAGAAGCCCCCGCGCGAAATCGTCCACATATAGGAACGCGCGAGTGGCCTTGCCGTCGCCCCAGACCTTGAGCGGGCGCTCCCCCTCGCAGACGCGGCGCACGAGCGCGGCGATCACGTGTGATTTCTCCAGATCGTAGTGGTCGCGCGGGCCGTAGGCATTATAAGGGCGCACGATAGCCACGCTCATGGCGCACTCCTTCGCATAAGCCCGCCCCAGGTATTCGCCCATACGTTTTGCCCAGCCGTAGCCCTCGTTCGTTTGCTCCGGGGCGTCGCGGAACCCTTCGCTCTCGGGCGTGGGAATGAGGCACACGCGCGGATAGACGCACGCCGTACTCACAACGAGATAGCGCGCGACTTTTTCCAGCCGCGCGGCTTCGATCACATTCAACTGCAGCATCATGTTGTCGTGGAATAGGCCGGAGTGGTGCTTGCTGTTGTAGCCCACGCCGCCGACGACGCCGGCGAGATTGAGAACGACGTCCTGGCCATTGCAGGCGCGCCGGCAAAAAGAGGCATCGCGCAGATCTCCCTTGATGACGCGCAAGAAGGGATTCCTGATAACCGCGGACAGATTGCGCTTATTCTCTCTGCTCATGCGTCCGGCCACGGTCACGAGCGCGCCCTGATAATGCCTCAGTAACCTCTCCACGACGTGGCTGCCGATGAAGCCGCCTCCACCCGTGACGAGGACCTTCTTGCTGTCCCAGAAGCTCACTGAGAGTCCTCATGGGGAAGGTGCGCGAAAGCGCCGAGCGCGATGGATAATGAGACGAGCACGGTGCCGCAGATGACCGCGAGCGCGCCGAGAAGCACCCAACCCCAGTGGCGCGTAATGTGGCCAGTCATCGCGTACTCGACCAAGGTCGGCCAGTTGACGCCGACGCCGGACAGCCACAACGCTCCGCCCGCGACCCCTGCGGACTCGCGAACGGACGGGCGGTCGAGCCACGAGGCGGGGCGTCCGAGGGCCGCGTTCGAGGCCTTCTGCGCGAGCAGGCCGATTGCGGCAAAAATGGTGCCGCACACCGATAAAGTCAGCACTGTCAACAACCGATAGATCATCCACTCCTCGATCGCGGAGCCGCCCATGTAGGTGCGAACCGGGAGCAGCGCCAGCCCGGCCGCGCCGACGATAAATGTCGCAGCCAGCGGTCCGAACACGCGCATCGGGAAGTAGGCGAAGACGGTTCCAAGGATCACGCGCAGGAAGCGTACGCCGTCTTGGACCACGGACAGTTTCGACTGGCCGACGCGCTCGGAGTACGGAATGGGGTACTCGATGAGGGAGGCGCCCATGCAGGCGACGCGCGCGGTCATCGCCGGCGTAAAGTGCAGGCCCGTGGGCAGGGGCGCCAGACGCGGCAGGAGCTGCCGCTTGAACACGCGCATTCCGCTGGCCGTGTCCGTCGTGCGTGCGCCAGTCAAACTGCGAAGCAGCAGGGCATAGAGACGGTTTCCGAACGCCCGCACGGCTGGCATCTCGGAACCAGCGTGAAGCCGCACGCCGACGGCCATATCGGCATTCCCTCGCCGGAGCGCGAGGATGAGGTCTTTAAAGGCGAGGGGATCGCACGTCCCATCCGCGTCGAGAAACGAAAGCAGGTCCCCGGAAGAGGCGCGAAATCCGGTCATCAGCGCAGCGCCGTAGCCCTTATTCTTCTCGTGCACGACCAATTTGGCGTCGGACCAACGCGCAGCTTTCTCCCGGGTCTTGTCCCTGGAGCCGTCGTCGACAATCACGACTTCGACGGCGGAGAGACCGGCATCGCACATCAGCACGGCCCTCGCGTCGAGGCAGCGCTTCAAGATGTCGTCAACGGCGTCTTCTTCGTTGAAGGCCGGGATGATGATCGACAATTTTTCGTTCAAGACTTGGCTCCCATGCGCTTCCATGAGCGGAGCTTGAGCAACATGCGCATGTACGCCGGAGCCAGACGCAAAGTCGAGGCCTTCGAGACACCGTCGATCCGATGCTCATAGTGGAAGGGAATCTCAAGGACTTTCCCTCCGTGCGACAGGATCGAGACGAGCAACTCCTGTTGGATAGTAAAATCGTTCACGATGGTGTCCGCGCTCGCCGCGCGTGCGAACTCGGCATTATACAGACGGAAGCCGCCCGAGGCGTCGTACACCGGCAGTCTCAATACAAAACGCGAAACGACGTTGAGCAAGCGACTCAGGAACCGGCGCACGGGGCCCATCACGGCCGTGCCTCCAGGGATGTAGCGCGATGCGATCACAAGATCCCAACCTGCTCGGCTCGCCCACATGTCCACCAGTATCTCGGGCGGATGTGAGCCGTCAGCGTCGATGACGGCGATCCAGGGTGAGTTCGCGGCCAACAGACCCTCACGCAGGGCACCGCCGAGACCGCGGCCGGACTGCGTGAGCACTCGAGCTCCGCCGGCCTCGGCCACGGCGACGGTCTTATCCACCGAGCGTCCATCCACGACGATTATCTCGCCGCACAGACCGAGGCGCTTGAAAGTCTCCCGGATGCGAAGCAGAATCTGGGGCAAGGCCCCCTCTTCATTAATCGTGGGCACCACCACCGTCAGGTCAAAAGTTTCCTTCAATAGGACACCTTGGCGTAGGTCGTCAGATCCTTCAGTTCCATGTCAATGAGGCCGCTTCTTAAAGAAGGCCTGGAACTGCTCGATCACATAGTCCGTGTCATCAAGCGTCATGTGCTGATGGCAGCCAATGTAGAATGCGGAACGGTTGAGGCTCCTCGCGACCGGAAACTTCGGCTCGAGGTTCCCAAACATCTTCCGATAAACCGGTTGGTTTAATAACGGCAGCATGTCGCGCGTTTCCACGCCGCGGTCCTCGAGAAAATTCACAAGCTGCACTTTGTCCGCATTCTTAAGAACTAGGCCATAGAGCATAAAGGTGTGGTCGCGATCTGGTGGACTGAACGGCAGTTGCAGCTTGTCTTCGAACTCCCGGAGGCCGGCGCTGAGGCGCTTGGCCGTGGCGATGCGCGCGGCGACGATGCCATCCTTCTCCTCGAGCTGGGCCAGACCCAGGGCCGCCTCGAGCTCGGTGGCTCGGTAGCTGTGACCGACGGAAACGAACTGAAAACGCTTGGCCACGATTTCGTGAAGCTTCTCGCCCGTCGCGCCTGCGTCATCGTCGATCGAAAGATAGATCGAGTCGCGGCCGTGGTTCATCAGACTGCGCAGCCGGACCTGGAGGTCGGGATCACTCGTCGTAGCGAAACCTCCCACGCCGGTAACGATGTAGTGGGCGATATAGGTCGAAAAGCAACCGATGTCTCCCAGCGAGCCGACCTTGCGCCCCTTGTAGCGCGCAAACATGGTTTCGGCGGAGTCCTCAATTATGGAAAGTCCCCTTTCCCGGGCCACCGTGATGATAGGGTCCATATCGGCCGGCAAACCGAGCAGGTGGACCGGGATGACGGCACGCGTCTTAGGAGTGATCGCGGCCTCGAACTTGGCGGGGTCAAGCGTGTACGTCAAGGGATCCACATCGGCGAACACCGGGACCATGCGATTGTGTAGGACGATGTTCGAAGTGGCGATGAAGGTGACCGACGGGACGATAACCTCGTCGCCGTCGGCCCAACCGTGCTTCTCCTTGAGGGCCTGAAGGGCGATCTGCAGCGCGCTCGTGCCCGAGTTGCAGAACACGGAATGCTTGGAGTCGTGCTCCGCGGCGAAGGCCGCCTCAAAACGGCGGTGGAACGGACCGTAGGACAGGCGGCTCGAATCGAGAACCTCGTTGACGTAGCGCCTGGCCAACGTGCTGACGACGAAGCCGCCGACTCCAATTTCACGCACCATTGGGCTGATTGTAGAAAATTTGACCCAGAGCAAGGCGCCCAAGACAATGGAAAGGCTAGAATGAAGAGGCCATGATGGAATATGCATTCCTGACATTCGGCTCCCTCTTCGCGATCGTGGACCCATTCGCGGCGGTCCCGACCTTCCTCGCGTTGACGGCCCACGACACAGTCGAACAGCGGCGGCTCATGGCCCGCACCGCATGTATCACCTGCGCAGGCGTAATGTCGGCCTTCGCCTTGCTTGGACCCGCGATCTTCCGCCTGTTCGGGATCACCTTGCCCGCCTTCCAGATCGCCGGCGGCCTCGTGCTCCTGCTGTCCTCCCTCGACATGATCCGCGCCCAAAAGTCTCCGATGCGCGAGACGCCCGAAGAGTTCGCCGAAGGCATGAGCAAGGACGACATCGCGATCACGCCCCTGGCGGTGCCCCTCCTGGCGGGACCGGGCGCCATAACGACCTCGATCGTGCTCGCCGGACGCGCCGCGAACCTTCCGCAAAAGGCGATCTTCTACGTGCTGATCGCCTTGGTCGCCATGATCAGCTACTGGGTACTGACCCTCGCGGCCGCCAGCGCCGAGAAGCTCTCCCCCACCATCCTCAACATCATCACGCGTCTGATGGGATTGCTCTTGGCCGCCATCGGCGTCCAGTTGATCCTGTCCGCTCTAAAGTTGGGTTAGGTCCTGGGCGCGGAGAGCGCCTCGTCGGCATGACGGTGAAAGAGCTCCAGCATCAACAGCGCCCACAGACGATAGCCGTTATCCCGCTTGCCGCTTTGATGCTCGCTCCAGAGACCCCGGAGGGTCTCTTCTCTAAAATAACCTCGCGCGAGCGCCTTCGGAGACAGCACGTTCTCTTCCCAGAAATTCTTGAGCCCGCTTCGAAACCAGGCGCCGAGCGGTATGCCGAAGCCCATCTTCGGGCGGCTGAGAATCTCCTCGGGCAACAGGTCCTTGAAAGCCTCCTTCATGATGAACTTGTGGCCGCGCAAACCCTTGAGCTTCCAGTCGCCGGACATACGGAAGGCGGTCTCGACGAAGACATGGTCGAGCAACGGCGAACGCCCCTCGAGAGAGCAGGCCATTGTGGCGACGTCCACCTTGGCCATTAAACATTCCGGAAGATATGTCTTGAAGTCCACGCAGAGCATGCGATTGACGAAATCCTCCCCCTCGCAGGCGGCGAACGCGCAGCGGATGTAGCGCAGGGCCTCTCCGATCGACGCGCCCAGGCGCTGCTTGAACGCGTCGGTATACAGCACGGGCTTATCGTCCTCGGAAAAGAAGCCAACCATCTTGAGGTGGCGGCCCGGGAGGTCGTTGGATAGGATAGAGCGCAGGAAGCGCTTGGCGCGCCAGACGTTGCCCAGCGGCGCGTCGTACTCGGGCAGAAATTCCGCGCCACGACGCAGAACTCTTAGGAGGGGCCCGGGGAGCGAGTCGGCCAGGCGAGCGGCCTTCATCGCGAAGTAGCGGACGTAGCCCGCGAAATTCTCGTCGCCGCCGTCGCCGTTGAGCGCCACGGTGACGAACTTGCGCGTCTCGCGCGCGACATAGTAGCTCGGCAAGGCCGAGGCGTCAGCGTAGGGCTCGCCGTAATGCCAGGCAAGCTTCGGGAGCACGTCAGCCATCTCGGTCTTGACGATGAACTCGCAGTGGTCGGTCTTATAGCGCTCGGCGATGAGGCGCGCGTACTTGATTTCTGAAAAACGTTCTTCATCAAAACCTACCGAGAAAGTTTTCACGGGCTTCGACGAAAGACCCGCCATGAGCGCCACTATGATGGACGAATCCACGCCGCCGGACAGGAAAGCGCCGAGCGGCACGTCGGAGATCATGCGCAGACGCGTCGATTCCACCAGGGTCTCGCGCAGCAGGCCCTTAGCCTCCTCGAAATCGGCCGTAATCGGAGGTTGGCCGATGGGTAGGTCCCAGTACCGGTCGACGGAAATCTTGCCATCCTGCCAGGTCAACGCATGCGCTGGAGGAAGCTTGCGGACCGAGGAATAGATCGATCGCGGAGACGGGATATACTGGAGCGTCAGGTACATGTCCACCGCAACCGGATCGATCTCGCGAGACAGCGAAGGATCTAAGGCGAACAAACAGCGAAGCTCCGAGCCGAACAGCAGGGTTCCGTCGGGACGCACCGCGTAGCATAGCGGCTTTTTACCTATGCGGTCACGGGCGATGAACAGACGGCGCTTGCTCTTATCCCACACCACGAACGCGAACATGCCGCGCAGCTTGTCCACGCACTTTGGGCCCAGGTCGTGGTACAGCGCAAGGACGATCTCGGTGTCGGACTGCGTCTTGAACCGGTGGCCCTTGGCCTCGAGCTCGGCCCTCAGCTCTTTGAAGTTGTAAATCTCCCCGTTGAGAACGATCCATAGGCTCTCGTTCGCGTATGAGATCGGCTGGTGGCCGGTATTGAGATCGATAATGGACAGACGCCGCATCGCGAGGCCGACGGGAGCGTCGACATGGTAGCCCTCGTCGTCAGGGCCGCGGTGCGCGATCAGGTCGTTGGCGCGTTTGAGGACCCCCTGATCGGGAGCCCGCCCGTCACCGTAAACAACACCGCAAATGCCGCACATGGGTTAGAGGGGCTCTCCCCGGTACAGTTCCTCAAGGCGCGACACGATACGCGACAATGAATACCTCTCTTCGCAGACGCGGCGAGCGTTCGCCCCTAATTTCGCGGCCAGATCCGGCCGGTCGAGCACGCGGCGCACGCAGGCCGCCGCCGCCTGAGCATCGTCACGCGCGAACAGGAGACCAGTGACGCCGTCCTCGAGCGTCTCCGCACTTCCTCCAACCGCGCTCGCAATCACCGTGAGCCCGGACGCCATCGCCTCGAGCAGCGAGTTTGACAGGCCCTCGGACAGCGAGGGGAGGACGAATGCGTCGGCCGCGGCGTAGAGTTCCGCCGTGTCGTCCACGGGGGGCAGGACGCGGATGCGTCCGTCCTGTGGGATCGTCGCGGGGCCCTCGCCGACGAGAATCAGGCACGCTTCGCGATCCCGCGCCGCTTCATTCCATATCTTCGAGAACCAAGGCAGCCTCTTTTCCCACGAAAAACGTCCCGTATAAAGAAATACGGAGCCGGTCCAACCCAGGCGCGCGCGCAGGACCTGTTTTCTTGCCGGAGAAACAGGCCTATAGCGATTAACATCCACTCCGTTCGACAACACCTCGATCGACGCACCCGGGAGATACTCCCGGGCCTCGGCGACAAGATCCGGAACCACGGCAAGAAAACGCGGATTGAGAAGCACGAGCAGGCGGAGCTTGAGCCGGCCGAGCCTCGTTCGAGAGGAGGCGGCGAGCTCGCCGAGGCCGCGTCCCCCTCCGAGCTTGACCAGGACCGGCTTGCCGAGCCAGCGTCCGGCCAATGCCGCCGCGAGGGCAGGCGAGCCGGCGAGGTGCGCATGAATCGCGTCGAATTCTCCCCCGTGCTTGAGCAGCCAGCCTAGCGCGCCAAAGAGGAAGGAGAGAGAGTCCAGCGCACCGCTGCCAAACACGCGCAGGCGCCGCACCGCCACGCCGTGGACCTCCTCACGAAGAGCCGCGCGGCCGACTCGGCGCGTCAGCACACGCACGTCCACGCCGCGGGAGCAAAGTTCACGTGAGAGCTCGAGAGCCTGGTGCTCCGCCCCCCCCACGACGGGCCAGAAACCGGCGCTCACCATGACAACCCGCATCCGGAGAGCCTCCATTAGACAGGGCACACCGGAACGGCAAGGAGGCACGGTTTCATTTGTTGCGCTCGACCTCTTCGCGCAGCTGCGCGAGGGACACTCCCTCGCGCGACAGAAACACGAAGCCCGTCACCGTCACCAGAAGATACATGATCATATGCGTCATCAACGCGTACGCCAGAGCGGCTTCAGGCGTGGCGCCGAAGGTGTGCAAGATTGAAGCGACAAAATTCTCGAATGTGCCGATCGATCCTGGCGCAGCCGGGATCGCTGAAACCGCCCCCGCCCATGACAAGGTCAAGATCGCGCGGGGATAATTCATAACGTCGCCGATGCCGAGGGCGTAGGCGCCGGCCCAATACAAGGTCGCGTCCACGGACCATAGCAGAAGACTGAGAAAGGCGGCGAAAGCCGCCGCCGTGGGGGAGCGCAACACCGCGGCGCCAAGGGCCAACTGCTCGACAAAGCGATGCATGCGCGGCCAGGGGCGCAGTCGCCTCTCGGCTAAGCCTCCGGGCGCCAGAGAGCTCTCCGCCGCGGCCAGGACGATCAAGGCCCCAATTGCTCCCGCGAGCAGCAGCAGGGCCGCGCGCACGACCTGGACCGGCACAATGCCGGGTGCAAGTCGCGCGGCGAGAACAAAGATAGTCAGAAGGGCAGCAACATCGAGCGCGCGCTCGATGGCCACGCTCGCCAGGGCCGCCGCAGCCGGGATTCCCAGGCGGCGGGACGCCAGGCCCGCACGCGCGATCTCACCCAAGCGCAGCAACAGGACATTATTGACCGCGAGGCCAATCGCCTCAAGCTTGAGCAGATCCCACACCGGCGCGGGCAGTGCCCGCGTGCGCGAGAGCAGAACACGCCAACGCACGGCGCGCACGAGGAGGTCAAGGTAGACAATAGCGATCATCGGTGCCAGCCAGACCAAGCGCGCCGCCGACAGAGCAGTTGCGAGCGCCGTAAACTCAACCTTACGCAGAGCCAGCCACAGGAAAAATCCAGTGACCGCGAAGGCCCCAATGCCCGTCAGTATTTTTTTCCGGCTCATGCGCGCTCAACCCCATGCACGAGGGCGAAGAACCAGCAGGCCCAGGCGGCGGCCGATAGAGCGGCCAACAAAAACCATCGTGACGGCGAGAATTCAAAACGAAGATCAACAGCCGCGCCGCCGGGAGCGAGGAGCACGGATTGGAAGGCGGGACCCCATGGAACGAGCGGCGCCGCGAGTCCGCCCAAGGACGCTCGCCAGCCAGGCCAGCGCGTTTCGGCGAGCGCCACCGCGACGGCTCCCTTCGGAATTTCCCCTGTTATCCGCCAGCGCTCGGGCCGATCGATCGCGAGAAGTGGATCAGGCGTCATGCGGTCGCCTTTCGCGTCGAGGAAGGAAGCAAGCGGCCACGCGTCGACCCGTTCCTCAATGCCTTCCGGGGATAGGCGAGCGGACACTCCCGCGCGCGCCGCCACCTCCGACTTCCAACGCGACACCAGAACCCAACTCGGATCCGCGGCCGGCTGACCCTCGGCCTCCGCGCCCCATATGGCCGCGCTGATCGGATAAAACGCCTCGTAGCCGTTGACATTGCGCATGCGATAGGCCGTCGCCTTATTCGGACTGGCAAGCGCGGGATCAGTAAGCATGCGCGACGCTCGACCAGCTAACCGCGCGGCGACTGCGGAATTCGCTTTCGTAAACTCGCCCGCGTTCGCGGACTTGAGGAAGGTAAAGTCCCACATGACGAGCTCCGCCAGAACAACGAGCGGGATGATCGAAAGCGCCCCAGCGGCCTTCGGCGACGAGGACACCACGCGCGCGCCCGCGCCCGCGAGTAGCCAGAGGCCCCACAAAGACAGGAAGGACCACCGCGACGGCGTGCGTAGATACGAAAAGCCGGGAAAGTTCAAGAGCCGTCCAAGCGGGCCGTTGGCGCCGAGGGCAAGGATGGCTCCGAGCGCCACGAGCAGGAGCGGCCCGAGCCGTGCGCGCCTGCGGAGGAGACCCCCGACCGCGAGCGCCAGCATCACGCATCCAAACCACACGCCGCCGCTCTCATAGAACACGGAGGTCGCGTCCTTCCAGCCTCCGTTGAGAGGCGTGCCGAAGACCCCGGGGGACAGCCACAGCAACAGGTCTTGGGGACGCAGGGAATAGGCGGCCCTAAATTGTTCCGGCCAGCCGGCGCGGCCGGAGCCGCGCAGCAGCTCAAGCGTCGGCAGCCACTGAACCGCGGCGAGCGCCAGCGCCCCGCCCGCCCCCACGACAAGGCGCCGACCTAGCCTTAAGGCTAGGAAGCTTCCCTTCCACGCGCCGTTAGAAGGGGACGCCGCGGCCCAGAGCCCCATGGCAACCGCGTTGATCGCGAGGAACTGAGGGTGACCGGAGAAGAACTGAAGCGCGAAGACGGCCGCCAGGAACGACGCTGAGCCGCTGAGCCAAGCGAGCCAGGCCCACGGCGCCCAAGAGAGCGCGGCAACCAAGGTCGGGATGCCCGCCGTCACGCGGTAGATCAAAAAAGGAGATAGCGAGTAGGCCGCCGCGAGAGCGGCGGCCGCGGCGCGGGGCAGGAAGGCCGAACGCGCGAGTAGGAACGCGCCGAGCGCCGCCCACAGCAGGTGCAGTATTTGATCCCATACCAAGGCCGTCACAACGGGTAGCAGGAAGCCCAGAATGGACGCGGGATAAAAAAGAGCTGCCTGAGGGTTCGCCGCATGCGGCATCCCGAGCATCACGTACGGATTCCAGAATGGGAGACGGCCTTCGATCAACGCCGCCGCCGTGTGATGACGCAGCGGCCAGTGGTAGGCGTAGATATCACCGTGGTTGAAGAATGCGCGGTCGGCAATCGCCCACACGGGCGCGGTCAGCGCGAGCACGGCGGCCGCGAGGGCCCCGACGACGATGAGGTCCCGGCGGGTCATCCAGTCTCTCCGGAGGCGACGACCCGATGATACCAAGACCACGAGAGAACAATCCAGGAGAGGCACGCGAGCAGGAGGCCGTAGCGCCACGGCCCGGGCTCGTAGCGCCAGCGCAATATCCAGGGCCCGTCCGGTGTCTCGACTTTCTGGAAGGCGCCGAGCGCCGGTTCTGAAATCACGCGCCGTTCGCCGGAAGAAGTGGTGAGCATGGTCGTCCAGCCGGGGAAACGCGGCTCCGCGACATAGGCCCAACCCGCGCCTTCACCGGATATTTCGAAGCGATCCTCACGCTCGCGGCGCACCTCGAGCGGCGAGCGGGCGGCGTCCGGTGGAGACGACGGCCACGCCGCGGGCAGGGCCGCGCCCTCCTTGGGCGTCAGCTGATAGGCAAGAGACACCGGACCGCGAACCCTCGATATCTCCCAAAGAGAGGAAGCCTCGACCGTGAGTCTCGCCGAGTCCGCGGGCTTGGGGGTCAACAGCCGCAAGGCTCCAATCCAGGGCATCCAGCCCGCCGCCGCGTCCGCGCTCGGAAGGCTCAACAAGGCGTCCATCACCGCATGCGACGGCGCGGGAACCAGCGGCTCGCCGAAATTGGCGGCAGAACGCAGGCGGTAGGGCGCGTTCGTGAGGCCGTAGAGGCGCTGCTTCCAGTCGAAGAAATTTGAACCCCTCGACGCCTGTAGGGCCGTGGGCGAGATCAGGTAGCGCTCCTCCTCTCGGCTCTCCTGCAAGGTCCGAACGAGCGGGCCGGGCTCGGCGAACAGGCCGCGCGGCGCGAGCGGCGTGGCGGAGCGTCCAAGCGCCAACAGCTCAAACGCCGACAGGAGCACGAGCACCGGCCCCGCCCGGCGGTGCGAGAAGCCCACCGCGGCGAGTAGGCCCAGAGGAAGCATCGCGAGATACGCGAGATTACCAGGATAGCGCACGAAGCGCAGCGGAGGCACCCATCGCCAAAGCGCGGCGGAGAACGGATTAGACGCGCCGAGAGTCAGCACAACGACGGCAACAATAAACCCACCGAGAATGAGCGCCCTCCGCGGCGGCAGAACGTATGCACCGTACACCGCCGCCGCAACTCCCACGATTCCGAGGTAGACACACAACGTCCAATCGATGGCCGGATGGAAATTCCCGATGCCGAGCGCCAACGGTCCTATCCATTGGAGCAGGTCTCGAGGAGTGAAGCCCCACGTCAGAACCTCCGCAAGTCCGATGCCGGAGGAACGCCGGGAGAAGGCTGCAAGCTCCAAACCGGGGAGAAGTTGCGCCGCGGCCAAAACGCCCGCAAGGAGTCCCGCCTTGGCCCAGTCGCGGGCTCCGGCCGCCCACGACCAGCCCTCAGGGCGGGCCGCCGCATAAGCCACGACCCACGCGGCGGCGGCGCACCCCGGTATGAAGGTCGGGTAGCCGGCAAAAATCATCAACGCGAGAGTTACGGCCAACGGCACGGGGCGTCTGAAGAAAAGCGCTAACGCCGGAGCCCAAGCCAAAGTCGAGAGATGATTAAGAAACGGAAGACGTGCGATCATCACGCCCCCAAAGGCGAACAAAAAGGCCCCGCCAAGACTTGCTCCCCAGGACAGACGGCAGGAGCGCAGACATAGTACGCAAAGCCAACCCGCCGTAAACAAATGCATGGCCTGAAATAATGCGGTCGCGGTCGCGAAACCGAACAGGTAATAGAAAATCGTCGCAGGATAAAAGAGGCCGCCCTGCATGCAGCCCAGCATCGGCATCCCAAAATAGAGAGATGGCTCCCATAGCGGTGCGCGTCCAGCCGCGACGAGCATGGCAGGCGCGGCGCGCCAGCCGTGATGCAGATACGTGAGATCGCTCCAGAAAACCGACAGGCCGCGCGCCCACGCGCCACCGAGGAGCGCAGCGACGGACGCCCCTAGCATCACGGCTACGACGGCCTCCGGGACGATGGGCTCGCGTTTAATGTTCATGCGGCGCCCGCGAGGCTGAGGAAAACCTTGTAACGTCCAGGGCGGGACCCTTCAGGCCCGGCACAAATGCAGCCGTGGAAATCCTGATAGCATTGAGCATCGCCCGGCTCGAGGCACGGTAGGGATCGAGCGCGATCGCGCGCGTGAGGTGACCCATGGCTTTGGCCGGCGCGCCGCCGCGCACCAAAATAATCTCGGCCCGAAGGCGCGCGGTCTCGGGATGCGGCAACAAGGTCTCGGAGGCCGCGAGCTTCCCGTCCGCCTCCTCAAGGTGACCTTCGCGTACGGCCACGATCGCCTGTGCCCGCAAGCGGTCGGCCGACCAATCGCGCCATATTGAAATCCCAGACGCGGTGGCCGCGGCGAGGACGCAGGCGCACAAAACCGGACGCCAACGAAGCGGGACGTTGACGCAGCGCCCCGACTCGGAAGCGGCCAGCGCCGTCGACGCGCAGAAAAGCCAGAACACCCCCGGCACGGAGATCGCGTAATCCACGAGCCCGTGAATCAGCGCCGCCACAGACCCGAAGCGCCGTGCCGCGGGAGCGGGCTTGAGCAACACACAAAGCCCTAAGATCCAGAGTACAACGTACGGCCAGCCTCGCTCCGCCGCCGTCTCGAGAAGATGCTGATGCGCGAACAAGGATGACAACTCCGGCTTGACCGGGACGTAAGACGGCAGAGCATACGCGTACGAGCCGGGCCCGAGGCCGAGCCAGGGCGCTTCGGCCGCCATGCGCCATGCCGCCTTCCACCACTCAATGCGGTGGAGAATCTCCGGCGACTGCAACTTGGCATATGAGGCGACAAGCCCGATGAAGCCCGTGATGGCGCCGAACCCGAAGGCGACCGGCCCCACCGCGCGCCGATGCAGAATCAAAGCGATCGACAGCCCGAGCCAAGCCCCGACGGACCGAGACCACCAGAGGCAAAGCAGCAGTCCCCCGGCGAGCGCCCAGTCATCGACGCGCACCGCGACGGGGAGCAACAACAGTATCACGCCGGCGAACGCATTTTGATTAAGAAACGTCGCAGCAGGGCGGGTCACGCCGTGAAAGCGCTGATAGACGGCAAACAGAACCAGCACCCACCCGGCCGCGCGTAGAAAACGCTCGACCCGCGACCGACCCTCGGAGTCAAGCACGGAGATGAGTGGAAACAACGTCAACCCCGCCGCCGCCGCGGCCCAAGCCGGGCGCGAGTAGGCCGGGACCAAACTCGCCCATGCGGACAACGCGGAGAGGACGGCTAGAGCAGCGGCCCAGGCGAGGAGTTGAGAATCAGGGCGGGGAAGCCAGCCCGAAGCAATGCGCACGCACAGCCAACCCGCGGAGGCGGCCAGAAGACCGAGAAGGACCAAAGACTGCGCCCAGAGGTCCCACGCCCCTCTCAGCAGAAGTCCCGAGGCGACGACAGTCCCAACTACGCCGGCGAGCACTAGGCCGGGCCCGGGAGGGCCCGGCACAGATGCCGCAGAGGAAATCCTAACAGCATCTAGTCGGGCAGAATTCTAGTCGTCACGAAGATCAGGAGTTCCACGCGCACCCGATTCTTCGTCTTCTTCTTGAACAACCAGCCCAGGATCGGAATGTCTCCAAGAAGCGGGACCTTCGAGATCGAGTCCCGGACGGAATCGCTGATGAGGCCGCCGATGACGATGGTCTCGCCGTCGCGCACGAGCACCGTCGTCAACGCGGTGCGCGAGTCGATGGCCGGCGCGGTACCTGGAGACGCAGCCGAAGGTTGGCTTACGTCCGGGTTGATGTTCAGAGTAATGCGCCCGTCGGCATTTATACTCGGCGTAACCGTCAGCTTGATGCCGGTGACCACATAGGTGACAGTAACAGTCTGCGCACCCGTCGCGGATATGTTCGAGGTGTTATAGGGAATCTGCGTCGTGACGTTGATCGTCGCCGCCTGGTTGTTGAGGGTCGCGATCTTCGGTTCCGAGAGCACCTTAGCCTTGCCCTCAGTGGCCGCCGCCGTCAGTGTGGCGTTGAGGATGAAGTTGTTCGTGATGCGCCCAAAAGTCAGCGCGCCGAACGCGGTGTTGCCGAGGTTCACGCCGGTGCCCCGAGCGGTAGCGCCTACGCCCTCAATCGCGTTCACGTTACGATCAAGAGGAGGGAGAGTGGGACTGGAGTCTTTCCGCGGGGTGGTGGTTGTGCCGATGAGAGAGGTCCCCTGCTGACCTCCTATTTTCCCCTGCTGGACGCCCTGGTAGTCCCACTGCACACCGTAGTTGAGGCCGGCGTCAGCGCTGACTTCGACGAGTTTGGCCTCAATGAGCACTTGACGCGGACGCTGGTCCATCTGTGAGATCAGGTTCTCCGAGGATAGTTGACCCTCGAGGGAATCGGTCACAATCAAGGTGTTCGTCTTAACATCCGCCGTCGAGCTGCCGTTGCGGCCCTCCGCCGACCGAACGGAATCGATCGTCGTCTTGACCTCGGCGGCCTTCGCGTAGTTGAGAACGTAAACCTTGGTGATCGCCGTCGAGGTCGTGCGCTGTTTCGTGAGCTCGACGGGCGTGATTACGCGCAGAATGTTGTCGCCGACCTGGTCGGTGGTCAGCTTCATCATCGACAGCGCGGTGCGGAACGCTTCATTGAAAGGGACATCCGTCAGATGCAAGGTCAGCGAGCCAGAGACGTCGGCCCCGAAGACAATATTGACCTTCGACTTGGCCGCGAGCAGACGGATGACGTCGCGGATGTCGGTGTTATCGAAATCAAGCGTCACGATGTCGCGCGGCAGACGGCTCATGATGTCGCGGAAGATGCGGCCTCCAGGCGCACGCTGCGTGCGGTCCTCGTCGACATCGCCGGCAGTGTCAACCTTGGTCCTCGTGACGTCCGAAGCCTGAGCCGCAGCCGCAAGCTCCAGGGTCATTGTCTTATCAAGACCGGCCCGGCGCATGGCTTGAGTGGCCGTCACATAGGCACGCGGCTTCACCATGGGCAAGGGGGCGGCTTCGGGCGCGGGCGCGGCTTCGGGCGCGGGCGCGGCTTCGGGCGCGGGCGCCGCAGCCGGGGGTGCAGCGGTAACAGCGGCCGCGCGCTTGGCAACGACAGGCTTAACGGTCGGAAGCGTGGACGCCGGAGCGGCGGCAGACATCGTGGGTGCGACATCCGCTCCATCAGAAACCGAGCCGACGATCTGCACTGTCAGGCCGTCCTTGGTCGTGCCGACCTTATAGCCCGCCATCTGCACGAGACCCATCACGATGCGGGTGATGAGGCGAGGAGACTTCGCGTACTGGCTAGAGCGCACGTTGGTTAGGAACGTGCCCTTGCCCTTGGCGGACCGGGTCGGCCCTTCGTGTTTGGTGTCGAGGAGCTCCATCACGAGGCGCGGGGGCGTCTGGGTCAGAAAGCTGTTGTACTGGACAGAGGTGCTGAGCTTGATCGTAACAAAATCGCCGGAAACTTCAACGCCTTGAAAGACGGCCGGATCTGTCGCGGCGTCCGCGGCGAAGGCCGGGACGACGCCCGCAGGGACCGCGAGGACGATGGCGAGCGCCGCGGACAGGGCCTTTTTCAGCTGATGGTTGATCATAGATTCTCCGCGACTACGGCTTCTCCTGTTCCTTTTCATCCTCACCGAGACGGAACACCTGGACGTCCTTGTCGGGCGTGATGAGCTCCACGGTCTTCTGCTTCAATTTAATGACGCCGATGATGCCTGGGACCAGCTTATTGCGTTCGTTATAGAGCTTGCCTCCGCGTAAAAGGTACATGCCGCCACCCTCAGACGCGAACAGCGCGTAGTCGACCTTCGCATCTTTCATGATGCCGCGTAGGGCCATGCCGTGAATGTCCACGACCTCGGGGCCGCTGGTTTTCGCATCTTCGACGCGGCGCGCACTGGTCGCTCCCATCGCGGCCGGAAGAAATGGATCACGCACACGGTCGCCCGTGTAGATGCTCGAAACCGTCTGCGTCGAGGCGCCGATCGCAGCCGCCGCCTCGGGGGTCGGCGACGGAGCTGGTTCCGCTTCCGCGGGACCGGCCGTCGCGAGGAGTAAAACGAGGGCGGAGGTGATCATCCTTTATACTGGTACGAAAGCAAGGTGAAGGTCACCATCATGTCTCCGGCGGCATCGGCTGTCGGATAGTTGATGTCCCTCACATTGAATATTCGTTCTTCAAGGCCGACGGCGGCCAGGAAACGGCCTATATTGTGATAGGAGCCCTTGACCGAAATGGGATAAGCGAGCTCGATGAAGTACGTCTGGCTCTTCGTCGGCCCCGGCGTGAAGGTCTGAATGACCACGCGGTTTTTTTGCGCGAGCGAGGAAACCGCCAGCAGGATATCGGGAACGGATTTCGTCTTCGGCAAGCGCCTCTCAGCCTCGACCGCTCGCTCGTTGAGGCTCGCGATCTCGGCCTGGAGGCGCTCAAGGCGGGCGGCCTGCTGTTTGGCCTTAACGATCTGGCCCTCAATCTGCTCGATCTTCCCGGTCGCCTCAGCCTTGGCCCGCGCGATGGGCATCCAAAAGAATTTCACATAGACCCCGATGAATACGACGAACAGCACGGCGCCGACACCGAGGTGTTGCTGTTGCTTCGAGAGTTTCATGGCTATTTTATTTGCTCGTGTAAGTCGCCGACATCGCGAAGTTATAGAAATTGCCCGAGATGGACACGGCATCGAACTCGATCATGCCGAACTTTGCGTTCTTCTCCATGGTCTTCACCCAAGCCGCGATGTCCTCGCTGGAGTTCGCGACGGCGGAGATCACAAGCTTGATGGTGCCGGGCGTGACGGTGGACGTGGCCATCGTGTTCACCTTAATGCCCGCCGGAACCGAGCGCGCGAACTCGGACATGAAAATTGGGTAATATGCGCGGCCGAGCAGAAGATTCTCGATGACGCTGAGCCGCGAACGCACGGCGGCGGCGGCCTTCTCAAGCTCCTCGACCTGCGTGACGACACGGTCCAGACGCTTGAGCTCGGCCTCGTCCACGGCTAAAGTGATCTCAAGCATGTGCTTGCCGTACCAATGTCCGACGGAGACGACGACGAGTACCAGCCCCATCAGGCCGCCGAGGACGGCCGCCTGTAGCAGCAGTTGACGATGCTTGGCCTTGGCGAGAATTTCCGAGGGAACGAGGTTGACCTTGATCATCGCGCGCTATTCCCAATCCCTGTTCTGCCTTAGAGCGAGCCCCGCCGCCACGCCGAATGCCGGGGCCAGGGCCTCGGGCACCGCCTCGCCACCCTTCGCGAACGAGAAGGGGTTGAGCACAAAGACCGGCACCTTCAACTCCTGCGCAAGGTGCTTGTCGAGATTCTTAAGACGCGCGGTGCCGCCGGCGAGCATGATGCGGCCGATCGAGCGGTCCGGGCCCTGCGAGAGGTAGAAGTCGACGGAGCGATGAACCTCGGAGACAAGGTCGCGTGCGACCTGGCCGACGGCCTGCGACACGCCGAGGCCGTCGCGATCGCCGTCGGCGAGCGCCTTCTCCTTCTCTGCAGGGTCAACGAACACGCCGCGCGAATGCTTGAGCTCCTCGGCCTTGGCCGCGTCGCACTGGAAGGCCTTCATGATCGCCTTCGTCATTGTGCTGCCTGAGACAAACATGTCGCGCACGACGCGCGTAACCCCATTTTCCACGATTGAGAGGTTCGTCACCACATGGCCGATATTGAGGTAGAGCGTCGCGCCCAGGGCTTCTTTCGCGTCACGCATCTTCTCATGAATGTTCTCGATCGCGAAGCTGTCGACGTCGATGATCGTGGGAGTCAACCCTGCGCCCTGTAGGATCTCGAGGCGCGAGACGATGAGTTCGCGCTTGGCCGCGACGAGCACGGTCTCCATCTTCTTCTGACCGTCCTCGACGATCTCGCTGAGGATGTGGAAGCCAAGTTGGACTTCATTGATGTCGAAAGGGATGAACGGTTCGGCCTCGGTGGCTAATGTCGATAGAAGCTCAAGCTTCGTCAGGCGAGGGAATTTAACATAGCGAACGATGACTGCATTGCCCGACAAAGAGGTCGAGACGTTCTTTACTTTAACGCCCTTCTCGAGGAAGAAGGCGCGCAACGCGCTGATCACGGCCGCCTTCTTCTCGTCGGGGCCTGCATCCATCTTCGCGCCCAGAGGCATATGGCCCCAGGCCTTGAGTTGGTACGCGCCAGCTTCGAACTTGAAAAGGACAGCCTTGACCGAATATGAGCCGACGTCGATGCCGACGACGTCCTTGGGGCCCAGGAATATCTCGGCGAGCCCTTTCAGGGCTCCGAGCTTCTCCGTGACCTTGTCAAGCTTGGGCATTTATCTCCTTAATAAAGCGGTTTACGACCGACCACGACGACAGGCCATTAAAAACGCGCCGACGCCCCCCAGTATTCCCTGGGAGGTCGGACTCGGCGCGTTTTTTGTGCGGCAAGGAGTTATAACAGGTTCCCATTGTTCTGTCAATACCCTCCACCGAAAGATATCCAAACTTAAAGTGGTTACAGAACCGATACGACCAGTGGAAGAGAATTTGGTACAATCCGCTAATGAAGTGCCTGCTGTTCGACTATGGGGGAACTCTCGACTCCGATGGAACCACCTGGCTCGAGCGTTTCCACCCCATGTACAAGGAAGCCGGCCTCGACATTCCAAAGGAACGTTTCGACCGCGCCTTCTATGATGCAGATGACAACCTCCCTGCCCGCCACGCCTTGAAGGGCCTGGACCTAGCGCAGACCGTACGCCTCCAGGTCGAAGACGTCATAACCGCCTTGTCTCCAGACCGTGGCGACTTAACTGGCTTGATTGATTCCATCACCGACCGGTTCGTCGCCGACTGCCGCGGCCAGTTCAGGCGCCTCACCCCCGTGCTCGAGCGCCTCTCCAAACGCTACCATCTCGGCATCGTATCTAATTTCTACGGCAACCTAGAGGGGATCCTGGCCGCCGAGGGCCTGCGTCCTCTTTTCTCCGTCGTAGCCGACTCCGGGGTGCTCGGCGTGACCAAGCCCGACGCCGCGATCTTCCTCCACGCCTCCAAAGCCGTGTCGACGGCGCCCGCCGACTGCCTGATGATCGGCGACTCGATCAGGAGCGACATGGCCGGCGCCGGCGGCGCCGGCATGAAAAAGGCTTTGATCTCCGTCGCGGCCGTGGCTCCCAAAGCCGGGCAAGACTGGACGATCCGCTCGGTCGTCGAGCTGGAGGCCATCCTCGGATGAAGGCCGGGATCATCGCCGCCGGCGAAGGTTCGCGCCTCGCGAAGAGCCATGCCGGCACCGTCAAGCCGCTAATCCCGGTCGCCGGCAAGCCGTTGATCCACTGGGTCGTCGATAACCTGCGATCATCGGAGTGTGATGACATCTCCGTCTTGACTAACTCTCGCGGGAACGCCGTCGGTCCCTATTTGTCTTCACACTTTCCCGACGTCGAATTTTCGTTCCTGTCGGCCGACACTGCGTCGTCGTTCGAGAGCTTCCGGTTGGTCGCTCTTCGCTTGGCCGAAACGGCGGAGGGTTTTCTGATCAGTACCGTGGACGCCCTCATCAAGCCCGACGACATCGCGCGCTTCACTACTGAATGTCGAGCGGCAAAGGCCGACGTGGGACTCGCGTTAACGTTACATGTCGACGACGAAAATCCGTTATGGGCCGATGTGGACGAGGTCGGCCTCGTGACGGCACTCGGCGATGTCGCGAAGACGAAACGCTTCGTGACCTCCGGCCTCTACTACATGACACGCAAGGCCGCCGGCCTTCTGCCCGAAGCGGGCGCTCACACGCGCCTGCGAGACTTCCTCGGCTCTTTAATCAAGACCGACGTCCATATGTCCGGCGTTATTTTATCAAAGACTCTCGACGTAGACCGCCCCGAGGATCTCGCGGCGGCCGAGATATTCCTCGCAATGGAGACGAGGTCATGAAAGCCCTTGGAATTTTACGAGAGACCCAAAACTCTCCCGGCCGCGAGTCAGACGACGCTCTCGTGCTGAAGGTCGTTATGGACCAGCTCTCTATCCTCAAGACCGAGGTCACGGTGATGACGCCCGAGGAGTTCGACCGCGCCGAAGTGAATGACTACGACCTCATCGTCCCGATGTGCGAGACCTACTCGCGCCTCATGCGCCTCAAGAAGATCGAGGCCGAGACCGGCGTCGTGATGGTCAACCCCTCCGACTCCGTCCTTGGCTGCTACCGGACGCGCATGCTTGAATCCTTCGCAAACACGCCCGGTCTCTTCTACCCGGCCACGGTGGTTCGGCGCTCCACCGCCGACGCCAACAAGAAGGAGCCCGACTTCGAGGCCAACGCAGGCTGGTGGCTCAAACGCGGCGACGTGCACAACACCTGTACCTACGACGTGGTGTTCGCCAAGGATTGGGACGAGGCCAGGAAGGTCTGCCTCGAGTTCGAAAGCCGCGAGATCAACGACCTCGCGATCCAGCGACACACCGACGGCGACCTCATCAAGTTCTACGGCGTCGGCCCCGGCCAGTGGTTCA
>JBBTJN010000141.1:0-15287 GCA_038059415.1 Elusimicrobiota bacterium | reverse complement strand
ACTCACGGTTCCGATCCTCACGGCCCGTAAGGGACTTTCACCCTCTAGAACAACCGCATGCCTGGCGTACACAAATGCCGCCCGATTCATATCGGGCGGCATTTTTTATATACCTATCCCATAAAACACAAAACCCACCTCTCGGTGGGTTCACGGTCCCGACATTTCTCGTTACGGGTTCGAAACTTCTCAATTGGTTGCGGGGGCCCGCACGATCCTCTTGAGCCGGGCTTGCGTTGGTGGGGAAGGGGGGCTTGCGTACATCACGCTGGAGCCGAAGCGCTGCAACACATGGAACTGCGCGGGGACCCTTGACGACCCGGCTTCATTGCGATAATCTCTCGTCGTGGAAAAGCCCAATGTCGAGCTCGATTGGCTGAAGAATGTCTACCAGCCCCACGCGCCCCAGTTGACCGCGCGCGCCGTGATCTCGGGCATGCTCATCGGCGCGCTGATGTGCCTCTCCAATCTTTATGTCGTCTTGAAGACAGGCTGGAGCCTGGGCGTGACGATCACCTCCTGTATTTTGGCCTACGCCTTCTTCGGCCTTTGGCGCAAGACGCTGTCGCTGTTCAAGATCGAAAGCCCGGCGTTCGGCTCGCTCGAGAACAACGCCATGGCTTCGGTCGCCTCCGGGGCGGGCTTCATGACGGGAGGCGGCAACATGGCCGCCATTCCCGCGCTTCTCATGCTCACGGGCATGCGGCCCGAGGCCCTGTCGATGTTCCTTTGGTTCCTATTGATCGCCGCCTTGGGCGTCTTCGCCGCGGTCCCGATCAAGCGCCAGCTCATCAACATTGAGCAGCTCCCCTTCCCCACGGGCTTAGCCACCGCCGAGACGCTGCGCGCGCTGCACGCTCACGGCGAGGGCGGCGCGCAGAAGGCGCGGCTGCTGGGACTAAGCTCGGTGATCGGCGCCGTCGTCGCCTGGGCGCGCGACGCTAAAACTTCCTGGATGCCGGCAAACCTGCCCGGCAGCTACGGCCTGCCCTTCTCCATTGCAGGCGAACCCGCGGCGAAGTGGACGCTTGCTTTCGACGGCGGCCTGCTGCTTGTGGGCGCGGGCGCGCTCATGTCGTTTCGCATCGGCTGGTCGATGCTGTTGGGCGCGCTGCTGACCTACGGCGTGCTAGCGCCCGAGATGGTCTCGCGCGGGGTGATCGCCGTCGTCAGCTACAAGGCGATCGTCCAATGGACGCTCTGGTGCGGCGCGGCGATCCTCGTGTCCAGCGGTTTGATGTCCTTCGCGTTCCAATGGCGCATGGTCGCCCGCTCCTTTAAAGAGCTGGCGCTTCTGCTTAAGAAAAAGAACGCAGCCGCACCCACCGACCCCATGGCCGAGGTCGAATGCCCTCCTTACTGGTTCCCGCTGGGATTCATCCTGCTGTCCCCGCCGCTCGTTTTCCTCATGTGGTACCTGTTCCAGATCCCGGTCTGGGCGGGGATGATCGCGATCCCGTTGGCGATCGTTATGGGAGTGATCGCCTCGCGCGTCACCGGCGAAACCGACGTGACCCCGACAAAGGCCTTGGGCCCGGTGACTCAGCTGACATTCGGCGCGCTGCTGCCCAACCAACTGGTGCCCAACCTGATGAGCGCCAATGTCACGGGCGGAGTCGGGCTGCACGCCGCCGACCTGCTGACTGACTTAAAGTCGGGCTATCTGCTGGGCGCCAATCCGCGCCAGCAGTTCTACGGCCAGCTCTTCGGCGTGCTGGCGGGCGCAGCCATCGTCGTACCGGCATTCAACCTGCTCGTTCCCTCGGCCGAAATCCTGGGCTCGGAAGCTTTCCCCGCCCCGGGCGTGCAGGTCTGGGCGGGCGTCTCGAAGATGCTGTCCGAAGGCATCGGCGGCCTCCACACCACGGCGCGCTGGGCGGCGCTGATCGGCTTTCTGCTGGGCGCCGCGCTCGCCGTTCTCGAGCGCTTCGTCCCCGAGAAAGCCAAGCGCTTCATCCCCGCCCCCTCGGGCCTGGGCATCGCCATGGTCATCCCGGCCTCAAACTCGATCTCGATGTTCCTAGGCGCGGCCATCGCCGAAGCCATGCGCCGCAAGATGGGCAGGAAAGGCGACGACCTCAACTTCCCCTTGTCCTCGGGCCTCATCGCCGGCGAAAGCCTCATGGGCATCCTCGTCAAAGCCCTCGTCGTCGCCGGCTTGATGCCCAAGTAGCGCGCGCTCCCCGCTGTGTCAGGGCCGAAAGCTCAAAGGCGAGCGATGGAGACCGGAGAGCGCGGGCGCAGCGGCTCGCCTTCGCAGCGAGCCACGAGCACGGCGATGAGCAGATCGCCGGTGACATTGAGCACCGTGCGGCACATGTCGAGAAACCGGTCCACGCCAAGGATGAGGAGCACTCCCTCGGGCGGCACGCCGACGCAGGCGAGGATGGACATCAACATGGGCAGCGAACCGCCCGGCACGCCGGCCGTTCCGACGCCGCCAAGGATGGACAGCATGAGAACGGTGCCCTGCTGCGGCAAGGTCAGGACGACGCCAAAGCACTGAGCCAGGAACAGGGCGGTCACGCCTTCGTAAAGAGCCGTGCCGTTCTGGTTGGCGCTCGCGCCGACGGTCAGAACAAAGCGCGAGATTTCGCGCGGCAAGCCGAGAGTCTCCTCGCCGACGCGCATGGATACGGGCAAGGTGGCCGAGGACGAGCTAGTTCCAAAGGCGGTGAGCATCGCCTCCTGGATACGCCGAAAGAATAGCCGCGGGCTGAGGCCGCCTAGGGTTTTGACGAAGATGGAATAGGTGACGAACTGATGGAAGGCCAACGCTCCCACGACGACCAGCGCGTAGCCCAAGAGGTGACGCAGGAGCCCAAAGCCGAATCGGGCGGTGAGGTTGAGAACAAGCGCGCTCACGCCAAATGGCGCGATCTTCATCACGAGATGGATGAAGGCCATGGAGGCCTCGTGGATGGATTCCAGAAGCTTCAGCAGGGGCTTTGCCTTCTCCTTCTCGACGCGGATCACGCCCAGGCCGAAAAGCATGGAGAAGAACATCACGCCGAGAAAGTCCCCGGTGGCGGCCGCCTTAACGGGGTTGTCCGGCACGAGCGCGAGGAGGCGCTGCGCGAAATTGACGCCGTCGCCGGCCGGCAAGGAGGGTATCTTGCCGGTTTTGATCATGGCCTCACGGACCTCCATCGGAAAGCCGTCGCCCGGGCGGAACACATTGACGGCGACCAGGCCGGTGAGAACGGAGAGGCCCGTGATCAGCAAGGTAAATCCCAGCGTCCTTACGGCCACGCGTCCGAGCTTTGCCGCGTCGCCCATCTCGGCCACGCCCAGGATGAGGGAGCTGACCACCAGCGGCAGCACCGCCATAAGCAGCAGGCGCAGGAACAAGCGCCCGAAGGGCTCGGCGGCGAAGTCGAGGAAAAGCGTCAGGCCTTCGGGCGCGGCCGGGAAGGCGCCATGCAGGACGAGACCGGCGCAAGCCCCGACCACAAAGCCGATGAGGATCTTTCGATGGAGCGGCATGGCGCTATCCTACAAAAGTGGCGCGCCCGCACGCCTCGTCGACAAACGCGCCGCGCGCCCCCGCGCCTCGTCGCCGCCACGGCTGAGGGCCTAAGTGTCAGTAAGCATGTGTCCAAGATTAGCTGAACCGCTACACTGCACCTGCGGGTGCTTACCGATGCGGCGTTGATCCCGCCTGCGCGCAAGCATCTCGTCAGGTATTACGGGGCGCTGGGGCCGAGATCACCTCTGATGCGGGCGGTGTACTTGAAGAGAATCTTTGAGGTCAATGCCGTGCTGTGCGTCAGGTGCGAGGGAGAAATGAAGCTCGTGGGGGTGATCTTGGACGATGTGGAACTCGACTGGATCCTGGCGCATCAGGGCTGGCCGATGGATTTTCCCAAGACTAGACGCTATCAGGATTTCCTCAGCCGCGTCTGTGCCGGGCCCGAAGGGTCCCGGCCCATGCCTGCGCGCTCGCCCCCGAATTGCGCGTCCGATATCGACGGGGCCGGCCAGGAGGATCCGTACGCCGAGCGATGGGACGGCAGGCAGGACTGGCCCTGGAATGAATCAGGGAGGGGGGGATTGCGGCGGGCTCAGGCGGCGACTCTTGCGGAAAGCGGGCTAATTTCTCCTACCTTGTTTTTCCCACATATGTTTTTATCCACTCAATCGTTTCTTGTATGGCCTTATTTCTTCCCGGTTGCTCAAAGCCATGAGTAGTATTCTCGATAATAACCGTTTTCTTCGGTTGATTTAAATCGCTTTCCCATTTCTTCCACATACCTTCCGGCCGGTTAAAAAGCCCCGAGGCGTAAAAAGGCAGAGGCCGGTTGAGAAAACGAGCGCGCGTCTTCGATGTTGTCCGCGATAGCGGAAGAAAAAATGATTCGCCTAAATTGGTTTCCTTAATGGGGCTTAACACATCTTCGGCAATGATATGTAAGACTGCCAGCCTTCTTTCCTTTTGAACTTTGCCCAGCATTTCTGACGGATGACGGTAATATTTCAGGGTCTTTTCAATCTCATCATATATTTCATCAAGGCGTTCGCCTATGCCCCTATAAGAAGCTACCTCCGGGGCTGTTACAGGAAGGTTTTGCTTCACTGACACATTATACGTTCGCTCAACTAAGGGCGCGGGATTACCGCCGGGGTCAGTTGCTCCCGGAGCAATATGCATATCATAAAAGTCAAAAGGGCAATCCCATAAGATAGCCGCCGATATTCTTTTATCCTCAATAGCCGCGCAGGCCGCCGGATACGCGCCCCCTCCGGAATGGCCTCCGACCGCGAATTGAGCCAGCCCGAATTCTTTTTCCAAATAATCAATGGCATAACTAAAATCTTTAATTCGTCCCTGCCATTTGGTATAACCCTGGCTTTCAGCACAGCCTTCAAGGTCTATTGCCAAGGCATAGGCCTTCGCTTTAAGCGAAACGTCCTTCATTAGATCAATCCAATTTTCTTTCCTCCCAAAGCCCCCGTGAGCAAAAATGAATCCGCTCTTGCTCGGGCTCTCAGGGATAAACAAATACCCCACAACCTTTACCCCATCAAGGCTTGGGAAAGTAACCTTTCTGATATCGGCAAGCGCGGATTCTCTGCCTAATTTGCAAAGCCCCATAAGTGCCGCGTCAATTAAGCTCCCTGCCTGCTTAAAATCCCGTTTCGCCAAAACATCAAAAATCCGCGCGAACTTCTGAGGAGGCAAAACTTCATCAACCTTTGACTGCCCGGATACGGGTATGAGCATTTTTGCCACATTCGCGACAACATCAAAACGCGCCTGCGCATTTTCTTGGGATGTCGGCTCTTTCATTATTTCATTCTCAATCTGATCAAATAATTTTTCCGGCTGCTTCTCTTTGGCAAAGGCATTGGGGCTACTAAAACATACGAGAACCGATACAACGCTGTAAATAAAAACCCTTGGGGTCATCACCCGTCTATTATGCTCTATCACTATTTTTATCCCACCCTTTCCTTGCAGCCTCTTTTGTAAGCAGCGCAAGCGATGTTGGCCGTCATCCTCAGGTACAAATCCTCAGGTCGCCGGAAATGCGCCCCATCGCCAAAGCTATTGGCGCCGAAGCCGGGCAAATCCATCTTCTCGGCGACCGCAAACATGAAGGCCTCGAGCGAGATCGGCATCTCCTCGCCGAAGACCTTGACGACTTCGTTGAGCGATTCGATCGCCGGCTGCCGGACCGGTTGCTCAGGTTCGAAAACTAACGCGTCTAAATGGTTGCGGGGGCGGTCAATTCTTGAATGCGGACCGCTTCCTGCGTGAATTGCCAGTTCAGTTCAGCAGGGCGGCGACGCTAAAAAAAGAATAGGAGTGGTTCTTACTCTTTTACCGGCGCCGGCGACGCGGATTGACCACGCTTTTGCCGCACCTCCTCTGCGAAGCGGTTAACAAGGTTGCTAGACGAATACGCGCGGCAGCCGGTTTCCAGGAGGTAGAGCATCTGGTCGTTTAACGAGCGCCTTTCGGCCGTCGCAATCGCGACTAGCTGCGTGTGGATGGACTTCGGTAGGCGAAGGCCGATCGGGACAATCACTTCTTTCCGGCCAGTTTTTTTCATGCCAATAGTATAGAGCTATACAAGCTCCGGGTCAACTCCTTGACAAAGCTGTATCAGTAGTGTATACTATGACAGAGCTATATCGGAGTTTGGAGAACCATATGCCATATCCCACAACCGCCACTCACCCTAAAGGCCGGCCATGCCTGATATGGAAAGACTTCAGATCTAAGGTCGAGCGACATTTTTCGCCGCGCAAGGTGGCGATAGAGATGTTCGAGGATTGGAGTGGCATTGACTGGATCAAGGTTTATAACGAAAACGAGACTTTTGATCTCTATGATGGACACACTCATCCGAGCGTGATGCAAATAGTCAGCAAGGTTCTCGGATTCGACGTGGAAAATGTGGAGCTGGATCCTGAGCGCTGGATACTAATTGAAAAGGAGCGTTCGGTTTTCTTTGACATGATCCTTCAGGAATTTAACATGCCCCCGGACAGTTGTCCCGTGGATTGGGAGCGCCTGCCGCATGGCCGCGGCGCCGTACGAAAATGGGAGAACTGGCTCGATTCGCATAGACCTGTTTATCTGACGCCGGGGACAAACAACCACGCCCCTTATAAAGAGCCGGCCAAGCGCCGTAGTTCAACCAGTGGCTCGTGAGGGACGAGCGGCAAGGACCTGCGTAGGCCAGGAGAAGGATATGAGAATGAGAGCAACGAGCAGTAAGCGGGTGGAAGTGTACGACTGGAGGTCCGACCCGGAGTTGATTCGCTTCAACAAGCGACATCAGGAACTGACGGCTGCCAGCGTGCCTGGAGACACGGGAGGCTATTATTATGAGCGGCTGGCGGAGCGGGCGTTGCTTAAGAAGGCCGTGCTTCTAGACGTTGAGGCCAACGACACCCCGCTTGCGGTGCCAGTGGGCAAGTGGCGTAAAGGCGGCGACATCGAGTTTCTTGAGCTGAAGGAAGCAATAAAGGCGGCTAGACTCTTGAGAGGGCGCAAGGGTTTCCCTAATGTGCGCGTCGTCATTAATTATTATGAGGACTTGGCAGAGGACGGGATCGATCTGCAATGGGGCGACCCGCTGCCACTCTGCGGGTCGGGCTTAATGTTCGGGCTTCATTACGGTTATAGTGACGATGCGATCGCGCAGGCGATGCTGATGCACGGCGGGGGGAAGGTTAGTCGGCAGCAACTGTTGAAAACCATTCGATCAGCACGGGCTCGAGGTACTCTATCCGACTAAGCGAGAGAGCCGTGGGCATGGCTACCTTTGGGGAAACCACGCCCACGGCGTATTTAATCGTCATCTACCGGCGCGCCATCCGCCAGACGATTATCCCTATGACCACGGCCACCCCTACGCTCAGCGGGATCCAGAAGAAGCGAGTAAACGCTTGCTCCCTCTCCTCCGCCGTTGCATAAGGATTCTCGGCCGTCCAACGCTCGTAGGCATCCTTTAATATCGCGAAGGCCACGCCGCCGAGCAGGATCGTCGGTGCCGCGACTTTGTTCACGTTGTAATTGAGCCTCCGGTTGTCCCGCGCCGCTCTCTCCGTGGCCATCAAAGCCGAAAAGGAGCGAGACGAGCTGTCAGACTTGCGGATGTTGCAGGGCGCACAGACGGAATAAAGATTCCGCCCATGATTCGTGCCGCCGGCCGCCCGGGGACGACTATGGTCCGTTTCGTGCGCGCCGCGACCGCTGTCGCGGCCATGATTTCCGCGAGAGAGCTGCTTCCCGCAGAATCTGCACAAACCGCCGGCGCGCTCGAATGCCGCCACATGATGCTCGGAAGTGAGAACCATGACAGGACCTAGTGCTTCTTGTCTTTCGGCGGACAGGGATCGTTGCCGTAGCTGTCTTTGTCCCTAATGAGGTTGTGGCGATCATGAATGACCACTTCCGACCGCTGGTTCTTCGCGATGTCCCGCGCGGCGTCGATTGCCTCCGCCTGAGTGGTATGACGCGAGGTGTCGCGACCGTTTCCTTCGCCCTTCACCGCCCATCCGTCCTCTCGTTTCACGACGTGTTGGTTTTTACCCATTGACTTTCTCCTGTTTGTGTTGAATGTGCGTCCTACATTAGGATATAATAGCGGCAGGTGGGGCGCGTGTCAACACCAAAAGGATAATTACGTCCTAAAAAAGGAGGCCCTTAATGGAGCTCATCCAATACATTGGCCAACGAATAAGAGAACTCCGGCAGAATTACGGCGGCGAAGGCGGCTTGTCTCAGGAGGCTCTGGCGAAGCAGTTGGAGGTTACGCCGAACACGGTATCCCGTTGGGAGACGGCTACGTATAAGCCGGACATCCAAGATCTGGAGAAGATGGGGCGATTCTTTGGAGTCTCGATTCTTGATTTCTTTCCGAAAGAACACGCGAAAGCCAGTGAGCCAATCACCGCACTTCTCCGAGCAGCGCAGGACTTACCCGAAAAAGATCTCGAAGAACTCCGGAAGTACGCAGAATTCCGAAAAGCCCGTGGGTTGTTCAAAGGTGTAAAAATGAAACCGGGACGAAAGGCAAAACAACAAGCGTGACTCGATCAGAGTATTATCAACGGATGAAGGCGCTTGCCCGCGAGGTTCGCGGTCAGCACGGTTTGAACTCCTGCCGTGTCGGGCGCGCTGATCTCAGGCGCATCTACAAGGCGGAGGGTATCCGGATTGATAAATGGCCGCACCGCTTTAAGGACTTACGGGGCGCGTATTTCAATGACGAATTGGGCCCGACCGTAATGCTTGCGCCGCTTCCAACTGATCCGTTGGTTTTTACCATGGCTCATGAACTGAAACATCATCTGGTCGATCGCTCGGCGGCCCTTTCATTCTGCGGTCTTGGAAATAATGAAGAGCTCATAGAGATCGGGGCGGAAGTATTCGCAGCGGAGATGCTTTTCCCGGAGCAGGACTTCAGTGCGCTCATGCGGCAGTTGGGCGTGGCCTCGCTGGGCTGTACACCCGCGCATATTCTTCGTGTTAAGCGTGATACGGCCACGACACTCAGTTATATGGGCCTGGTCAAGCGAGCGGAGTTTCTCGGATTCGCTTCCCCGGGAAGCCTGCCGCGTCAGGGGTGGCGTAAGCTGGAAGAGCAGACGTATGGCCTTCCCTCCTATCGCCGTGAGCGCCGGCGTTTCAGCGCCAACTAGAGCCGCGGGCCTGCAATCCCTGAGCGCCAGGGCGTCGGTGGGGAAGAATGGTATAATTTGAAAAATTTATTAGTTCGGAGACCCGTGCCCAAGCCCGAGATTCGTGCGACCGAGGTTGGAGAATACATCCGCCACCGTTCGTGCGAGCGGCGCTTCAAGCTGGACATCAACCATCGGGCTCTTGCAAAGCGGCTGCCTTTTGCCGAGCGGCTGTTTAACACGCTTGACCCTGTGCTCCAGGAAGCTGGGCGTGAACGGGAGAACTCGTGGGAGGAGTCTCTCAGCGATGACGGCATCGCTGACCTAACCGGCTACCGCGGTAAAGCACCGGACGCTAACCAGACGCCGTGGGCGGATTTCCGCCGGCTGTTGGAGAGTGTCGTCGCTGGACAGTCGAGCTACGGGCGAGAAGTTGAGATTGCTGCCGAGATCGACGCTATTCGAGTCGAGGGCCGCGTCGATTTCATCTTGCTCTTGTGGGTCGCCGGACGGCCGATTCTTCGCCTCGTCGAGTGCAAGGCCAGTCGACGAGACCGGACATACCATCGTATTCAGGTCGCCCTTTACCGGCTAATCGTTCAGCAACTCTTGCGCGAGGCACCGCTCAGTATCGGGGGAGTCTTGGTCCGCCCGGAGGATGTGCAATGCGTGGTTGCCCGCATCGATGAGGCTACCAATGAGAGCCATCAGATTTTGGCCCTGCCGCCACTCCCGGATTTGGAGATGCAGGAAGATGATCTCCGCCGCCTGGCCGCGGAGACCGGCCCGCTCGTGCGGATCGCGAACGCGCCACTCGACGAGTTGGAATTCAGCCTCGATGAGAAGTGCGACGGCTGCATCTTCAGTGTCAACTGCTTTCCGGAGGCGGCTCGCCGCCGCGGCCTGGAGCTTCTTGGTATCAGCCCGTCCGCTGCTCGCGCGCTTCGGACCAACGGGATCGGGACGATCGACGCGCTGGCTGATCTCGACATCGCGTCAGCTCCGGCCGCGGCCGTACGAACCGATCCAGGCTTCTCGGAGAACCTCGCCCAGCTTAAAGTCCGCGCCCAGGCGCGTCGTAAGACGCTCGTGGGCGGTGGAGAGCCAGATGAGTACGAAGTTTCGGAGCTGCCGAACTCGGGCGATGCTCAGCTTCCGCCCCATGAGGCCGGGGGACAACGCCTCGTCCGAATTTATTTAGCTGTAGACTACGACTATGCGGAGAATCGCCTCGGGGCTTTGTCCGCGCACGTTACTTCCAGTGACGGCCAGCTGCACACGGAGTTCGCGCAGGTGGGCGGACGCTGGACGCCGCAGGCAGGCCTCCGGGAGCGGGTGCCTGGCCCCGTGGATGCCGAAGGGCGTATTACCTATACGATGCGGGACGTCCGCGGCCAGGACATCGTGGAGTTCATCTCTTCGGAGTGGACCGGCCGATATGATACCGATACCGGTGTGGAGCAGCAGCTGATCCAGGGCTTCTTCCGCAAGCTGATCGAGAAGATCGCCGAGGTCGCACCGGGGCAGGAAGCTTCGATCCACTTCTATGTCTGGTCACGCTCGGAGATGGCCCGCCTCGTCGAGGCCTGCTCGCGCGTGAACTCGAGCTTGCTCAGTCACCTTCGCGAGTTGCTCGGTTGTAGAGAGAGTTTGGAGCAACTCATCTACTCCACGGTCGGAGAGGAAGTGGACCGCCGGTATGGTCTCGGGTGGACGAGCCGTGGGCTTTCCGTCGTCTCGTCCTTGAAGTGGTATGGCCGGCGCTATCACTGGCGCCGTCGCGTTACACATGAGGATGTGGATTTGGATCGCACGTTCACGCAAGACTTGTTTGACTTTAAGACTACGCTCGACCTTAAGGCTGACGGCGGCTGGGCCAAGAACGATCGGGAGACCGCGAGCAAGCACCGCTTCGAGATCAGGAGCAGATTCTTCGACACACTCACGGCACCCTACTGGCGGGCATATTGGCGCACACTGCCGAACCCCGACGACGAGAGCCGACCACACAACGTCAGGAACGCGATCCGGCGCTACAACGAGGCAGCGAAGCCTGGGGTGCTCAATGCCTACCTCGCCGCGAGGACGCACGCCCTCCGCTGGGTCGAGGAGAACATCCGGGCGAAGAACGCAGACATCGTGAAGCCGCCTCTCCGCATCGCCGCCCTCCCGGATTTCAGCCTGAATGTGGACAACGCTGCTCAGGCTAGCATCGACTTTCTGCGCCTGGACCAGCACATGAAGATGACCGACTGGATCTCGACGCATCTCCAGCCCCCGGCCACCCGCGTGCCAACCGGCCGCACGCTCGCGGTTACGGAGGTGGTCTCGCAGGGCAACGGCGCTATCACCGCAACCATCAACGTAGATGGTTACGACATTGATCTCCAGTCGCTGAGCCTTCGCTGCGGTATTGCTGAGGGCGCGTTCGTTCGGCTTACCCCGTACTCAGGAGACTCTCACCGCGGTCAGACCTTCCGTCAGCTCATGTCCGGCGGCAGGACTTGCCGCGTCACCCGCGTAGACTGGACGACAGGCCAGGTTACCCTTGAGGCACTCTTCATGCGCCAGAGTCGCTACGCGCTTTTCAGTGCGGGCGCTCGCGACGCTGGCCCGCTCTTCGATCACGCGACCATCGATGAAAGCCCATCGGACTTCGTCGCTGGAAGAGTTGACATTCGCCTGGCATCATCGCTCGGGGCGCATATGTACGATTGGTTTGATCCCGAGGAACCAGAGGTGCCCGAGGCGCCCGTTATCGCGGTGGATGTTAAGGCGCGCTATGGCCGTGTCCTCGAAGCTCTCCCGCTTCTTCGGGGTGAGCGTCTGGCTCCCGATCAGCGCGCGGCCATCCTGGATGGCCTGGATGCGCGAGTTCAGATACTCCAAGGCCCTCCCGGCACGGGTAAGACGACGACTACGGCAGCGACTGCCCTACTCCGTATATTGGCGCGGCGGCAGCAAGGCGACATCATCCTGCTTGCAGCCAATACCCACACCGCGATCGACAACCTTCTTCGGCGCATCGCCGGCCTGGAAGGTTCGTTCCGGGTAACCGCGGCTGCCGAAGGGTTGACTCTGCCGGCGATCACTCTGTCGAAGGTCCACTCCTCAACTGTTCAAGATCCTCTTGGAGGAGGGATCGAGGACTTCGTCTCAGGCTCCTGCGCTCGCTTCGTTGGACAGTGCCGCCGGAGCAGTATTCTTCTAATCGGTGGAACGACCGGCGCCATGCTGAAGATGGCCGCTGAACTCGGCGAACGCCGACCGTTCAAGGATGCTCCGGGCAAGTTCCAGGCCAACCTGCTGATCCTCGATGAGGCCAGCATGATGGTCTTCCCGCACTTCCTCTCGCTCGCGACTCTCATCGAAGCGACCGGAGACATCATGGTCGCCGGGGACCACCGCCAACTTGCGCCGATCGTAGCACACGACTGGGAAAGGGAAGATCGTCCTCCCGCGGTCGTGTACCAGCCGTTTGCCAGCGCCTATCAAGCCATCCACAACATCGCCGAGCGGCCCGGGATGACGGCTCGAATGGTTCTGCGATCAGCTCTACGCTTCACCTTCCGGCTCCCGCCGCTCGTTCGCGACCTGATCGGCAGGATTTACCAGCTCGACAATATCCAGCTTGAGGGCCTGGCGCGGCCCCACGAGGCCCCCGAGGCTGCTGCGGGTGGCTTCGAAAAAGTTTGGGAAGGCGGAACTGGTATGTTCCTCGTCCTGCACAATGAGCGCCGCTCCAGCCAGAGCAACGCAGTCGAGGCCCAGATCATCCAGGCCATACTTCGCGCGGGAGCGCCGGTAGAGACGGGCTCGATGGCAATCGTGACACCGCATCGAGCTCAGCGAAGCCTCCTTAGGACTCTGCTGCGGGAGTTCGAGGGCCCGGTTGATGCCATCGACACGGTAGAGAGGCTACAGGGCGGCGAGAGGTCGGCGATCATCGTGTCGGCGACCGCGAGCGATCCTTCGGCGATCGCGGCAAACGTGGAGTTCATTCTGGACCTGAACCGCTCGAATGTCGCATTTTCGCGTGCGAAAGATCGTCTCATCGTCGTCTGTTCTGAGGCCTTGCTTGACCATATTCCAGCTGACCTGGAGGACTACGAGTCCGCGATGCTTTGGAAGTCGTTGCGGGCGCTGTGCTCGATCCAGGTCGGGTCGGTGGAGGTCGCGGGCCATCGCGTCCGTGTCCTCACGCCCCTGATTGCGCGCGCCCCGGCGGCCGCTGCGGCGGCGGTGGCCGCCTGATGGTTCGCCAACCTGCAATCTGGCGACGTTCGGTCATTTCTCTCTTCAGCGGAGCGGGCGGGCTGGACCTGGGCCTCGAGGCGGCCGGTTTCTCGACGAAGCTGTGCGTTGAGATCGACACCGATGCTTGCCGAACTCTCCGTCGCAACAGGCCGAATTGGAAAATCGCCTCTCCTGGGGACATCCACAAACTCACGCCTGCCGATGTCTTGAAGCAGGCGCGGGTACGGAGGAGGCAGGTCGGGCTCATCGCTGGGGGACCACCTTGTCAGCCATTCTCTAAGTCCGGCTATTGGGCAACAGGTGACTCCAAAAGGCTGAAGGATCCGCGCGCTTCGACCCTGGGGGCGTACTTGGACATTGTGGAGGCGGCCCTTCCCAGAGTCATTCTTCTTGAGAATGTAAACGGCATGGCGTTCGCCAAGAAAGACGAGGCGCTTCGGATGCTCCGGCGAAAGCTTAGTGCGATAAATAAACGGAACGGGACGAAATATAAAGCCCAAATCCTGCGCATTAATGCAGCCGACTTTGGCGTCCCTCAATTCCGGGAGAGAATTTTTATTGTCGCCAGCAGTGACGGTCGGAAGCTAAAGATGCCTGCAGCAACACACGGGGAGAAGCCCTCTCCAAATGTTGCTGCATATATGACAACTTGGGATGCCATTGGAGAGTTTGATAAAGCTAAGTATTCGATCAAACTTGCACCATGCGGCCGCTGGGCGGGTCTGCTGCCGACTATTCCCGAGGGTGAGAATTATCTCTGGCACACCAAGCACTCAAAAGGGGAGCCGCTTTTCGGATGGCGAACTCGCTTCTGGTCATTTCTCCTAAAGCTCGCTAAGGATCGTCCCTCATGGACAATTCAGGCCCAGCCTGGGCCTGCGACTGGACCTTTTCACTGGCGTGGCCGGCTTCTTTCTGTGACAGAGTTGGCTCGGTTGCAAACCTTCCCGAAGGGCTATCGGATAGTCGGAAATCGGGCCGCCGGCCAGCGTCAGGTGGGGAATGCCGTCCCGTGTGCTATCGGAGAACTGCTAGGTCTTGAGATTCGGCGCCAGTTCTTGGGTGAGGAAATAAAACGGAAGTTGACGCTGATTCCAAGGAAGCGGCGATATTGTCCCGCGCCACATCCCAGCGTTACTGTTCCTCGGCGTTACCTCAAGCTAGCTGGGAACCATAAGGATCATCCGGGGACCGGGCTTGGACCTGCTTCTATCGAGCGAGTCCAGGCGGCGCCGCACCTGGACCGTTCCGCATCTGCCAAGATGATTACGAAGCTGCGGCCTCAAGGCCGTGCCGTTGCGCTCGTTATCCGTTGAAGACGCTGGCGCCTTCGCCCTGGTAGCTCTCGTAGATGTGCTCGAACACGGCGGCGACCTTACGCTCGTAGATCTCCTTGGAGTAGGGCTTGGGGAGTTCGTCGGCGAGAGTGTCCTGGATCGCGCCCATGACCTGGGCGCGTGAGCGGACCTTCTGGCGCCAGTTGATGACGAGCACGGCCTTGAGCTTGGAGAGCAGGTGCTTGGTCACCTTCTTGACCTCGTCGCGCTCGGCGGGCGCCAAGTCCGGCCCGGGGCGGGTCAGGAGGTCGAAGACCGTCAACTCCGCCTCTGACAGCTTCTCCCGCACATGGCGGCTCTCTTCGTCAGTCAACGAACCGCTAAGTGTGACCAACTCCTTGAAGAGGTCATCGATGTTGCGGCTTCCGGCGTTGTAGGACTCGATCAGGGCTTCGAACTTGGCCGAGTAGTCGGCGCGAGTCTTATTGAAGCGGATGAGCTTCTCCAACTGGGCGCGGATCGCGGCCTTTAGTTGCTCCAGCTCGACGTTCTTGCGCTTAGACTTCTTGAACTTCTTCGCCAGGGCCTCGAAGTCGATGGCCGAGAGGTTGATGA
>JBBTJN010000140.1:0-29020 GCA_038059415.1 Elusimicrobiota bacterium | reverse complement strand
GCACCTACGAGTGCGGCATTCCCGCGGTCGGCTCGACCGAGGTCAAGCTCAACATTCGCTTTCATGTCTTCGCGCTGCTGTTCGTGCTGTTCGACGTCGAAATCCTTTACGTTTATCCGTGGGCCGTCACCGCGCGCGAGCTCGGCCGCGTGGCCCTCGTGGAGATGGGCGTGTTCATCGCGATCCTGCTGCTGGGCCTCGCGTTCGCTTGGCGTAAGGGCGCTCTGAGTTGGGAGTAACTCCATGGCGATGATTCTCGAGAAACTGCCCGGTCTGACCAAGGGACTGCCGGGTGGGGAACTCCTTCTGACGACATCGGATTATTTCATCGACCTCGGCCGCAGGCAGTCGCTGTGGCCGATGACCTTCGGACTCGCCTGCTGCGCCATCGAAATGATGGCCTCCTACGCATCGCGCCTGGACTTCGACCGCATGGGCGTCATCCCTCGCGCGAGTCCGCGTCAGGCGGACGTCATGATCGTCGCGGGCACCGTCTGCAAGAAGATGGCCGATCCGATCCTCGAGATATACCATCAGATGCCGGAACCGCGCTTCGTGATCTCGATGGGCTCCTGCGCCAACTGCGGCGGCCCGTACTACGACTCTTACTCCGTCCTGAAGGGCGTCGATCACATCGTGCCCGTCGACGTCTACATCGCCGGCTGCCCGCCGCGCCCGGAGGCGCTGCAGTACGCGGTCGTCAAACTCCAGGAAAAGATCGCCAAGATGACGCTCAAGAAGGGACTCGCGACTTCCCAGCAGGCAAAGGGCAGCCGCGACATCAACGCTTAATATGACCCGCGATGAGATTTTCGCCAAGATTCAGGCCGGCTTTCCCAAGATCGAGAAGGCGGCGGTGCAGGTCAAGGACTACCTGACCGTTCGCATCTCTTCCAAAGAAGAGTTGCTGCCGTTTGCAGGCTGGCTCAAAGACGCCTCGTTTGACATGCTCGAGACGGTCAGCGCGACCGACTTGCTCGGCCCGGTGGATATGAAGGGCTATATCCGGCAGCAGAATTTCAACCCGTTTCTCCCCGAAGGAGCCACGCCTCAGATCGAGGCCTGCGCCGCTCCCGGCTACCCCTACCGCCCGGCGATGGACCTGCTCTGGGTTTTCTTCTCCATCCTGGAGCGCGCGCGGATTTTCGTCCGCCTTGAGATTGCGCGCGTGGGCGTCGACGTACCAAGCCTCACGCCCCTATTTAAGAGCGCAGATTGGCAGGAGCGCGAGACGTTCGACCTCCTCGGCGTCCGCTTCGAAGGCCACCCCAACTTGGTCAAGATTCTGACCCCCGATTTCACCCAAGGCCACCCCCTGCGCAAAGACTACGCCCATATCAAGGACCGCTTCGATGAGTAATGCATTGGCCGCCGACGCGGCCGCCGGCCCCGAAGGGCTCAAGAGCGACCAACTCTTCATCAACCTCGGCCCTCAACATCCGTCCACCCACGGCGTGCTGCGCATCGGCCTCACGATCAACGGCGAGGTCATCGCCAAGGCCGTGCCCGACATCGGCTACCTCCACCGCGGCACCGAGAAGCTCGCTGAACTGCGAAATTACCACCACTGCGTCGTGCTCACCGACCGATGGGACTACGTCGCCGCGATGCCCAATAATCTGGTCTTCTGCCTCGCCGCCGAGAAGCTCATGGGCGTCAAGGCGACCCCGCGAGCCGATGCCCTGCGCGTGATCATGTGCGAGATGAACCGCATCGCCTCGCACCTCCTGTTTTTCGGGACGTACGGCATCGACCTAGGCGCGTTGACGCCCTTCCTCTATGCCTTCCGTGAGCGTGAAATGGTGCTCGACCTCTTTGAGATGCTCTGCGGCGCGCGCCTGACCTACAACTATATCCGCCTAGGCGGGGTGATGACGGACGTGTCGCCGGAGTGGCTCAAGCGCGCGACGGAATTCGTCGAGTACTTCAAGCCCCGCTTGGACGAGTACGATACGCTCCTGACCTACAACCCGATCTTCATGGCCCGCACACAGGGCGTCGGGATCGTCACACCCGAAGAAGCGGTCGGCTGGGCGCTGTCCGGCCCAAACCTGCGCGGCTCGGGCGTAAACCATGACGTGCGAAAATCCGATCCGTACTGCGGCTACGAGAACTACGCGTTCGACGTGCCCCTAGGAAAGACCGGTTCCTGTTGGGACCGATACTTCTGCCGCGTGCAGGAAATGCGCCAGTCCCTCCGGATCATCACGGCCGCGATTGAAAAGCTCCCCGCCGGCCCGTTCATGGCGCCCGGCGTGGCAAAGATTCCGAAGCCGGCGCCGGGCGAGGCCTACGCTCATGTCGAAGGCGCGCGCGGAGATCTCGGCATCTACATCGCCTCCGACGGAGGCATCTCGCCCTACCGCATGCACGTACACGCTCCGTCATTTATCAATCTCGCGATGCTCCAGGAAAAGCTCGTCGGCATGAAGATGTCCGACGTGATCGCGCTTCTCGGCTCCATCGACATCGTCCTCGGCGAGGTGGACCGCTGAAATGACCACCAGAAAGTCCGACTCTGACGATGAGGAAAAGCCCGCGACGCCCCAGGCCCCCCAAACCCCCGAAGTTCCTGAAAGCTCGGCGGTGGCGCCCGCGGCCGCTAAACCTGTCGCGGCGAAATATGTTCCGCCCGAACCCTCCCTTAACCGCAAGAACGGCAGACTCATCGAGAATCGTTTCTCCACCTGGCCCACCGAGGTGTTTGCCGATCGATGGTCTCGCCCCGGATATCAGTGGGGCGCCGGCACTCTCGTCGGCATATTCCTCAGCCTCGGCCTCACCGGCGGGCTCATAGGTGAGTTCGCGACGTGGGGCAACCGGATTTACGCGCTGCTCGCATCCTTCGCCACGGCCAAAGGCCTGCCCTCCATGGCCGTCGACACCGTCTGGGTCGCAATAAAGGTCCTCATCGTTCTGCACGTCATTCTCATCAACGGCCTCTGGTCGATCTGGTGGGAGAGAAAGATATCGGCCCACATCCAAACACGCGTGGGGCCGACCTATGCAGGCAGCCCGAAGGGCAGGAACTTCCACGGATGGGCCCAGACCGCGATCGACGGCATCAAGCTGCTTCTCAAGGAAGACGTGACCCCTGCCGCCGCGGACAAGTGGGTGCATGCGTTGGCCCCGGGACTCGTGCTCGCACCGTGCATCATCGCGTTCGCGCCCGTCATGTTCGGCGACGGCATGTCGGCCGCCGGCCTCGACATCGGCACGCTCTACATCTTCGCCTTCGCCGGCATCTCGGTGATCGGCATCGTGATGGCGGGCTGGGCGTCGGGCAACAAATATTCTCTGCTGGGAGGATTGCGCGCCGCCGCGCAAATCGTCAGCTACGAACTGCCGCGAGGTTTCTCCGTGGTGCCCGTCCTCATGTTCGCCGGCTCGCTCGACCTCCAGGTGATCTCCAACGCGCAGGCCGGCTACTGGCATGGCATCATCCCCCGCTGGTTCATCTTCTACCCGGTCGTCGGCCAGCTTGCGTTCGTGATCTTCCTGATCTCGTCGGTGGCCGAAACGAACCGCACGCCCTTCGACATTCCCGAGGCGGAATCGGAACTCGTCAGCGGCTTCCACACCGAGTACTCGGGGATGAAGTGGTCCATCTTCTTCCTGACCGAGTACGCCTACGTTCTGCTCGGCTCGTTGCTGCTCGCGACGTTCTTCCTTGGCGGAGGGGCTTCTCCCATCAACGCCGTCCCGTTCACCTTGATCCCCAGTTGGATGTGGCTGATGGGCAAGGCGATGCTGATGATGTTCGTGTTCCTATGGATCCGCTGGACTTTGCCGCGCTTGCGCGTGGACCAGCTCATGGACTTCACCTGGAAGTTCCTGCTCCCATGGAGCTTCGTGAACATCGCCATCGCCGGGATTTATCTCGCGTTCTGGCTCAAATGAGGCCCTCATGATCCTCTATTTTTCAAAAATTTTCCGCAACTCCACGGCGATCATCCAGGGCCATTGGATCACCCTCAAGTATATGTTCAAGCCGGCGGTCACGGTCCATTACCCGGACGAGAAGCTCGTGCCCTTTGCGTCGTTCCGCGGCGCACTGCTCTTTGACGCCCAGACCTGCATCTCGTGCAACCTGTGCGTGAAGGCGTGCCCGTCCAACTGCATCGCCCTCGAGAACGCAAAAAACGAGACCGGCAAGAAGGTCGCAAAGGTCGACTGGTACTCAATCGACTTCGGCAAGTGCAATTTCTGCCGCCTGTGCGAGGAGGCCTGCCCGACGAAGCCCAAGTCGGTTTGGCATTCCCTCGACTACGAGGTGATTTTTGTCAAGCGCGACGAGATGGTGCGCTGCTGGAAGAAGGGCTTCGAGTTCATCGGCAGGTACTTCGACCGCAAGGCCGCTGACTTCAAGGATCCCGAGGGCCAGGTCCGCTTCCACGATATTCAGCCCAGGAGAAGCTAAGTGCTCGATCAAATCGTATTTTACTCTCTCTCCATCCTGACCCTGGCCTCCGCCGTGGCCGTGGTCCTGCACCGCAACACGGTGCACTCCTCGCTGTTCCTCGGCCTGTCGCTGGCCGGGGTGGCGGGCCTGTACGCCTCGCTCGGCGCAGACTTCCTCTTCGGCGCGCAGATCATGGTATACGTCAGCGGCATCGCGGTGCTCGTGATGTTCGTCGTCATGCTCCTCGGCCGCGCATCGGACCTGCACCTGCGCCAGGTCAACGAGCGCTGGATGGCGACGCTGCTCATCTGCGGCGTCGCCGCCGTCGGCATGTTCCAGGTCGCCCGCCTCCACTGTGCGACCGTCGCGACCGGCGCCACGCGCCCCGCAACCCACGACATCGGCCGGCTGTTCATGGGCGACTGGCTGCTGCCCTTCGAACTGATCTCTCTCGTCCTGCTCGCGGCGATGCTCGGCGCCGTCTTCTTCACCCGCGCTGGGAACGCCCGATGAGCGCTCCTCTGACCCTCGCGCACTATATGATCGTAGCCGGATTGCTGTTCCTCATCGGGATTTTCGGCGCGCTAACGCGCCGAAATATCATCGGGATACTGATGTCGATCGAGCTCATGTTCAACGCGGCGAACATCAACCTCGCCGCTTTCGACCGTTTCCTCCATCCAAGCGGCGTGACCGGCCAGGCGCTGGCGCTGTTCGTGATGACCGTCGCGGCCGCCGAGATCGTCGTCGGCCTCGCGTTGCTGCTCGCGATCTACCGCGGCACGGACACCGTGTACGCCGAAGACTTCAACCTCCTCAAGGGCTGATCCCATGATCGAACACGCCTACCTGATTGCGCTGATTCCGTTGGCCGCGTCGCTCATTATGATGTTCGGCGCAAGGGAAGACCCTCATTCGCCCGCGCCCTGGATCGGCATCGGCGCGATGGCAATATGCCTTGGCTTATCCTTGTCCATCCTAGACGCCGTGGCGCGGGGGAGCGTGCCCGTCCCCTACGAGCACAACTGGCAGTGGTTCTCATTTGCGGCCTCGCTCGGCGGCAAGCCCTTTCTCTTTGACGTGCCGATCGGCGTGCTGATCGACGGCCCGGCAGCGCTCATGCTCGTCGTCGTGACGCTCGTCAGCCTCATGGTGCAGCTATACTCGATCGCCTACATGCACGAAGACACGCGCTACAATCGTTACTTCGCCTTTGTCTCCTTTTTCACGGCATCGATGCTCGGCCTCGTCATCTCGAGCAACATTCTTGTCGGTTTCATGAGCTGGGAGCTCATGGGCCTCTCCTCCTACCTCCTGATCGGCTTCTGGTTCGAAAAGGACGGCCCCACGCATGCGCAGAAGAAGGCGTTCATGACGACGAAGCTCGGAGATTGCGGCCTTTACCTCGCGCTGTTGTTCATCTTCGCAAAGGTCGGCTCCTTCCAAATCTCGCAGATTCACCGGTTCATCAACCAAGGCTATATGACGCCGGCCGTGGCGGCCGTGATCGCGCTCGGTATCCTTTTTGGGGCCATGGGGAAGTCCGCGCAGTTTCCGCTGTTTATCTGGCTTCCCGACGCGATGGAAGGTCCCACGCCCGTCTCGGCGCTGATCCACGCCGCGACCATGGTCGCGGCCGGTATCTTTGTCGTCGCTCGTCTTTACTTCGTTTTTCTCGCGGCGCCCGACGTGATGCTCGCCGCGGCGTGGATCGGCTGTCTCACGGCCTTCCTCGCCGCCTCGATGGCGCTTGTCAGCTACGACATCAAACGCGTGCTGGCCTTCTCGACCGTCTCACAGCTCGGCTTCATGATGTGCGCGCTCGGCGCCGGCGGCTACACCGCCGGCCTGTTCCACCTGACGACCCACGCTTTCTTCAAGGCCCTGTTATTCCTCGGCGCCGGCTCGGTGATCCATGCGGTGCACACCAACGACCTACGCCTCATGGGCGGCCTCTCCAAGAAAATGCCTGTCACCTTCCTGACGATGCTCACAGCGCTCGCCGCGATCGCGGGCCTTCCCTTGACCTCCGGCTACTTCTCCAAAGACATGATCCTGGCCAACATCTACGATGCGAACCGCACGATCTTCTGGATCATGCTGTTCACCGCGCTGATGACCGCATTCTACATGTCGCGCCTGTTCATCCTGACCTTCCTAGGCGACGATCGCGACCATGAGAAGCACCATCACGCGCACGAGTCTCCGTTCCTGATGACGGGCCCTCTCGTGTTGCTCGCCTTTTTGGCGCTTGTCTCGGGCTATATGCTCAACAGGAACGGCCTCGTCTACAACCTGCTCCCCAAGCCGGCGATCACAACGGCGCAGGCCTCGACGGCCGCCGCCGAGACCGCGCCCGCCGACGCTCACGCCGCCGCGGCGGAGCATGCCCAGAGGGGGGAAGATGAGCGCCACGAGGGGCGCCTTCCTCACTGGCTTCACTTCGCCTTGCCGTTTCTGGTTCTCGGCTCCATGAGCCTCGCCTTCGTCATCTATAAGGGTCCGAAGTACCCGATCGCGGACGCGCTCAAAGAAAGCCTCGCATTGGCATTCACCTTGCTCGACCGACGCTGGTTCCTCGATGACGCCTTCAACTTGCTCGTCGTCTTCTGCGACAAGGTCGCGGCAACCGCCTACTGGATCGACACGAACATCGTCGACCGCATATTCGTGGACAGCTGGGGTCTGCTCATGCGCCTCGTCTGCGAGATCAGCAACCTCGTGGACGCGATTGTCGTGGACCGGACCGTGGACGGCTTCGGCAGCCTGAGCCTCGACCTCGGCGTGGGCCTGCGCGGCCTCGTCAAGGACGGCCAGGTGCAAGAATATCTGATGTACGTCGCGATTGCTTTCAGCCTCGCGACGACTTTGATTCTGACGCGCTAACGAGGAGACTTCTTCCCATGAACATTCTGACTTTAGTCACATTCGCGCCCCTCGTCGGAGCGCTGATCATTCTGTGCATCCCTCAGGAGAAGGTCCGGGAGATCCGGATCGTCGCCTTCGTCTTCGCGGGCATCTCGCTGATCGCCTCTCTGGCCATGCTCCCCGGGTTCAATCGCGGGACGTACGAGATGCAGTTCGTCGAGCGCTTCGCCTGGATTCCCTCGTTCGGGGTGCAGTACTTCATGGGCGTCGACGGTCTCTCCTACCCGCTCGTGCTGCTGACGGCCTTCATGTGCGTCATCGGACTCGTCGGCTCGTTGGGCATCCAGAAACGAATCAAGGAGTACTTCTTTTGGTTCCTTCTTCTCGAGGTGGGGATGCTCGGCGTGTTCTGCGCGCTCGATCTTATCCTTTTCTATGTGTTCTGGGAGCTCACCCTTGTCCCGATGTATTTCCTCATCGGAGTATGGGGCGGCCCGCGCAAGGAATTCGCGGCCATCAAGTTCTTCCTATACACTTTGACCGGATCCGTGTTCATGCTGCTGGCGATCTTGGCGCTGTACTTCGCGAGCCCAGCCCCGCACACGTTCGACATTCTCGAGCTCGCCAAGATGACCGGCGGATGGGACCGCCACTTTCAGATTCTCGTATTTCTCGGCCTGTACTTCGGAATGGCGATCAAGATTCCCGCTTTCCCGTTCCACACCTGGCTGCCGCTCGCCCACGTCGAGGCCCCGACCGCGATCTCGGTCATCCTGGCTGCGGTGCTCCTGAAGATGGGCGTGTACGGCCTCCTGCGCATCTCCTACTCGCTGGCGCCTCTGGGCTTCCACTGGTTCCTGCCCGCCCTCATCGTGATCGCGGTCATCAACATCGTCTACGGCGCCCTCTGCGCCATGGCGCAGACCGACATGAAGAAAATGGTCGCCTACTCGTCGGTCAACCATATGGGCTATTGCCTGCTCGGCATCGCCGGCATGACCACGGCGGGATTGACCGGCGCGGTGTTCCAGATGCTGGCGCACGGCATCATTACGGGCGCTTTGTTCCTGCTCGTCGGCGTGATCTACGACCGTGCGCATACCCGCGACATCTCGGCGTTCGGCGGCCTGTCCGTCAAGCTGCCTGTGTACGCCGGACTCATGACGATGACCTGCTTCGCCTCGCTGGGCCTGCCCGGCCTCGCCGGCTTCATCGGCGAGTTCCTTTGCTTCCTGGGCGCGTTCCAAACCTGGAAGCTCGCCTCGACGATCTCGGTGCTCGGAATCATCGCGACGGCCGCGTTCTTCCTGCGCATGATACAGAAGGTATTCCTTGGCAAGTTCAACGAGAAGTGGTCCGGGCTCGAGGACATGACGACGCGCGAACTCGTCTCAATCGTGCCGCTCGCGGCGCTCACTGTGCTGTTGGGCGTGTATCCGAAGTGGCCCCTCGATCTGATGAACAAGACGCTCGAGCACATTCTGGGGAAGTGATATGAACAATCTGCGCCTGCTCCTTCCGGAGTCGATCCTGGCGACGCTGGCGCTCGCCATCGCGTTGATCGACCTGATCCTGCCGCCGAAGAAGGCTCGAGCGCTCTACCACCTCGCGTGGCTCTCAGCCGTGGGAGTGCTGGCGTGGGTGGCGTTCACGCTCGGCGATCCCGCCAGCCGTGGCGTCGGCTCGCTGTGGGCCGTTGATCCGTTCAGCCAGTTTTTTAAAGTGACGACTTTGCTCACCTGCGTACTCTGTCTGATGCTGACCCTCGACTATCCGCTCCTGGCGGAGCGCCACGCCGGAACCTTCTCGGCGCTGTTGCTGTTCTCGACGGCGGGACTCATGTACCTCGTCTCCGCCACCGATCTGCTCCTGATCTTCGTGACTCTCGAACTCGTCTCGATCTCCTCGTTCATCCTCGCCGGATTCGAACGCGCGAATCCGAAGTCGAACGAAGGCTCGATGAAGTACTTTCTCTTTGGCGCGTTCTCCTCGGCCATCATGGTCTACGGCATCTCGCTGTACTACGGCGCGACGGGCACGACGCATCTCGCTGCGGCCGCCGCCGTTCCTGGGCCGATGCTGATCCTGTCCCTCGTTCTTATCCTGCTGGGCTTCGGCTTCAAGGCATCCCTGGCCCCCATGCACTTCTGGGTGCCCGACGCGTACGAGGGCGCGCCGACGCCGGTGACGACCTTCCTGTCCGTGGCCCCCAAGCTCGCCACCTTCGCGGCACTTGCCCGCGTATTCGGCGCGATCTTCCCGCTACAAGCCTACGACCTGACTTTGCTGTTCTCTATTATGGCCGCTCTAACGATGACGATCGGGAACTTCACCGCACTCTTCCAGACCGATGCCAAACGCCTGCTCGCCTACTCTTCAATCGCCCAGGCAGGATACCTGCTCATCGGCCTCGCCGTCGCAACGCCGCTCGGCCGCGAGGGCGTGATGCTGTACTCGTTCGTCTACGTCGCGATGAACATCGGCGCGTTCTCCGTGATCCAGGCAGTGGGCTGCGCGAAGGGCAGCTACGACCTCTCCTCCTTCGACGGCCTGGCTAAAAATCGCCTGGGCCTGGCGCTGTCGCTCATGTTCTGCCTACTGTCCTTGGCAGGCATCCCGCCGCTCGCGGGCTTCATGGGCAAGATGCTGATCTTCTCATCGGCCGTCCAGGCGAGGCAGTGGTGGCTCGCCGTCGTCGGAGTGCTCAACAGCGTCGTGTCCGTCTACTACTACTTCGCGTTCGCCCATCGCATGTTCTTCCGAGAGCCCTGCGACGACGTCGCGATCCCCGTCGGCGCGTACGTGTGCGGCGGCGTGGCGATAGCAGTCGTCGGCGTCCTGCTGTTCGGAATCAACCCCGAGCCTCTCATCGCGGGCGTGCGCGCCTCGACTCAAATTCTCCCGTAGCCGCGCTCTGATTATTTATTCCAGTTGAGCTTGCGGTCCTTGGGCGCGTGCGCGTCATGAACCTTCAGATGCATCGCCGCTCCTAACGCCGCGCCCAGGCCCGCGGTCCCGAGCCAGCGCCAGCCGCCGCCCGAACCGGTAAACGCGGCCCACCAAGCGGCCGTGCGCTCCGCCAGCCCTAAGGTCCAGTCCTGCGTTTGCGGCACACTCCAGGTCAGCGCGGAGAAGAGGAGACAAAGCCCCGCCGTTGGGCCGAGAACGCGCGCCCATGCCGCCTCGCTGCGGTCCTGGCCCCATTGACCGAGATACGCGCTCCCAAACAGAGCGATGAGGCCTACGGCCGCGACGATGGCGGTCTCGAGGGCGGGCATGGACGCTCCCCCGCTGGATGCGAGCCTCGCCCAGCACGCCAGGGCCCCGGCGCAGCCGGCCACGCTGAGCAGCTTGCGCGGGGCGTTCGTACGGGCGCCATAGGTCAACGCAGCAGGCAGCAACGCGAGGATGGCCGCGCCCGCGCCCCAATCCTCGGGTCCGGCTCGGCGCCACTGCCAGCCGAAGGCGATGACGCCGAACGCGGCGAGCAGACCGACAAAAGAACTTTTCGAGCCCATCGCCGCCATGGGCTGCACAACCGACAGAGAGGGAAGCGGGCCGCTACGGCCTGGCACCGCGGGCGGCGGCTCGAGCATTTCCCTCAGCAGCGCTTGCGCGTCCGCCGGACGCTCAGACGCGTTCTTGGCCATCAGGCGGCGCATGAGGCCTGCGGCGCGCACCGTGATTTCGGGACACAGGAGGCGAACCTCGGGCGGCTCCTCGTCGCGACGGCGCACGAGCGCGTCCATCTCGGAGCCGGGATAAGGCATTTGGCCCGTCACGACGAAATACCACGTCGTCCCCAGCGCGTACAGGTCAATACGAGGATCGATGACCTCGCCCGCAGCCGCGGCAACGCCGGAGAGGCGCGCGATTCCGAAATCGGTGAGCTTCACCGCGCCCCGCGCGTCTACGAAGATGTTGCCGGGCTTGATGTCCCGGTGAACAAGGCCAGCCATGTGCGCCGCGCCCAGCGCCGTCGCCGTCTCTCGGATGATCTCGAAAGCCTGCGCGGGGGGCAGTCGCCCCAGCCGTTTGACCAGAGCCCCGAGGGACTCCGCGTCCACCCATGGCATCACGAAGTAAGAGATGGCGCGCTCCTCGCCGGCCTCGTAGATCGCGACGATGCGGGGATCCTCGAGCTTGGCGGCGCTCCGGGCCTCGGCCAGAACTTGCTCGCGAACCGCCTCGCCGGTCGCGCCGGCCATGGCCCCGCCTGCATCGACGAGCTTGACCGCCGCGGGGCGGTCAAGCATGAGGTGATGCGCCTTATAAACACGACCCAGGCCCCCGCGACCGACGAACGCGTCGAGGCGGCAAGGTCCAAACGTAGTTCCGATGAGATCATCCGCCTCAGTCATGTGCACTCGAATGATATCAGGCTATCCGGACCCCCGCAAGGTGCTAAAATAAGCGATGCACTGGCGCTCGCCTGCGGCGGCATGGTACCCGGTCCTATTGGCCGGAGCCCTGCTCTCCCTGCGCCTGGGCCAGAGGGCTGAGACCCGCATGGTCATCGCGCCGATCGACGGCCAGGCCTTGTTCGGACAGGACTCCGACGACGACGTGCCCCCCGGCGCTAAAAGCTTGGGCGCAGCCAACACGGGAGGCGGCCCGAGAACATTCCAGCGCCTTGAGAAAACCGACGGCTATAGGGGCGCCTCATACGGCTTCAAAAACTTCAACAAAGACAAGCTGGATATCTCCTACCGGATCGCGGAGGAGGATTTCCGCCCCTATAACGATTCCTTCGGTTACACCAAGGAGGGGCTCTCCGAGGTGAAGGCCTGGCTAGAGAACGCGCGCAAGAGCGCGTACAATCTGGCGGTCAAGCAAGGGAAGTCCCAGGCCCAGCTCAACAACGCGATCGCCGCCCTGGACAAAGAATACGATCAGCGCCTGAGGGGCTACCTCTCGTCGCGCGGTTTCCTCCTGATGAGAGACAACACCGTCACCGTGGACATGCCCGGACTCGTGCGCAAGAACAGGGTTTTGATCAAGCCGCTCTCACTCGCCTTCGAGAGGCTCGCCAACACGCGCAAGTACCGCTCGGGCGACATCATCGGGGCCGTGCTTTCCTTCGCGCAAACCGCGATGTATTACAAACAGCCCGACCCCGTTTATGAGGACAAGCATACGGGCGGCGTCCTGCCGCCGATCACGGCCGTCCTCCTGGGTTGGGGAGACTGCGACACCAAAACGGGTCTGATCGCATCGATCCTGTCCAACTGGGCGCAGATGAGGATGGTCGGCGTTTCCGTGCCCGGACACTATTTGATGGGGGTGCTGTTGATCCCTGAGAAAGGAGACCTGTTCCTCGAGCACCAAGGTCTTCAGTACGTGCTTATCGAGCCCGCGGGGCCGGCGTGGTTGCCTCCTGGGCAGGTTGGAGGGGAGACGGCGCTGGTCCTCAACAGCCGCGAAGGTTACAAGATAGAACCGTTTTACTAGGAGACACTTCATGATCGCGACACGCGTCATCGTCAGCCTTATTCACTTCTTCATGATGGTCCTGATGTCGGGCTTCGTCATCTTCTGGACCTACCGGACCTTCATCAAGGCCAACCCCGACTTCGACATGGAAAAGAAGATCAAGGAAGGCAATATCGCCGTCGGCCTGCTCGTCGGCACGATCATCTTTTCCGCTGCCCAGATACTGATGGCGGGCACCGACTCCTCGATCCATATGATCCGCTTGCACATACTGGCACCGACCGAGGAGAACGCGAACGTCCTCGTGCTGCTCGCGCGCATGTCGGGACATCTGGCGACCTCTATGGCGTTGGCCGTGTTCTCGATCTCGGTGACCTTGCGCCTATTCGGGCGCCTGACCAGGCAGATGGAGGAAGGCAAGGAGCTCGAACGGGGAAATATCGCCGTCGGCATCCTTCTGTCCTCCGTCGTGCTCGTCTCCTCGCTGTACATCAAGGACGGAGTGAGCTCGATTATGAAGGCCTTGACGCCGCAGCCGTCTATGGGACGCATTCAGGTGCTCAAGTAGTACAATAATCCGATGGCGCCGTCAAAAATGACGCGGGTGGACTCCTTTGCCGAGTTGAAGGGCCCGATGACGCGCGAAGAGGCGCGGACCGAGTCATCGCGCTGTCTCTACTGCTACGACGCGCCCTGCGTCGCCTCCTGCCCGACACACATCGACGTGCCCCGGTTCATCCGACAGCTGGCGGCCGCCGACCCTTTGGGGTCAGGCGAGACGATCCTTGAAGCCAACGCTCTCGGCCACTCCTGCGCGCGCGTCTGCCCCGTGTCGGTGCTCTGCGAGGGCGCCTGCGTCTACCACGACTGGCAGGATAATCCGATCCAAATCGCACGACTCCAGCGCTATGCGACCGACGCCGTGTACGCCGAAGGCGAGCCGCCGTTCAGCCCCGGGGTAGACAACGGTAAGCGCGTCGCGATCGTGGGCGCCGGACCAGCCGGCGCCTCATGTGCCGCCTACTTGCGCCGGCTTGGTTTTGATACCACGATTTTCGAGAAGCGAAAGCTGCCCGGCGGCCTCAACACCTACGGCGTCGCCGAGTACAAGATGTCCCGGCCCACGGCGCTCGAGGAGATGAAATTTATCTTCAAGCTCGGCTGCAACCTGATCACCGGCCAAGAGCTCGGGAGGAACATGCCGACCGGCGCCCTCTTGCGCGACTTCGACGCCGTGTTCATCGCAATCGGCCTTTCCGAGATACGCTCGCTCGGCATCCCGGGAGAGGACCTGCCCGGCGTCCTGGACGCCCTAACATTTATCGAGCGCGTCAAGGCGAGGGGGGGCCGAGGCGTACCACGGAGCCTGGCGACAGTCGTGATCGGTGGAGGGAACACCGCCATAGACGCGGCGACTCAGTCTCTGCGCTCGGGCGCCGCCAAGGTGACCCTCGCCTATCGCCGCGGCCCTGAGCACATGACCGCCTACGACTTCGAGATACTGCTCGCCAGAACCGACGGCGCTCTGTTCATGACGCACGCCGTGCCCAAACGCATCCTCGGCAAAGTGCAGGTCGAGGGCGTCGAATTCGCGGACAAGACCAAGATCGCCTGCGACCGCGTCATCAAGGCCATCGGCCAGACAAAGCACTTCGCTCTCGCCAAGGCCCTCGGCCTCGCCCAGCATGAGGACGGCCGGCTCAAGGTCAATCCGGATACGCTCGCCACCTCTCGGCATCGGATATTCGCGGGAGGCGACGCGGTCAACGGCGGCAAGGAGGTCGTCAACGCCGCCGCCGACGGCAAACGAGCCGCGTGGGGCATCTTCCGGACGCTCTTTCCAGGCCGGCAGGCGCCCGAAGATAACCAATATTGGATCTCCACGATCGACGGTCGCAGGGTCGCGCCCATCACTCCCAGGAGCGAAGCATGAAGCCCCGACTCCGCCCCGATCTCTCCGTGAACTGCGCCGGGATCAAGTCACCCAATCCGTTCTGGCTCGCCTCCGCCCCGCCCACCAACTCCGGCGCACAAGTCATGCGCGCCTTCGAATACGGCTGGGGGGGAGCGGTCTGGAAGACGCTCGGCCAAGATCCGGCCGTCGTCAACGTCTCCTCACGCTACGGGTCCATGGACCTCGGCGGACAGAAACTCGCCGGCTTCAACAACATCGAGCTGATCACCGACCGGCCGCTCGAAGTGAACCTCAAGGAAATATACGAGGTCAAGAAGCGCTTTCCCAACAACGCCGTCATTGCGTCCTTGATGGTTCCGTGCGAGAAAAAGGCTTGGCACGTGATCACAAAGAAGGTGATCGCGGCCGGCTGCGACGGCATCGAGCTCAACTTCGGCTGCCCGCACGGCATGTCCGAGCGCGGCATGGGAGCGGCCGTCGGGCAGGTTCCCGAATACGTGAGGATGGTGACGCAATTCGTCAAAGAGGTCAGCTCCATTCCCGTGCTCGTCAAACTGACCCCCAACGTCGCCGACGTACGCTTCGCCGCGCGCGCAGCCAAGCAGGGAGGCGCGGACGGTGTGTCGCTCATCAACACGATCAACTCGATCATGGGGATCAATGTAGAGACTTTGATTCCAAAATTCTCCGTCGCGGGACAGATCTCCCACGGCGGCTACTGCGGACCCGCAGTCAAGCCGATCGCGCTCAACATGGTCAGCCAGATCGCGACGGACCCCGAGACCATCGGCCTGCCCATCTCGGGCATCGGCGGTATCTCGATCTGGTCCGACGCGGTCGAGTTCATGCTTCTCGGATCTTCCTCGGTGCAGCTGTGCACCGCGGTGATGCACCACGGCTTTCGCATCATCGAGGACTTGAACGCCGGCCTCGCGGGCTGGATGAAGCGCCAAAAATTCACCAAGACCACCGACTTCATCGGCAAGTCCGCGCCGCGCATCGTACCCTGGAAGGATCTCAATCTCCATTACAAGAGCGTCGCCTCCATCGACCCGGCCAAGTGCATCGCCTGCGACGTTTGCTATGTTTCCTGCAATGACACGACACACCAGTGCATCGACATCGACCGCAGTCAAGGCAACCGCAAGCCGCACATTCTCCCAGACGACTGCGTCGGCTGCAACCTCTGCTCGCTCGTCTGCCCCGTGGACGGTTGCATCACGATGAAGCCCGTCGACACCGGCCTCAAGCCCCTCTCATGGGAAGAATACACAAAGGCTGGAATGAAGGGCTACGGCGAAGTCTACAGGCGCCATTAAGATGCCTCCAGAAATCGACAACCTCCGCCTCAACGAGCTCTACGCGGCCGATCAACAGGATCGCGAAAAGGTTTACACCGCCGTCGCGGACATCGACGCGCTCAAATCGCGCGACGCGCAACGCCGCCTCGAGGCCTTCGCGATGATCGGCCAGGGCGGGATCAACACCCCCAACGACATGTACCACGCCGCCGTTCTCCTCCTGCACGGCACCGAGCCCCAGGAATTCTTGTCTGCGCATCGGCTCGCGACGATGGCGGCCATCAACGGGCACCGCCCCTCGCGCTGGCTCGTCGCCGCGACCCTCGACCGCTTTCTGATGTCCCACGGCCTGCCGCAGACCTACGGCACCCAATTCGAGTACAACGAGGAAGACAACCGCTACCAGCTCCGCCTGCCGATCGACGACAAGACCGTACTCCATTTCGAGAAACGCTTCTTCGGCGTCCCGCCGGTCCTCGAACGGCTTTCCCAACTCCACAGACGCATCCAACAATAACACAGAGAGAGGATCTTATGGCCCGAATCGTAAAATGCGGTCTCATCCAGGCGTCGTGCGACTGGCTTGCGCCGAAGTACGCCTTGCGGAAGATTAAGGAGAAGATGATCGACAAGCACGTCGCCATGATCAAGGAGGCCGCCAAACAAGGCGTGCAGATGCTGGGCCTTCAGGAAATTTTCTACGGCCCCTACTTCTGCGCCGAGCAGGACACGAAGTGGTACGACACCGCCGAGCCGATCCCCGGTCCGACGACCAAGATCATGCAGGACCTGGCCAAGAAGCACCGGATGGTCATCGTCTCCCCGATCTACGAGACGCCCTCGCCGGGCACCTATTACAACACCGCCGCCGTCATCGACGCGGACGGCTCGATTGCCGGCATCTACCGAAAGAACCACATTCCGCATTGCGCTCCGGGATTCTGGGAAAAGTTCTATTTCAAGCCGGGCAACCTCGGCTACCCCGTTTTCCAGACGCGCTACGCCAAGGTCGGCGTGTACATCTGTTATGATCGCCACTTCCCCGACGGAGCGCGCATCCTGGGCCTGAACGGAGCCGAAATTGTCTTCAATCCCTCGGCGACCGTGAAAGGTCTATCCGAGCATCTCTGGAAGCTCGAGCAGCCGGCGCACGCGGTCGCCAACCAGTACTTCGTGGGGGCGAGCAATCGCGTCGGCATCGAGAGCCCCTGGAAGATCGGCGAGTTCTACGGCCAGTCCTACTTCTGCGACCCGCGCGGCCAGATCCTCAAGGTCGGCCCCAGCAACAAGGACGCGATCATCGTCGCCGACCTCAACTTCGACCAGATTCTTGAGGTCCGAAAGACCTGGCAGTTTTTCCGCGATCGCCGTCCCGAGACCTACGGCGCGCTCACCCAGATGCTGCCATGAGAAAGCGACTCTACGACGCGCTGATGGACACGGAGATTCACGACCACTCCGAGCCCATCACGAAGTCGCCGTACTGGAACGAGGACATCGCGCCTACGCGCAGGTCCGCGCGGACCTGGGGCACGAAGGACATCGCCGTCCTCTGGATCAGCATGAGCGCGTGCATACCGACGTACATGCTCGCGTCCTCGCTGATCGCGCAGGGAATGAACTGGTGGCAGGCCGTCCTGACCATCTTTCTGGGCAACTGCATCGTCCTTCTGCCGATGATCCTCAACGCGCACGCGGGCACCAAATACGGCATCCCGTATCCCGTCTACTGTAGGCCGGCTTTCGGAATTCTGGGGGCCAACGTACCGGCGATCCTCAGAGCGCTCGTCGCCTGCGGTTGGTTCGGCATCCAGGCTTGGATCGGCGGGGCCGCGATCTACAAGCTTATCGGCATATGGGTTCCGGCCATGACGAGCGGCGCGGCGGTGTTCCAGGGTCTCAATATGGGCCAATGGGGATGTTTTCTCTTCTTCTGGGCGATCAACATGTACGTGATACACAAGGGCGTGGAATCGATCCGCATCCTGCTCAACATCAAAGCGCCCCTCCTGATCGCCCTCGGCCTCGCGCTGCTCGGCTGGGCGTACGTCCAGGCAGGGGGCTTCGGTCACATGCTGTCCACGCCGTCCGCTTTTGAACCAGGACAGCCCCAGGCCGGCCGGTTTTGGCCGTTCTTCTTCCCGGCCCTGACCGCGATGATCGGCTTCTGGGCGACATTGTCGCTCAACATCCCGGACTTCTCACGCTACGCTCGAACGCAGAAAGACCAGATGCTGGGCCAAGCCCTGGGCCTGCCGACGACGATGGGCCTTTACTCCTTCATCGGCGTGGCGGTCACCTCGGCCACCGTCGTGATCTACGGCCAGGCGATATGGGACCCTGTGGACCTCATCGCGAAATTTAAAAATCCGTTCGTGCTCGCGATCGCGCTCATCTCCCTGTGCATTGCCACGCTCGCCACCAACATCGCGGCCAACGTCGTCGGCCCCGCCAACGACTTCTCGCACGTTTGGCCCGAGAAGATCGACTTCCGCATGGGCGGCTACATCACCGGCGTCATCGGCATCCTCATCCAGCCCTGGAAGCTCATCGCCGATCCCTCCGGATACATCTTCACCTGGCTCGTCGCGTATTCCTCGCTGCTCGGTTCGATCGGGGGCATCCTCATCTGCGACTACTACATCCTGCGCAACGCGAATCTTGACGTGCGCGAGCTCTACGAGAAAAACGGCGCGTACTGGTACGCCGGCGGGGTGAACGGCCGCGCGCTGGTGGCCCTCGTCCTAGCCTGTCTCCCCGTACTTCCCGGCTTCCTCGGCACGGTCAAGCTCGCGACCGTGGCCCCTTTCTGGATCTCGCTGTACCACTACGCTTGGTTTATCAGCTTCGGCCTGTCTTTCTCGCTCTATTGGCTGCTCATGTCCACGGAGAATGAAAAAAAATATGCCATATGATCTGATCGTCAAAGGCGGCACGGTCGTTTCCGCGTCGGACACCTTCATCGGCGACCTCGGCGTCGTCAATGGCAGGGTCGTCACCGTGGGCAAAATCACCGAGCCCGCCAAACGGGTCGTTGACGCGCGAGGCAAGGTCGTCATCCCCGGCGGCATCGACGCACACACCCATTTCGACATGCCGTTCATGGGCGCCACCACGATCGACGATTTTACGACCGGCTCGATATCGGCCATCTTTGGCGGCACCACGTCGATCGTGGACTTCGCGATTCAATTGAAGGGCCGGACGTTCCGTCACGCCCTTGACGACTGGCACAAACGCGCCGGCGGAAAGTGCGCGGTGGACTACGGCTTTCACATGATCGTGACCGACTTCCCCGAGGAGCGGCAAAAAGAAATGGACAAGCTCGTCGACGAGGGAGTGTCCTCATTCAAGCTGTTCATGGCCTACCCCGGCATCTTCATGTCGGACGACACGACGATCTTCCGCGCGCTCATGCGCACGCGCGACAATGGCGGGATGATCTGCATGCACGCCGAAAACGGCAGCGTGATCGACGTCCTGATCCAGAAGGCGATCGCCGAGGGCAAGACCGCGCCCGAGTGGCACGCGCTGACCCGTCCGATGACCGCCGAGGCCGAGGCAACGCACCGCGCCATTGCGCTGGCCGAGATGGCGGGCGTGCCGATCTACTTCGTGCATCTGTCGGCGGGCGACGCCCTGGAAGAAGTCCGCGCCGCACGGGCGCGCGGCTTGCCGGTGTTCGCCGAGACGTGCCCTCAGTATTTGTATTTGTCCGAGGACGATTATCGACGTCCTGGGTTTGAGGGGGCGAAGTTCGTCATGTCGCCTCCATTGCGGCCTCTCGGGAATTCGCAACGCTTGTGGAATGGACTCGTCGGCAACGATCTCCAAGTCGTTTCCACCGACCACTGTTCATTCTGCATGAAGGCCGGAGCCAATCAGCCCGGCAAAGAGCTGGGAAAGAAAGATTTTTCCAAAATTCCCAACGGCGCGCCCGGCGTCGAGTACCGCATGCTCCTGCTCTGGGACGCCGTCCAGAAGGGGAAGATCACCGAGAACCGCTTCGTCGAGATCACCTCGCTCAACCCCGCGAAATTGTTCGGCCTGCATCCGCGCAAAGGCCACTTAAACCCCGGGGCCGACGCGGACATCGTGATTCTCAATCCTAACAAGTCTTTCACCTTCTCGACGAAGAACCACCACAGCGCCGCCGACTACAACCCCTACGAGGGCATGACGGTCAAGGGCACGATCCTCGACGTATTCTCGCGCGGCGAGGCGATGGTCCTCGATGGCAAGTGGACCGGCAAGACCAGCCACGGCAAGTTCCTCAAGCGGACGCCTCGGGCATTCAACTGATCGCCCTGGCGCGAGGAATTGATACAATACCCCGGTGATCACTCCCGCGACAAATACGACGCCTGAAGTCTCCATTTTGAAGCAGTATATCGGCGGGAAATGGGTGGACGGCTCATCCTCCCGCGAGATCATCTCAACGAATCCGGCCGACAACCGCCAGATCCTGGCCAAACTCACGGGCGCGGACAAAACCGACGTCCTGCGCGCCATCGACGCGGCCTCTAAGGCCTTCCCGGCATGGAAGGCGACGACGCCTCCCGCACGCGGCCGCATTTTGATGAAAGCCGCTCTTCTGCTGCGCGAGCGCAAAGAGGAATTGGCACGCCTCATGACGCTCGAACAGGGCAAGATCCTGCCCGAAGCGCTCGGCGAGATGGAAAAGGGCATCACGCTCATCGAATGGTTCGCGGGCGAGGGCCTGCGCCTGGGCGGCATCACCCAGCCTTCCGAGTTGGCGAAGAACCTGCTCTACACGACCCGCCATCCGCGCGGCATCGTCTCGATCATCACGCCCTGGAATTTCCCGTTCGCGATCCCGGCTTGGAAGATCGCCCCGGCGCTCATCGCCGGCAATTGCGTGATCTTCAAGCCCGCCTCGCTCGTGCCCGCGCTGGCCGTGGCACTCGTCAAGGTCTTCGAGGACGCGGGTCTGCCGCCTGGCGTGCTCAACCTCGTGCTCGGCTCCGGTTCGGCGATGGGCGACATACTCGTCGAGGAACCGCGCATCAAGGCCGTGTCGTTTACGGGCTCCAATGAAATCGGAAAGCGCATCCACACGATCTGCGGCGCGCGCGGCATCCCGGTCGTCTGCGAGATGGGCGGCAAGAACCCGGCCGTGATATGGGAGGACGCCGACCTCGAATTGGCGCTCGGCGGCGTCATCAAGGGCGCCTTCGGCTCAACGGGCCAACGCTGCACGGCCACCTCACGCCTTATTCTTCATGTAGCCATCGCCGACAAGTTCCTGAAGATGCTGCTCACGGAGGTCGCCAAGATAAAGGTCGGCAACGGCATGGACACGGCCACGGGCATGGGTCCCGCAGTGGACGAAAGCCAGCTTAAGACCAACCTCGACTACATCGAGATCGGCAAGAAGGAGGGGGCCAAGCTCCTCTGCGGCGGCAATCGCCTCACGAAAGATGAATACGCCCACGGTTGGTTCGTGGAGCCCACGATCTTCGACGGCGTGAACCCAAAGTCGCGGCTGTGGCAGGAAGAGGTCTTCGGCCCGGTGTTGGCCGTCGCGCGCGCCGACGACTTCGACAAGGCAATCGAGCTTGCCAACGACAGCCCCTTCGGTCTGACCTGCGCGTTCTACTCTCGGGACCTTACCCTCGCGATGCGTTTCACGCAAGAAGTTGAGGCGGGCATGGTCCACTTAAACAGCCCGACGATCGGCGGAGAGGCCCAGGTGCCCTTCGGCGGCGTGAAAGGCTCCGGCGTCGGAGAACGTGAGATGGCGAAGGAAGGCCTGCATTTCTTCACCGAGCAGAAGACCGTGTTCCTCGACTACACCGGCAGCCGCCGCGCCTCGAACCTGTATTGAAGGATCGCGAGTGACGCCTTTTGCCGCGATCGTAGGAGGGGGGACCGCAGGATTGCTCGGCGCGGCCCTGGCGCATGTCCTGAGCACCCTCGCCGACCGGGCGGGCGCCGGAAGTTTCCTGCGCGGACCGTACGGCCCCCAGTTCTTTCTGATCGCGCTCTACACGGCGGTGTTCTACGCCGCCATCGGCGCCGCAGCCGGGCGACGCGCCACGACGACCCTCGCGGGCTTCCTGGGCCCCCTGCTCGGCATCGCTTCGGTCATGGCCGCGCTGACGCGGTACTCCGGCTGGGGCATGCCGCGCGGCCTCGGCGGTACGCCTCAATGGCAGTTGGCCGTCGTCGTCATCTATACGGCGACTATTTGGTGCACGATCGCGATCATCGGGGCGCTCAGCGCCGAGACCAGCTGGTGGCGCGGCGCTCTGGCCGCTGTTCTCGGCTCAGTCGCCGGCTACGGGGTTCTCTCGTTTATTCTCTGGGCCGTGCCTTCCTACGCGAAGACACGCTGGAGCCCGGTCTCCTTTCTGCCGTCGCCGGTCAACCTGATGGATGGACTTCTGTCCGGGGCCGGACTGTGCCTGGCCCTCTCTCTCGACGCCAAACTCCGGAGGAACGCATGCGCCCTAAAAGCACCGTCTCCCTGAAATCCCCCATGGCCCCGTCCACGGCCGACGTCGCCGCCGTGCGCGCCGCGCACCTCATGCCGCTTCCCGGCCCGATGTTTGCCAAGCCGCTCCAGATCGTCGCGGGCAACATGCAGTTCCTTTTCGACGAGAGCGGGAAAGAATACCTCGACGGCTTCGCCGGCGTGGCGACCGTTTCGATCGGCCACTCCCACCCGCATTTCGTCGCCAGACTGAAGGCGCAGATCGACATGCTCCAGCATAACCCGCCGTTGTATTTGCATTCCGCCGTCGGCGCGTTCGCCAAACGTCTGGCCGACAAGGCCAAGTCGGTCAATCCCGACATGGATGTCTGCTTCTTCACGAACTCCGGCTCCGAGGCCAACGAAATGGCCGCCTTCGTGGCCAAGACCTACACCGCGCGCCACGATTTCATCGCGATCCAGCGTTCCTACCACGGTCGGACCTTGCTGACGACCGCGTTGACCGGCCAGCACACCTGGCGCAACCAGCAGCCCTATCCCGTCGGCGTCTCGTTTTCGCCCACCGACTATGCCTACCGCTTCGACGGAACGCCCGAGCAGAGCACCCGCATGGCTCTCAAGGGCCTCGCGGCGACGCTGAATTCCTCAACCCAGGGCAAACTCGCGGGCTTCTTCGCCGAAACGATCATGGGAGTGGGCGGACTCATTACTCCCGGACGGTCATACTTCGCCGAAGCGGCGGACATCGTCCACAAGCACGGCGGCCTGTTCATCTGCGACGAGGTCCAAGCCGGCGTCGGCCGCACGGGCGAGCATTATTTCGGCATTAAACACTGGAATGCCAAACCCGACATCATCGTCATGGCCAAAGGACTTGGCAACGGCTACCCCATCGGGGCCGTCATCACGACGCGCGCCATCGCCGATGCGATGAAGGGCGTACTCCACTACAACACTTTCGGCGGCGGACCCATGGCAATCGCCGCGGCGGACGCGGTGATGGACATCGTTGAGAAGGAGGATCTCGCCGGGAACTCAAAGAGGGTGGGCGACCGCCTCCTAGCCGGCCTGCGCAAGCTACAGCAGAAGGACGAGCGCGTCGGCGATGTGCGCGGCATGGGCCTCATGATCGGCGTCGAATTAGTCAAGGATAAGAAGTCGAAGGAGATCGCGCCCGAACTCACGGTGAGGATCGTCGAGTCCATGAAGGATCAAGGCGTGCTCGTCGGCAAGGGCGGCCTGGAAGGCAATACTTTACGCATCCAACCGCCGATGTGCTGGACCATGCGCGACGCCGACCGCGCCGTGGCCGCCCTGGAACAGGCCCTCAAAGATGCCTGAGCTCATGACCTCAAAATCCGACCGTCTCATCGCGCTCGTCGACAAACACGGCGCTCACAATTACCATCCATTGCCCGTCGCCATCGCGCGCGCCAAGGGACCGTTCGTCTGGGATGTGGACGGCAAGAGGTACTTCGACTTCCTGTCCGCCTACTCCGCGATCAATCAGGGGCACAATCATCCCAAGATCGTGGCCGCCGCCAAGAAACAGCTGGGCCTGGTCGCCTTGACCTCACGCGCCTTCCACCACGAATTGCTCGGACCTTTCCTCCAGCTTTTGTGCCGGCTCACCGGCAAGGAACGCGCCCTGCCGATGAACTCGGGCGCGGAGGCCGTCGAAACCGCGATCAAGGCGATGCGCCTGTGGGGCTACCGCCGCAAGGGCGTGCCCGAGAACATGGCCGAGATCATCGTCTGCCGCGAGAACTTTCACGGCCGCACGACGACGATCGTGAGCTTCTCGAGCGATCGCGACTCGTCCGACGGATTCGGGCCCGCGACGCCGGGCTTTCGGACGATTGCGCACGGCGACGCGGCCGCCCTTGAGCGCGCGATCACGCCGAACACCGTCGGATTTCTTTTTGAGGCCATACAGGGCGAGGCCGGCGTCATCATCCCGCCGGAGGGCTGGCTCACCGCCGTGCGCGCGATCTGCTCCGAGAACCGCGTGCTGATGTGCGCCGACGAGATTCAAACGGGGCTCGGGCGCACGGGGAAGATGTTCGCCTGCGACCACGAATCGGTGACTCCCGATCTTTATATTCTGGGCAAGGCCCTGTCGGGCGGCCTCTACCCCGTCTCGGCTGTCTGCGCCGACGACGAGGTTCTCGGTCTCTTCACGCCGGGCACCCACGGCTCCACCTTCGGCGGCAACCCTCTCGCCTGCGCGATCGGCATGGCCGCGTTGAAGGTGATTTTAGATGAGAAGCTGCCGCAAAAGTCGGCGATGACCGGCGCTTATCTGAAGGGGCTACTCGATACCCTCGAGCACCCTCTGCTCAAGGACGTGCGCGGGCGCGGCCTCATGCTCGCCCTCGAGTTCAAGACGCGCGTGCGGCCTTTGGTCGAGAGCCTGCTCAACCTGGGCTTGCTTGCCAAGGACACCCACGCGAATACGATCCGCCTGGCCCCGCCGCTGACATTGACCGCGGCCCAGGCGAAGGAAGCCTTCGCGCTCATCAAAAAGGCCGTCGCCGCCTTCCCCGCGTAGTACAATGACGATGGTGACTGACGACTCCATTCTGCTCGAGGTCGGTCCGCTCAACAAGGCATTCGGGACGTCTACGGTCCTGCGCGACGTCCGCCTGAGCGTGCGCACGGGGGAATTCATGACCTTGCTCGGCCCCTCGGGCTGCGGCAAGACGACGACCTTGCGCATCATCGCCGGCTTCGAGACGCCGGACGGCGGACGCGTGCGCCTCAATGGCGTGGACGTCACCGACACGCCGCCCTACGAGCGCGACGTGCACACCGTGTTCCAACATTACGCCCTCTTCCCTCACCTGAACGTGTCCGACAACATCGCCTTCGGCATGAGAATGGACAAGGTCTCCGAAGGCGAAATCCGCAAGCGCGTGCCCGAGGCGCTGGCCATGGTCAAACTGAAGGGCTTCGAGTCTCGCCCAATCCAGTCGCTGTCGGGCGGCCAGATGCAGCGCGTAGCGCTGGCGCGAGCCATCGCCGGACGGCCCGCCGTGCTCCTCCTTGACGAACCTCTCGGCGCCCTCGACTTGAAACTGCGCAAGGAGATGCAGCTCGAGCTCAAGGGCCTCCAGCGCCGCCTCGGCATCGCCTTCATATACGTGACGCACGACCAAGAGGAAGCGATGACAATGTCCGATCGCATCGCCGTCTTCAATCACGGCCGCATAGAACAGGTCGGAACGCCCGGCGAGATTTATGAGACGCCGAAGACGAGCTTCGTCGCCGACTTCATCGGCGGCGCCAACATCTTCTCGGCCAAGGTCCTGGACGGCGCGCGGGGCCGAGCGCACCTCCTGCTCGAAGGCGAGCACGAGTTCGACGTTCCCCTCGATCCCAATGAGACCTTGCCCGAGGTCGGCGCGCGCGTCAAGGTCGCGATTCGTCCTGAGCGCGTGAAGGTTTATTACAAGGATGAGCTACCATTCGGCCTGATCCGCTTCGACGCGGTCCTCAAGGACACCGTTTTCCTCGGCGACGCCTGCCAAATCTATCTGCAGATGTTCAAGAAAGCCCCCGAGCGCCTCACCATCGCCTGGGCCGGCGGAGACCGCTACGCGGTCCATGACGACATGGACGTCCCCGTCATCGCGGCCGTCCAGCCAGAGGACGTGTACATCCTCGAACGCGACAATGGCTGAGCCGATCTCGCGACGCGGATTTCTCAAGGCCGCGATACTCTCGCCCCTCATTCCCTCGCTGTTGACCGCTTGCCGCCGCGCCGACGACAAGCGCGTCGTCAACTTCTTCAACTGGTCGAACTACATCGGCGGTGACACCTTGCCTGAGTTCACCAAGCGCACCGGCATCGACGTGCGCTACGACCTGTTCGCCGACGAGGATGAGATGTTCACCAAGCTTCGCGCCGGCGCGCGCGGCTACGATCTGATCGTCGTCGGGGACTATCTGATACCGCGCTTCCGCTCGCTCAACCTCATCGAGCCGGTCCCGGAAAGGACGCTGAAGAATCTCGGCAACCTCGCCCCGCGATTCCGGCGCCCGTCTTACGATCCGGAGGAGACGACGGTTCCCTATCTGTGGGGCACGACCGGCATCGCCTACAACAAGAAGAAGCTTAAAAAGCCGCCGACCTCGTGGTGGGACCTCTGGGACGAGAACTACAAGGACCGAATCTCGATGCTCGATAATGTGCGGGACTGCATCTCGGTGGCAATGCAGCTGCTCAAGATTGAGCCGACTACCCGCGACCCGGAAGACTTCCAAAAGATCCGCGCACTGCTCGTCAAGCAGAAACCCCTGGTCAAGCAGTACTCGAGCGCTTCCTACCTCAACAGCCTCGTCGCCGGTGAAATCGATTTGGCCATGACCTGGTCGGGCGACCTGTTCCAGACCGCGCGCGAGAATCCCGACCTGGACTACGTGATCCCCAAGGAGGGCACGTACATGTGGGTGGACTGCCTCGCGATCATGCGCGGCGCGCGCCACCGCGCGGACACCCTGCGCCTCATCGACTATCTGCTCGAGCCGTCGGTCGCCGCGGACATCGCCAACTCGGTGCGCTACGCCACGCCGAACCTGGCCGCGAGCCCCGAGGTGGACAAGGTCCTTCTCAATGATCCGCGAGTGTATCCGACGCCCGCCGTCATGAAGCGGCTCCAGCTCCACCATGTTCTCGACAGCGAGCAAAACGAGATGTGGAGCCAGGCCTGGGCCGATGTGAAGGTCGCCTGATGGGCCGGGCCCTCTCCTGGCTCCTCGGCGGACGCAGGCCCGCCGCGAGCCATCTCCTCCTGGCCCCGGCCTCGCTATGGCTCCTCTGCCTGTTCGTAATCCCCGCCGCCGGCCTGATCGCGCTGTCCTTCGCGAAGAACGGACCGTACGGCGCGATCATCTGGGAATTCGGACTCCAAAACTATCGGCGCGCCTTCGACCACAAGTACCTGCCGGTGCTCTTGCGGACCTTGGGCTTCGCCGGAGCGACGACCGTCCTCTGCCTCATCCTCGGCTACCCGCTGGCCTACTTTCTGACCTTTTACGCCGGGCGCTGGCGCAACGCGCTGCTCGTCGGGCTGATGGTTCCATTTTGGAGCTCGTGCCTGGTCGCCTATTACTCCTGGATGATCGTGCTCGGCAAAGAGGGTCTGCTCAATACGACCCTCATCGGCTTGGGCTTCCTGTCAGCCCCAATCGGCTTTCTGTACACGCCGTTCGCCGTCCTGCTCGGCCTCGTCTACTTCTACCTGCCCTTCGCCGTGCTGCCGCTGTACGCCTCTCTCGACAAGGTGCCCCGGTCCGTCATCGAGGCGGCCTACGACCTCGGCGCCGGGCGCTGGACGGCGTTCTGGAAGGTGACCTTGCCGCTCTCTCTGCCGGGCGTGGTCGCGGGCTGCGTGCTGACCTTCATCCCCTGCCTGGGCGACTTCCTGACCGTCGAGATCCTCGGCGGCCCGCGCTACTACCTGCTCGGAAACCTGATCTCAAACCAGTTCATGATGGCCCAGAATTGGCCGTTCGGCGCCGCCTTGACCACGCTCCTCCTCGTCGGCCTCGTCGGCGGCCTCTGGCTTTATCAGCGCTGGGAGGGGGCATGAAGAAGGGCCGCGGCATGGCCGTCTACTGCGCCGGGATATTCGCCTTCCTGTACCTGCCTCTGTGCGTGATGTTCGTCTTCTCCTTCAACGATGCCCGGCGCAACATGGTCTGGCGCGCGTTTACACTCAAGTGGTACGCGGCCCTGCTCCACGACAGGGAGCTCATGAGGGCCCTGCTGACCTCCTTGGAGGTGGCCGCCGCCGCCGCCGCCATCGCCGCGATCCTCGGCATGCTCGCCTCCTACGCGATGGTCAAGCACAAGCCCTTCCGCGGACGGGGAGCCTATGACGCGCTCCTCAACGTGCCTCTGATGATGCCCGAGGTGGCCTTGGGCGTCGGCCTCCTGAGCTTCCTCGTGCGCGTCGGCTACGAGCTCGATTTCACGGCGCTGGCCTGCTCCCACGCCCTGATCTGCCTGCCCTACACGATCGCCGCCGTGCGCGCGCGCCTGATCTCCCTAAAGGAATTTTCTTTAGAGGACGCCGCGATGGACCTGGGTGCCACCGAGTGGCAGGCCTTCGTGAAGGTGACCCTGCCGTTGGCGGCACCCGCGATCATCTCCGGGGCGCTGCTGTCCTTCACCGTGAGCTTCCAGGATTTCGTGACCTCGTTCTTCGTGGCCGGCATCGGCATCGTGACCCTGCCCATCAAGATCTACTCGATGATGAAGTTCGGCATCACGCCCGAGATCAACGCGCTCTCGGTCTGCCTGCTGCTGGCAACTTTCACGTTGATCGGCCTCAACGCCGCGTTCGCCGTGCGCCCCGGCGAAGGCTCCCGCCGTTAGCGCCCGGTGTCAGCGGAAGGTTGCTTGCGGTCCAACATGTCTCCGAGCCGCAGGAATATCTCCAGGGCGCCGACACACACCGCACGCAGCAACCGTCCCACGGGGGTCATGCGGGCGACGGGCCGGGAGGTTTGCGGGGGGGAGGCCGGGGGGGGGAACGTGGCTGAGGCCGCCGGCCATTCCCGGATACGGAGAAAGCACGCGGAGCGCCTCGGGATGGAGTCGAATCAGCAGACCCGGATCGGGCGGGACATAGGTCAAT
>JBBTJN010000139.1:0-12682 GCA_038059415.1 Elusimicrobiota bacterium | reverse complement strand
GCCGCGCTCGAGCTTGAGCTTCACCTTGGTGCCGGGCGCGCCGCGCAAGGTGCGCAGGGCGTCGGACATGTCCATGTCCCTGGTCGCAACGCCGTCGATCTCGATGACGCGGTCGTTGGGAAGAACTCCCAGACGATAGGCCGGCGAGCCCGGCATCGGCGTCTGCACGGTCAGCCAGGAGTCCTTGAGCGTCAGGCGCAGGCCCACGCCGCCGAACTGCCCCTCGGTCTCGGTCCTCATCTCGCGATGAATCTCCGGCTCCATGAACTGAGAGTAGGGATCGAGGATGCGCACCATGCCGGTTGCCGCGCCATAGATCAGCTTCTGCGTCTCCGGCTCGTCCACGTAGTTATCCCGAACGAAGCCGAGCACGTCTACAAGGAGCTTGAGCTGCTCGTAGGTCTTATCGGCGGTGGCCGCGTACGCGGGTCGGACGACGAGGGCGGCCGTGACGGCCGCCGCGATCAAAATTCTCTTCATTCGAGTCTCCTGGTTGCCATGGGGCTTTCCTCACTTTTTCTCCAGCCATTCTGCCGGGTCCAGCGCTTCTGTGCCGCGCCGGATCTCGAGATACACCCGTTCGCCGGCGGTCGCGAGCTTCTCGTTGGCCTTCACCGCGTCGCCCTTCTCCTTGACGATCTTGCCAAGCTCGCCGTACACGCTGAAGAACCCGCCGCCGTGATCGACGATCACGACCTCCCCGTAGGAGCGGAACGGGCCGGAGAAGATGACGTTGCCGGGCGCGATCGAGCCGACGGCGGCCCCGGCGGCCGAGGCGAAGACGACGCCCTGCCGTACGGTCCAGGTGCCGAGCTGCTCGTCGCGCTCGCGACCGAACGGACGCAGAACCTTCCCCGCGACCGGCCAGGGCAGGGAATAGTTGGGAATTCCGAGGCGGGCCGCATCCCCGAGCTTGCGATATTTGCCCGCCTTGCCAAGCCTGTCGATCAAGGCGGACATGGCCTTCGCCGATTCCTCAAGCTCCTTGGCGCGCCGCGCCGCGGCGGCGACCTTCGCTTGCGTCTGCCCGAGAGAGGACTTCTTCTCCTCATATTCACGCAGGCCGCCCTCGCGCTCGCGTTGAACACGAAGGCGACTCCCGTCGAGATCGTGCGCACGGCGGCCGGTCTCCTCCGCGTCCGCCTCGGTCTTCCGGCTGAAGCCGTCCAGGCCGCGCAGATGCCGCGCCTTTTCTATGATCGCGCAACGTCGCAATACCTCGGCCCACAGCTCACGGGTGCCGTATGCCTCGCAGCGCGAGGCCGCGGCGACGACGTGTCGCGCGGCCTCTGAAGCAATCGCCGCCGACCAGAAGCCGGCGACGCTCTTCGCCGCGCCGAGGCGAGATTTCAGGTCCGCGCGCTTGGCCTGCGCGCGGCGGATATCGGACTGGATCTCCTCGACGCGCCGACGAAACCGCGCGTCACGGCGCTCGAGGCCTTTGACGTCGGCGCCGAGCTCCTTTTCCGCGTCGCGCAGATTCTCGAGCTCCTCCAAGGTCTGCTTGAGCTCGACCTGGATGCGAGAGAACTCCTTACGCTTGGCATTGAGCTGGGCGAGCGCCGCAGCCGCGTTCAGCGCGAGCAAGCCGGAAAGGATCAGGACTCGGCGTGCCATAGCGACAAGGACCACCCGAGAGTCGCGCAGGCCGCGAGCAGAGCGATCTGCGCGAGCGGTCGCGGCCAGGCCCACAACAGTTCGTCGCGGTGAAGAGGCCACGAGATCGCGCTCGCAAGCGCGGCGCCCACCGCCCCCCCCCCCACAGCCCACGCAATGGAGGAGATCGACTCGTATGGCGAGACGGCGCCTCTTCCTTTTGCCGCTGAAAAGGAAGCCGTCAGGGCGACCAGCGCGATGACGACGATGAGGCACAGGAGCGTGCTCAGCGTCATGCTCAGGAAGTAGGAGTAGAAGCGAAGGCGCAGGATGGCCTGGACCTGCCCGGGCTTGTGGCGCAGGTCCGACCAGTCGGCCAGACGTTGGACACCGTCAATCCACGCGCCAAGATGCGTCAGCGCCTCGGGGGTCGGACGGACCTCGAAGGCGGCGGGCAGGGGGTTGTCGCCGACGAGCGCCATCGATTCGACGAGATCGGGATCGTCGCGCTTGAGCGCGGCCAGAGCCTCGTCCGCCGAGATGAAGCGAACATCCTCCACCTCGGGAGCCGCCCGCAGCTTTTCCTCGATGACCTTCGCGCGAGCCTCTTCCAGCGACGCGCGCGCAAACAGCACCACGCGGAAATCGTCGCGCAGGGAGGACTCCATGCGCGAACAGTGCCGCTCGACGAGCAGAAGGGTCTCTCCCGCGAGCCCGGCGGCCACCGCGAGCGCGAACAACGACGACAATCGTACCTTGGCACCCATGTCGCGATTCTATGAAATGCGGGGGTTCAGCGGTAGGGGACGAACACGGCGAGAAAGACGAGAAGGACGCTCAGCAGGACCAGCCAGCGGCCTCGCGCCATGACGAATTTCAGGAAGCCGTCTTTCTTGGCCGGCGCTGCGGGAGGCGGAGCGGCGGTGATCTCAATGACCTCGGGCAGTCCCAGCGCACGCGACAACCGCGATATCGGCATCGTCCCGGACACCAGCGCGGTCGCGTCTCCTCCGGGAACAATCATGAAACCGAACACGCGGTCAAGCTTAAAGCTTGTTTCGGCGGTCATGACCCGTACGCTCTGCGCGATGGATTCCTCGGGATGGGCGACGTCGCTCAGGCGCAACTTCAAAAGATAATCGCCGACGACGCTATTGTCCGCCGCCGGACGGAAGCCGCGCTCGACTTCGATGCGCTTGACGCCGGGGCGGGAGACCAAATCGCCGAGCCGAGAGGCCGGGAGCCAGCCGCTGATGCGCACCGACCCATCCTCGCCGGGAATCGGCTGGAATCGGGCATCGGGGCGGAAGGCCGCGGTCGCACCGAGCCCGGCCACCGCGTCGCGCAAAACGCCGGCTTCCTGATGATCGAGTTCCAGCGAGACGAACATCATACCCACGCCCGTTGAGGCGGATTGGGCGGGATCTCGCGGCGGGAGCATCTTGGGGTCCGCGAGGCCCGGGCGCCGGGGCGCGGACTCGGCTCCAAGCAGGCGCGCCTCGTAATCCCTGCGTGCGTCCTCGCTGGCCGAATCGAGCGCCCCGCCTTCGACAAAAGGACGGGGACGCGGGCGGGAAGCGTCCGCGACGACGGGTTGAATCTTGGGCGAAACCCGCGCGGGGACCCGAGGTCGTCGGGACTTTTGCCCGTCCGGGTTAGGGGGCTTGGTTTCGAAGTACTGGCCGACCTCAGCGTCAGGGTGCTTGTAGGCGCCCTCGCCCCAAGTCTTAGTGGAAAAAGGCGCGGTCTTCGCGGGATCGGCGTACACCGATGAGGAACCCGCGACCAACACGATGAGAGCCAGGGTCAGATGTCCCACGGCGCGATTCTAGCACGAGGCATTGACTAGGTCAATGGACCTGCGTTCGTAGGCCCAAGGACCCACGATTCCAGGCGGGACCTTAAGCCCGCCAGAATGAACCCGAGCGCGGCGCCCAACGCGCAGGCCGCGGCGCCCTGAGCTACGGCTAGCGCGATGGGCGCGCCGCCCGCGCCAATTGAGGCCACCGCCCCCGCAGGCGCCAGCAGACCCAGGATCAGCCAACCGCGCGGATCGCCGAGGAACGTCCGAACATGGGAGCCGCGGCCGTCCTGAGACGAGATCTCGCGCTTGCCCACGAGGATCAGGGCGAGCACCAGGCTTGGGGTGCCGATGAGAATTTCCCGCCAGCGCCACGGCCACCACCAGAGCGCGGCGGCGGCGGGAAAACGGTCCACCCACTCCCATATGCCGACCGCGCGCAAGGCCGCTCTCGGCGCCAGCAGCCCCGACAGCGCGAAGATCATAACGATCGCCGCGGCGAGGTCGCGCATGCGCAGCGGGGCGCGCCAGCGCGCGCGCACGGCGGGTCCTTCGCAGGCAAACAGCGCCGCCGCGCCAGCGATCATCGGCGCGCACAACGTCCACAAGGTCCAGGCGCGCGCCAATTCTTCGCGCCGCGCGGGCGCCAGCGCTGCGGCGGCGAGCAAGCCCGCGGCCGTGGCCGCCGCCCATGCGACGCAGACGCCGGCCAGAACCTCGACAACGGGAGCCGATATCGGAATGCTCGCCGCGACCCAGCCGCGAACCGTCCGCTCCGCTTCCAGCCCGACCCGCACGGCCAGCAGCGGGCCGAAAAGCCCGATTGCGTAAAAGAGCAAAAGCCTAGCGGCTTGCTCCGGTTGCACGGGGGCGTCCCTTGCCGCGCCCGCCGGAAGGACGCCCGGAAGGCCCGCGCTCTTGACGGTCTTGAGCGCCGCGCGCAGCCGTTCGAGGTTCGCATCGAGACCGAGGCCGGCGGACGGCCGAAGAATAAGCAGGCGCATCGCGCGCCCGTTCACCGCGCGAAGCAGCTCCGGAGGACGCGCGGAGGCGGGCAAGGACCGTATCCATAGAGTGTGTCCGGCAACGACCGCGCAAGAACCCGTCGAGGCGGCGATGGTAATGAGCCCCGCCGCGGAGACGATCGAGACGATCTCGGGGTCGAAGCCCGCGGGCACGTGCGAAAGATCGACGCCCGAGGGCAGTTCGAGGGACCGACCGCCGCCGACCGCGGTCGCAGTCGACACATCGATGCCGCGCGCGGCCAGAGCACCGGCAAGCCGCGTCAGCGCCTTCGCGTCCCTGGCCCACAACGAATCCGGTTTCGGGCCGCCGCCCTCGGCGGCAAGCCCGATCGTACGCCACTTCTCGACTTCCGCGCGGGAGAAGTAAAGCACCTCGCCGCGCGCCGCGAGCTCCGCCGCAGTCTCCTCGTGAAGCACCACGGCCGCCACGCCCATGGCCTTGAATCTTTCCCACAGCTCAGGCGTGGACGCCGCCGCGCGTCCGTACAGCGCGGCGAAGGCGTCGGCCTCAACCGCCGGCAGGACCGCGCGCGGCGAAGGCGCCCGCGTCTCCCACACAACAACCGCGGCAACGACGGCCAGCGCGGCGATCCGCGCGCGCGCCGCTCTCATTAAAGCGAGGCCTCTCGGAAAACGTCCAGGTACATCTCCACCGACCGGTCCCAGGAGAAATCGCCCGACATCCCGGCGCGCACGCGCGCATGCCAGTCCGGCCCGCCGAACTCCCCCATGGCCCGGTCGAGCGCCCGCGCGAGATCTTCGACGTCGCCGGGCTTGCAAAGGAATCCGTTGGCCGGCCGTCCGTCGCGAGGTTCCTCGAACACGGTGTCTTTGAGCCCGCCGGTATTCGAGACCACGGGCACCGCGCCGTAGCGCATCGCGATCATCTGCCCGAGGCCGCAAGGCTCGAAGCGCGACGGCATCAGAAAAAGGTCCGACGCCGCGTAGACGCGGTGCGCGAAAGGCTCGTCGAACGAGCGTTGGAAGCGCACCGCGCCCGCGCGCCGGCGCTCGAGCGCGGAGAACGTCTCGGTCAGAGAAGGGTCGCCGGCGCCGAGCATCACGAGTTGGCACCTATCAAGACGCGGCTCGAGCGCCGCGAGCGCGATGTCGAGCCCCTTCTGGTAGTCGAGCCTGGACACGACGCCGATCAGCGGACGATCGGGGCGCGCCTCGAGCCCGCACTCGCGCTGGAGCGCCTCCTTGCACGCGGCCTTGCCGACGGCCGCGTCGGCCGCGCAGTAGCGGCGCGCCAGCGACGCGTCGCGCAACGGATCCCAGACCTTAAGATCAATGCCGTTGAGGATGCCGCGAAGATCCTGCGATCTTCGCTGGAGCAAGCCCTCGAGCCCGAAGCCGCGGTCCGTCGACTCCTGTATCTCGCGGGCGTAGGCCGCGCTCACTGTCGTGAGCTTGTCGGCGTGCACGATCCCGCCCTTGAGGTAGCTCACCCGTCCATAGTACTCGAGGCCCTCCGACGACCAATCCTCGGGGCCGAAGCCGCCCACCTCGAGAGACGCGCGCGGGAAATTGCCTTGATACGCCATATTGTGAATCGTGAACACGCAGCCGGCGCCGGAGAAATGCGGATCGTTTTTATAGTGGCGCTTCAGATGCGCCGCGACGAGGCCGGTCTGCCAATCGTGGATGTGGATCGCGTCGGGCTTGAAACCGATCGCCTTCGCGCCCTCAAGCACCGCGCGGGAAAACAACGCGAAGCGGCGGTCGTTGTCCTCGTGGTCCTTTCCCGCATTCCCATAGAGACCCTCGCGATCAAAAAAAAGAGGATAATCCACGAAGTACACGGACACGCCGCGCCGGTGCAGGAAGCTCAAGCCCACGTCCACCGCGCCGCCGGCAAGCGGCACCTTGAGCGGCTGCGCGATGCCGCCCTCGAGAGACGCCGCGTGAATAGAACGGTACTTGGGCAGGAACAGGCACACATCGTGGCCGAGCGCTCCAAGCCCCTGCGTGAGGGCCCCGACCACATCCGCGAGCCCCCCGGTCTTGCAGAAGGGGACCGCCTCGCTGGCCGCGACGAGAATCTTCACCTACTTAGGCCAGAGCCCCTCTCCTTCGCATTCCTGCCGCGCCTCAGGCGACGCCGGGGCTTCTTCGCTCACCGCAGGCGCTTGCCCGACGACGGGGGCCGGCGCCGGGTCGGACGGAGCGAAGCGCTCGAGCGACGGAAGGTCCTCAAGGCTATGCAGACCGAAGTGGCGCAGAAACTCCACCGTGGTGCCGTACATGAGCGGGCGCCCGACGGTCTCCTTGCGGCCGACCACCTTAATGAGGCGCTTCTCAAGCAAGGTCTCGAGCGCGGCGATGACTTCGACGCCGCGGATTTCCTCGACTTCAGCGCGCGTTAAGGGCTGCTTGTACGAGATGATCGAGAGCGTCTCCTGCGCGGCGGTGGACAGCCGCATCGTCGCGCGGTCGCTGAAGAGCTTGCGCATGTACGGCGCCAGCTCGGGCCTCGTGGCCATCTGCCAGCCCTCGGCGACGGCGATCAGACGGTAGCCGAGGTTCCGGTCCTCGAGCTCACGGCGCAGTTCCTCGACGGCGGCCACGATGCGGTCCTGATCGCGCACGTTGACGAGCTTGCACAGCTCGCCGGCCGACAGTGGCCGGTCCGTGATAAACAGCAGGCCCTCGAGCGCGCGGCGCAGCAGCGCGGGATCGTTGGCGGGTGACGGCTCGGGCGTGCGCGCGCCGCCTTCGGGCGCGTGCTCCGCGGCGAGCGACTCGATAGCGACCTCGGCGTTCTCGGCATTCTTGACGTTCTCGGCGTTAGGGCTGGACATCTGTCTCTCCTGGCTCATTGGCCTTCGGCGAATCGATTGGCGCTGAAGGCGTTTGGGCGACGGGCACCTCTTCGATCTCGGATTCAGCCTTCTTGAAGATGTTGATCTTTCCGAAGTTCCCTTCCTGACGGATGAAAATCTTCTGCAGCTTGGTCAACTCGAGCATCGCTAGGAAGCAGGCGATGATGCCGCGCCGCTTGCGCTCGTCGGCGAACAGGTCTTCCCACGAGATCATCGGCCGCTCGGAGAGAAGGAACATGATCTTTTCCATCTTCTCCTCGATCGGGAACTCTTCGCCCTCGACGGTCTGGGAGTCATCCTCGGCGCCGGCGAGAATGACCCGCAGATGCGCCATGAGGTCGAACAGCGAAACGTTGGGCGATTTCTCGGCCTCCTCGAAATGCGGCGCGCCGCGATAGAACACGCCGGCCATCTCGTCGGCGCGGCCCGCGAGGAACTTCGAGGCCTCCTTGAACTTCTGGTACTCAAGCAGCTTCTGGGCGAGCTCCGCCGCCGGATTCGGGCCCTCGTCGCCCTCGAGCGACTGCTCGGAGGGCAGAAGTGAGCGCGACTTCACGGCCATCAAGGTCGCCGCCATCACGAGAAAGTCGCCCGCGATGTCGAGGTCCATGTCCTTCATCAACTCGAGGTAGGCGAGGTACTCCTTCGTGATGTGCGCGATCGGGATATTGTTGATGTCGAGGTCGTTCTTCTTGACCAGGAACAGCAGCAGGTCGAGCGGACCCTCGAAGAGTTCGAGCGCCACTTCGTAGGCCTTCTCGGTCATTTAGCGCAGCCTCATCGCGCGGCGGACTTCCTGCATAGTCTTGCGCGCGACGATGCGCGCCTTCACGGCGCCGTCGGCGAGGATGGCGTCGACTTGGGCGGCCGAGAGCGACTCGCGGCGCTTGCGGAAATCGTCGAACGGGCCCGCCATCTCCGCCAGCAGATCCTTCTTGCAGGCACCGCATCCGAGCCGGCCGGCGCGGCACTCCTCGCCGCGACGCGCGCAGAACGCCTCGTCGGCGTAGAGCTTGTGCATCGCGTACACCGAGCAGCCCGGAGGATTCTCGGCGCACGGCTCGGGATGACCCAGGTCCGTCGCGGCCGCGCGCGTCGCATCCGTGTACATGCTCTTGACCTTTTTCTCGAGCGATGCGGAGGTCTCGTAGATGGCGATCGCGTTGCCGTACGACTTCGACATCTTGCGCGCGTCGGTTCCGAGAACCCTAGGCGCCTGCGTCAGGAGCGGCTGCGGCTCGGCGAAGATGTCGCCGAACGCGTTGTTGAAGCGGCGCGCGATCTCGCGCGAGAGTTCGACGTGCGCAACCTGGTCCTGGCCGACGGGAACCTTCGTGCCGCGATAGAGCAGGATGTCGGCGGTCTGCAGCACGGGATAGCCGAGAAAACCATACGTGCGCAGCTCCTGCCGAGCGGCGTCGGCGCCATTGGCGGCGGCCGCCATCCCGGCCTTGGAGGCGCCCTCGCGGGCCTGTCCGTGCTTGGTCCTCGCGAGCTCTTGAAGCTGTTCCTTCCAGGTCGGATTGTTTTCCAGCCACGACAGCGGCGTCACCATTCCCAGCATCAACGACAACTCGGCGTGCTCGGGCACGTCGGACTGCTTGAAGATCACGCACTTGGCGCAATCGAGCCCGGCCGCGAGCCAGTCAAGAACCATCTCCCGGCAGTTTTCCTGGAGCTTGGAGGCGTCATCGTAGCCGGTCGTGAACATATGCCAATCGGCGACTGAGAAAAAGCACGTGTATTGAGTTTGCAGGACGACCCAATTCTTCAGCGCCCCCCAGTAGTTTCCCAGATGGAGACGGCCCGTGGGACGCATGCCGGAGAATACGACATCCGCGCGCTTCATTGCGTCGGGATTCTAGCGTTTCTCGACGGGCAATTCCAGTTTTTTTTATTATCGCGGGAACGACGGGTGTTTTTTGAACCAGGCCAGGGCGGCGGAGCGAGCCGTGAGCGCGCCCAGGCGCTGGAGGCGGGCGGCCTCGTCGAGCAGGCCGTGAAACGCCGGTCCGGGCTTGAGCCCGGCCGCTATGAGATCGGCCCCCGCCAGGAAGCACGGCTTGAGCGCGGCGGGAGGGAGCTTGGGAAGGAAACGGCGCACGGCCGCGCTCACGAGCGGCGAAGGCGCGGTGCGCGGCGACTTGTCGCAGAACGCCAGAGATAAAGTCTCATGGAGGACCGTGCGTCGGTGATGCGCGTGCGGGAAAGCATCCACGAAGTGCCGGCCTTTCTCCGGGCCGAGGTCCAGCGCAAACGCCGCCAGGCGCGGCTCGACGCCGGTCGGCAGCGCGAGCTTCCACGGCAGCGCGGGATGGAAAAGAGACAGATAACCCCAGGCCTTGAGCAAAGCGAACGCCGCGCGCGGCTCTTTCTCGCTCAGGAGGCTTTCGAGCTCATGCAGCAAGCGATGCGGCGAGAGCTTCGCGGCATGGCCGGCGGCCAGCGCGTCCTTGAGTTCATCGATCATGCCTGCGGCGGGATCGCAGCCGAACCGGCCGAGGAAGCGCGCCGCGCGGAACACGCGCGTCGGGTCGTCGCGGAAGCTCGCGGGATGCAGCACGCGAAGGACGCGATCCTTCAGGTCGCGCTCCCCCCCGTAGGGGTCGGTCATGGCGAGGGAGCCGTCGTCGAGGCGCACGGCCAGCGCGTTGATCGTGAAGTCCCGCCGGAACAGGTCACGCTCTATCGGGACGCGGAGCGCGTCGACTACGGGCAGGCAGGCAGGCTCGGGATAGGATTCGGCGCGCGTCGTCGCGATGTCCACCCGGAACTTTCCCGTCGCGACGATGCGGCGCGTGCCGAAGCGGCCGAAGATGTCGACGGTCCCGCCAAGCAGGCGGGCCGCGACGGCGGCGACGGGATCCGGGTCGCCCGCAACGGTCAGGTCGAGATCGAAATTGGGACGTCGCAGGAGCCAGTCGCGCACGAGGCCGCCGACGGCGTACAGCGGCGTGCCGCGCGCGCGCGCCTCCTCGGCAAGCGACCTGAGGATTTGCGCCACCGCGGCGGGAACGGCAATGCGCGCGGGCCGTCCTCTCACCGAGCCGCCATCGCGGCGGGCGGCAGGCCCGCGGCGGGGTCCCGCCCAAGCTCCGTGAGGTAGTCGGACCAGGCCGTGAGGCGACCGTTGGCCTCGACGACCCTCTTGATGCCGGCAATGAGCGTATCTCGCGCCGGGACCTTCCCCGTATACGGAAGCCACGACGGGGCGCCGTGCAGCCGCGCCCACGCGGGGCTCGCCTTGTACACCGAGAGCTTGAGGTCTTGCGCGAAGAACGCCATGACGTCGCGCTCGTCACGACGCCAGTCCTCGGACTCGAGGAGCCGGGCGAGGCCTTCGGGCCCGAAGAACACCTCGGGCTCATGGCCCAGGGGGAGATGAGCGCCCAGCGCCTCGCGCATCGCGGCAAAATCAGCCTTCATCTTATCGCGCCACTTCGCCTCTTCGGCCTTATATGACATCGGGAAGACGAAGGCGAGAATCTCTTCGTTGGGCTCGTAATAAATCCAGGCCGCCTCGGGCACGAAGGCCGCGCCGCATGACGGGCAAAGCAGGAGGTTGCACTCCCCGGCCTTGGCCTGGTCGCGCAGGACCTCGTCCTTGCCGCCGTGAACGAAGCTCCAGATCGGCGCCTCGAAGCCGTCGGTGCAGGAGGGGCAGTTCGCCTCGATAGTTCCTTGGATTGACATGGGGATGATTATACGATACGAATCTAGCGCGTCAAACGGCGGAAGTACTCCTTAATCGCGGAGTCATGAGCGGCGGGGCGCGGCTCGCGCAGGGATCGCTCAAGCTCCTCGCGCAGCTCGCGCGGGGGCCGGTATTCGTCGGCGGACGGCAGGCGCACGCGCCCCGTCGAGCTTTCGCGCGCCCCGCGCGGCGCGCCGCGTACGACGCTTCCCGGCATTTCAAACGGACGGCTCAAGCCCTCGCCCGAGACGCCCGAATCGGATTGGCCGCCGGAGGAGTTCTTGTCGCCGTCCTGCAGTATCGCGAGCGCGGCTTCACCGCGGCGCAGCCCCTCGGACGCGTCGCCGCGGCGCAAGGATTTCTCGCCCGCTTCCTGCTCGGACATCGCGTCGTCGATGCGGCGCACCGGGCCGCCGGGCATGAAGCCGAGGAGGCCGGCCGCGTCGGATACTTCGCGGCGCAGGCGCCCAGCCGCCTCGCGCGCCGCAGCCTGGATGTCGGCCGCCTCTCTCGTCGAAGCCGGATCGAGAGCGGAGTCGTCTATGCCGCGCTCGAGAGCGGCCGCGGCGTCGTCGAGCATCTTAGCGGCCGCCTCGTGCGCCGCGGAGAGAAGACGGTCGGACAAGGAGTTCTGGCGGGATTGTCCGGCGGCGGCGCGCATAAGCCGGATCGACTCATCGACCTTTCCCGCCCTGAGGCTCTCCTGCGCCGCGCGGGCCGCACGCTCGGCTTGAGCGGAAGGCGCCGAGGCAAGCGCCATATCGATCGCGTCCCGCGTCTTAAGAAGCAGCTCTTTCTGAGCGCGAACCGTCTCCGCTAGGCGCGCGTTCTCCCGGCGGCGCGCCGCCTCGACGGCTTTTTCCTGCCGCGCGACGGCCTCGCGCCACGCCTGAGCCACGCGTGCGGCTCCTTCCCTGGCGCGGCCCGCCTGGGACTGGGCGGCGCGCTTGCCCGATTCGCGCAGGCCCTTCGAGACGCGAGAGAGCTTCTCCGCGAGATCCTTCGCCGCCTTCGCGGCGCCGGCGGCGTCGCCGCTCTGCAGAGCGCGGCGCAAGGCGCTCGCGGCCTCGCGTGCGCCATCAAGCGGCAGCTCGCGGACCTGGCCCATTTGCGACGACGCCTCCGGCAACGCGTCGATGGATTTTCTGAGCTCCTCCAGCGCCGCGTCCACGGAGGCCAACGCCTTCTGCAACTCCGCGGCCTGCGCGGGCGAGAGCTTGTCCTGCAATCGTTCGATGGACTCTCCCATCTCGCGGCCTTCCCGGGCCGCGTCGAAGGCGCGCTCAGCCATGTCCTGCGCGTTCTGCACGCTCGAGCCCGCGCGCAGGGCCGCGGAGGCGGCACGCGCCTGCTCGGCCAGCGCCGTCTGCTCTCGCGCCGCGCGCGCAAGATCGCGCTCCTTAAGCGCCGCGTCGACTTTCGGGAGGCCTTCCATACCGGCCGCGGCCAGGCTCTCGGCGGCGGCCGCGGCCTGGTCCGCGAGGCCGGGGTTGGCGCGCGGATCATCGCGCATGGCCTCGTTCCAGGCCATCAAGGCGCCTGCGGCGGCGGACCAAAGCCCCGAGACCGGCGACTGCGCCGTGCGCGCCGCTTCCTCATTTCCGGAGGCGGATGCTTTCGCGGCCGCCTCGGACGCGGCGGCCGCGCGGTCGAGTGCGGACAGAGCCCTCTCGCGCGCGGCAAGCGCCGCGGTGTGCGCCGCCTCGACGTCGACGACCTCGACCGAGCCCTTCTCGGAGCG
>JBBTJN010000138.1:0-1881 GCA_038059415.1 Elusimicrobiota bacterium | reverse complement strand
TCTGCGCGATGATGAGGCTCGCCTGCGCGGAGCCGGGCCGGTCCACGATGATCGTGCGTGACGCCCCGCAGTCCGGGAGGAGAGGCACCTCGGGCCAGGCGGGGCCGGCCTTCCAGCACGACAGCGCACGCTCGATCGCCTGACCCGCCTTGCTCACATCGAAGTCACCCACGATGACCAGATGGCCGCCGTTGGGGCGCAGACGCGCGGCGTGGAAGGCGCGCATACGCCGCGAATCGACGGCCGCGATCTTATTCTCATCGGCGGCGCCGCGGCCGTAAGGGTGGCCGGCAAAGAGCTCGACTCGCAACCGTTCTTCCGAGAGAAAGTGCGGCTGGGCCCGGCGCGAGATCAGGTCCTGGAGCGCGTTCTCGCGCCACAACTCCACTTCCGCCTCGGGATAATCCGCCGAGTTCAAGGTCTTGGCGAGTTGGTCGAGGAATGGGGTCAAGTTGCGCGACAGACCCGAGGCCGACAGCTTGAGCCACTCCGATTCACAGGAGGCGCCGAGCGACCAACCGAGCGCGGTATAGGCGCGCGCGACGGCGGCGGCATCCTCGCCCTCGCGGCCCTTAAGAAGAAGCTCCTCGGACGCCTGCGCCAAAGCTTCCTGGCCGGCGTCTTCATGCGCCCGGCCCGCCTTCAGGGCGAGACGCAATTCGACGAGCGGCAGGCGCTTGTCGCGGGCGAGCCAGACGCTCAGGCCGTTCGACAAGGATATCTTCGTGATGTCCGGCGGATGAGCGAAGCGGGCGGGACCCGGCAACGGCGGGGACAGTCCCGGTTTACGCGGTATTTCAGAAGGCATCGCGGCCTGCGCGATGTCCGGCGCAGGATCGATGGGCGTGCCCGGCTCGACCTGGAGCACAATGCGGCCACGCGAGCGCAGCCAGCGGCGCACGGCCCGGACGCAGTCGCGCCGCGTAATCTTGAGCAAGGAGTCGAGGTCCTTCCAAAACCCGTCCGGATCGCCGACAAGAGCCACATAGGAACTTAAGGTCTGCGCGCGGTCGGCCAAGGACTGCTGACCCTCGAGCCAGGAGCGCTCGATCTGCGTTTTAGCGCGCGCGAGCTCGTCATCCTTCGGCCCGCTCTTGGAGAAGCGGTCGAGCACGGTATCGAGGCTGTCCGTCACCGCCCGGCGGCCCACGCCGAGACGGCCGGAGATAAAGAACGCGAGCATGTCCGGACCCCGCGCGGCGACGTGGCTCGACCAATAGGGAATGTGGCCGCCGGCGGAAACCGCAAGGCGGTCATCCTTGACGAGCTTCTCATGGAGCGGACTATCCTCGCCGCCGCCGAGAATCGTCATCACCACGGTCAGCGCCCACCAGTCGCGCGATCCCCGCGCGGGCGTATGCCAGCCCACGACGGTCAGCGGCGTCTTAGCCAGATGGTCCATCATGGTTTCGGTCCGTTCGCCCTTCAGACGCGGTTCATCAAGCGCGGCCGCCCGCAGCCGCGGGCGGCGGGGGATGGACCCGAACAGGCGCTTAACGAGCATTCGAACCTCGGAGACCGACGCATCTCCGGTCACGGCGAGCACGGCGTTGTTCGGCGCGTAGTGGCGGTCGTAGAACTTGCGGACGTCGTCGAGCGAAGCGGCACGGATGTCATCGGCGTCGCCGATCGTCGGATGCGCGGTCTCCCAGCGCGTGAAGGCCAGCGAGCTCATGACCGCATCGGTCGCGCGGCGATAGGGCTGATTGAGGTAGGTCTGACGCAGTTCCTCGAGCACGACCTGCTTCTCGACGGCAAGCTCCCGTTCCGATATCAGCAGTCCGCGCATCCGATCGGCCTCGGCCCACAGGACGGACTCGAGCGCATTCGACGGCACGACCTCGTGATAGGTCGTGTTCGTCTTCATCGTGTAGGCGTTGT
>JBBTJN010000137.1:0-4781 GCA_038059415.1 Elusimicrobiota bacterium | reverse complement strand
GAAGAAATCCGCCGACTCAGAACCATGTCGGATTTCCGATTTTCTCACAGCTTCATTGGGTAGAGCGGCCGGCCGCCTCGTTTGGGTGGATAGTTGAAGCGGCCGCCGCTCACCCCCTGCGTTTCTTTTTTCCCGCGCGGCGGCGTTCAGGGCTGTACGCATGTTCCGTCCGGCCGCAGCCGCGATTCGTCGAGTGGCGGCTCCCGGCGGGAGGTCTGCCGGGAAGTTCAGCGGCGGAGAAGTCCGGAAGGATTTTCATTCCGTCAAGAAGCGCTTCTCCCGCGCGCTGAAGAACTTGGCGGCCTGAGTGTCTCCGAAATTTCTGACGCTTTCCGAGGTTCTTGAATTCCATGAGGACTTGATCCGAGATTTCGGAGGAAGCCCCGGGATTAGGGACCTCGGTCTGGCCGAAGCCGCCCTCGCCATGCCCCAGGCCGGGGCGGGTGAGGAGTTCTTTCATGCGTTTCCATTCGAAATGGCGGCGGCGATCACGGTGTTGCAGTAACGCTCACCGCATTGATACGTTCACAGCGCGGCGCTCTACCCCGCTGAGCTGCGGCCACAACCAGTTATCGAGCCGGAGTGCTCGACTCCTTTTTTAACTCCGCGATCTTGTCGTTGATGGCGCGATTGAGCTTCTTGACGTCCTCCCAGCCGGAGCGGAAGGCCTCAACAAGTCCTTTCTCCTTGCCGCGAATAAAGCCCACGCCCAGGCCGTATAAAGCCGCGGCGGGCAGGGCGAGGACGTTAATCAGGACGTAAGCCAGCGGGAACAGCAAGGTGATCGCCAACTTATAGCGCACGTCCAAGTCGTTGGTTCTCCACCAAAGCGCTCTAAAGCCGTAGACCACGAAACGCGGACTTTGCGCGAGAATGATCAGGGTCGCGGGAACAGGCAGCGGCACCAAGGAGATCAGCGAACCGCCGACGCCCGCGACCAATTGGCGGAGAGACAGGTCTACTTTTGTATCGTCTCCCGGCTCGCCCTTTTGCCGGGCCACCTGCTCGATGGCTTCCTTCTTTCCCTCGGCCAAACGGGCCTTCACCCACTTGACGTCCCGCCAGACCTGGCTGACGCCGCCGATGAAGCCCGCCTTTCTTGAAGCCTGAAAGCCTCGTGCGATGCCGTGGATCATGCCCGCCACGGGCGTCAAGGCGACCACCAGCGGAACGCCAAAGGTCAAAAGAAACGACGTCCCGATCTTGAGCTTGACGCCGATCTTCTTGCTGGTCCAAATCAATTGATACCCGTACCAGTAAGCCTGCGGCGCGTACCAGATCGCCAGCGGCACGTGGCCGATGGCTGAGACCGGCGCGCCGACAATCGCGGCGCCGACGCCGTTGAAAAACTGAGCCCACGTCATGCTCTCTCGCGGCGGCGTCGTATTGTTCTTGCCGCCCTCTAGGACTGAAGGCCGGTCGGACTTTTCGTCGCCATTGTTTTGAGCCGGCAAAAGACCTTTTTTGGCGGAACCCGTCTGAGACGCACCGTCCTGCCCAACCACCAAAAACCCGTCAGATTTGAGCGATTTGTCGGCGCCGTCGAATAGGACCTTGCCCCCCAAAACGTTTACGGCCACGGGAGCGTGAGACAGATTGCGTCCGCCCTGATTGAAGGCCCCCTTCATCTGGTCTCGGGCGACTTCCTGAATCAACGGTCTCGTCAACTTGAAAACCGGGACATTCGCAACGGCCACTTCCGCGGCTGACAGCGCCGCGTTGGGCGTGAGCGTCGGAACAGTCATGTTGGGGATGAGGTTCCCATTATAGGTTCCCAGCTCCGTCGTCATGCCCACATTCGAGGAATTGCGGGAAATCGCGCCCGAAACGCCGCTGACGCCGGCCCCGATGTAAACCCTTCCCGCGCTGTTCACCGTCTGGGCAAATACGTTCAAACCGCCCAAATCAGCCGACATCATCGCGACAAGAGCGCACACCGTCGTTTTTTTAAATAGCTTCACAAGGTCCCCCTCATGCGTCTTAAAGTTATGGACGTGACAGGGATTGAACCTGCGACCTCATCCTTGCGAAGGATGCGCTCTCCCAGCTGAGCTACACGCCCGACCTCGCCATTATGCAAAAAACGGAGGTTTCCGTCCAGACGTAGTTGAATTATTTTTATCCGGCGGCGCGGCCCTACGGACGCGCGGGCGCGTCGGCGACGGCCTTCTGTTTGAGATGAGCTTTGGCTTTGCGAAGCTCCGTCTTGTAGATCATGCGCGCCCTTGAGTGCTCTTCGTTGGTCTCGGAGAACATATGGCCGCCCGTCATGTCGGCGACGAAATAGAGGGCGGAGGTCTTGGCGGGACTCAGCACGCCCTTGAAGGACTCAAGGCCGGGCGAGCAGATGGGGCCGGGCGGCAGGCCGCGGCGAATGTAGGTGTTGTACGAGGACGGCGTCTGTAAATCGGCGCGGGTGAGGCCCTTCTTCCAGTAGCCAAGGCCGAGCGCGTACTGGACCGTAGGGTCGGCCTGCAGGGGCATCCGTTTTCTGAGGCGGTTGAGGTAGACGGCGGCGATGATCGCGCGCTCCTGCTTGCGCACGGCCTCGCGCTCGACGATGGACGCCAAGGTCAGGGTCTCTTCGAGCGAGAGCTCGGGCGCGGGGCTTGCCGCCGCGTAAGCGGCGCCGATCTGCTTCTCGAACTCGGCCGTCATGACCGCGGCGGTCCTCACCGCGCCGTAGCCGGGGGGAAAGTGGTAGGTGGAGGGGAATAGACGGCCTTCGAGCTTGCGCGCGTTCACGACCGCGAGGAACTCGCGGGCGTCGGCGATGCCGGCCTTCTCGAGGCGCTCGGCGACCTGGCTCGCCATGAAGCCCTCGGGGATGGTCAGCTTGAGGTCGTCGGTGAGGCCGAGCGTCAGTTTGCGCGCGACGACGGTCGGCCACTCGTGATGACGAAGCGTGTACGTTCCGGGCTTCAGAGACCGGTCAAATCCAGTGATTTTGAGGAGGATGCGCAAGACGAAGGCCGACTGCACGACGCCTTTGGAACCGAGAAGCTCCGCCGTTTGCCGGGCGCTGAGTCCCTCGGGAACGTCGACGCGCAGCCGCACCCCGGGTCTGAGGGCCCACGCGCCCGCCAAGGCGAGCGCCAGCGCGACGACGCCGGCAAGCAGCGCGCCGCGGCTCACGCGTCCTTCTTCTGGGCGCGGCGCAGGGCGGCGCGCATCTCGCGGCAGAACCTCTCGCCGTCCATGCGCGGCATCAGCATGCTCCGCTGCGCTGCGCATCAATCCGCATCGGCATCAGCCCGCGAAAACAGGATATTCGCCGAAGACGTCCTTGAGCGCCCGGGTGACCTCGCCGACGGTGGCGTAGGCCTCGACCGATTCCAGGATGAGAGGGAGCAGATTCGTCTCGCCCTTGGCCGCCTCGCGCAGGCGCTTGAGGCAAGACAGGACCTTGCCGTTGTCGCGCTCGCGGCGCAGCTTCTTGAGCCGGCGCACCTGCCCCTTCTCGACCGAGGGGTCGATTTTGAGGATGGGGGGAAGCTTGCCGCCGGTCTCGTGGGCGTTGACGCCGACGATCTTGCGGCGGCGCGCGGCCAAGTCGAGTTCGAAGCGGTAGGAGGTCTCGGCGATCTCCCGGTGGAAGTAGCCCTGCTCGAGGGCGGGCACGACGCCGCCGAGCTCCTTGATGCGCGTCATCCTCTCGACGGCGCGCTTCTCGATATCGGCCGTGAGGGTCTCCAGGTAATACGAGCCGCCCAACGGATCGGGCGTGTCGGTGACGCCCGTCTCGAGCGCCAGGATTTGCTGGGTGCGCAGGGCGAGCATTACGGCATCGTCGGTGGGAAGGGCCAGGGCCTCGTCAAAAGAATTCGTATGCAGGCTCTGCGTGCCTCCGAGCGCGGCCGCCATCGCCTGGTAGGCGACGCGGGCGAGATTATTGAGCGGCTGCTGTGCCGTCAGGCTCACGCCCGCGGTCTGGCAGTGCATGGGGAGAGTCCAGGAAAATTCCTTCTTCGCCCCTAATTCGTTCTTCATGAGCTTCGCCCATATCGAGCGCGCGGCGCGCAGCTTGGCGATCTCCTCGAAGAAATGGTTATGCACGTCGAAGAAGAAGGAGAGCTGTGAGGCGAAGTCATCGACGGCGAGGCCGCGCTTGATCAAGCGCTCGGCGTAGTCGCGGCCGTCGGCGAGCGTGAAGGCGAGCTCCTGCACCGCATCGGCGCCGGCCTCGCGGATGTGGTAGCCGGAGATCGAGATCGGGTAGAAGCGGGGGACCTCCTTGACGCAGTACTCGATGATGTCGAGCACGAGCCGCATCGACGGCTCGGGCGGATAGAGGTACTCGTTCTGGGCGATGTACTCCTTGAGAATATCGGTCTGGCAGGTGCCGCGCACGCGCGTCAGCGGCACGCCCTGCCTCTTAGCGAGCGCGATGTACATCGCGAAGATGACGGGCGCGGGCAGGTTGATCGTCATCGAGGTCGAGACCTTGCCGAGGTCGATGCCGGAAAACAGCGCCTCCATGTCCTCAAGGCTGTCCACGGCCACGCCCTCGCGCCCGACCTCACCCCGCGAGCGGGGATCGTCGGAGTCGAGTCCCATCAAGGTCGGCAGGTCGAAGGCCGCCGAAAGGCCCGTCTGGCCGTGACCGAGCAGGTACTTGAAGCGCGCGTTGGTATCCTTGGCGGTCTTATGGCCGGCGAACATGCGCATCGTCCACGGCGTCATGCGGTAGCCGCCGCTCTTAAGGCCGCGCGTAAACGGGAACCGGCCGGGACGCCCGATGGACTCGGGGGCCGGCGCGTCCGCGGGCCCGTACTCGCGCC
>JBBTJN010000136.1:0-12341 GCA_038059415.1 Elusimicrobiota bacterium | reverse complement strand
CGTTGCGGCGCAGCAGCGCGCGGCAGTAGGCGAGCAGGCGCGCGCTCTTGACCGGCTTCGTCAGGTAGTCGTCGGCGCCCATGTCGAGGCACGCGATGTCCTGCCCTTCCTTGTCGTTGCCGGTGAGGATGATGATGGGAATATTCGCGGTCAGGATGTCCTGCTTGAGAAACTGGCAGACCTCGAGGCCCTTCATGCCGGGCATGATCAAATCGAGTATCACGAGGTCCGGCATCTCAGACTGGGCGGACGTGATGCCCGCCTTGCCCGACGGAGCCTGCTTGACCGAGTAGCCTTCCAAGGATAGAACGTCGCCCACCGCTTTGCGGAAGGACGCGTCGTCATCAATTATAAGCACCTTTGTCGCCATGCCGAGATTTTATATAAAAGACAGGTGGAACCCAAGTGCTTCGCGCTCGCCGTTTTCGCCCTCGCGGCGGGGCTCGCCCTCGGCTACGTGTTGGGACGCCGCCGCCGCGTCCGCGTGGAGGCCACGCTCGCCGACGAAGAACGCCTGGCCTGGCTTCAGCGTCTGTCCACGATCGGCCAGATGATGTCCGGCATCGTGCACGAGGTCCGCACTCCTCTGGCCACCGTCATCCTCACAGTCGAGCACGCTCAGCGCATCTTAGACAAGGGCGGCGACCCCCGCACCCAACTGAGCACCGTCGCACGGGAGACGGAGCGCGCCGTCGAAATTCTCTCCGACATCCTAGACTTCGCCAAACCCTCCCCGCTCAACCTCAAGCCCGTCGCGCTCAAGGTCCTCATGTCCGCTTCGCTGGAAGCCCTACAGATTCGTTTCGACGAGCGCGCAGTCGAGACCTCCTTCAAAGCGCCGGACACGATCAAGGTGCTGGCCAGCGAGCGCCACCTACAGCAAGTCCTCACCATCCTCCTCATCAACTCGCTCGACGCGATGCCCTTCGGCGGACGCCTCGATCTCAGCGCCAAGGTCCACCGCGGCACGGCGCGAGTGACGATCACCGACACCGGCATCGGCATAGAACCGGCCGCCCTCAAGGGCCTCTTCGAGCCCTTCGCCACGGGCCGCGCGGAACGCGGCGGCACCGGTCTCGGCCTCAACGTCGCGCGCTGGATCATGCACAAGCACGGCGGCGACGTGGCCATCTCGAGCGAAGGCAGCGGCAGGGGCACGACGGTCGTCCTGACTCTTCCCACGGCTTGAAGTCCGCTCTCCTCCGGACATACCGCCGCTATAATGCTAGAATCACCCGCGACGAATTGGAGGCAGCATGGCTTTTTACCGGAAGAAGCGCCGCAAAGCGGGCCCGAGCAAGAACGATGAAAAGGTCCGCCGCGCTCAGACGGCCGAGGACAACGAGCGCAACGCCGGCACACTCTCCACCCGATTCCCCTCCGTGCGCTCCCTGCGCGTGAAGGTCGCCATCGCGACGCCGCAGGGCGTGGTCCTCGAGGAATCGGAAGAAATCTACGGCCCCAACGACCCGTTCTTCCTCGAGGCGGACTGCCCCGGATCGTGCGGCTCGGGCGCCTACGACTTCGCCGTCCTTATCGCGCAGTCGCTGGAAAATCTCCAGGAGCGCGGCGTCGCCCAGATCATCTGCGCCGAGCCGTCGTACAGCGGCGCCGCCGGCGCCGTTTGCGGCTGCATCGCTAAATGCGAGTTCACCGCCGAAGTCGTGCCGTCCTGAGGACATCATGAGCGAAGACATGCAAGCCGAGTTGGAAAGGCTCCGGGCGGAAAACGAGTCGCTTAAAAAAGCGGGCTCGCGCGGCATCTCCCTCAAGGTCAGCCAGAAGGGCGCGCTCAGCCTGTACGGCATGGGCCGCTTCCCCGTCACGCTCTACAAGGAGCAGTGGCTCAAGATCCTTGACATGTCCGACGCAATCCGCGCCTTCATCGCCGACAACGATTCGGCGCTGAAAGCCAAAGAGTAGTGCACCGCGCCGCCCTCCTCATGCTCGTCCTCGTCGGCGCCTGCGCCTCGACCGACACGGAGCGCGAGAACTTCCTCGAGGGCGACCGTCCCCGCTCCGTGTCGTCCAAGAGCGACACCGGCGCGTGCAAACCGTGGTTCGTCTCCCCCTCGCGCGACTGGGGCGACGGCGCGCCCAAGCACTCCTGCTGGAACCGCATGTGGGAAGTCCCGTGCGCCCTTATCGTCGCACCCATCGCGATCGCCATCGTGACGATCCCGATCTGGGTTCCCATCATCCTGCTCCATTAATTCTACGCATCAGGTCTGCGCCCAAGAATGCAACACTGGGCGGCGACGTCAGATTCCGCTTCCCGGCAGTTTCGTTGCACCGCAGCTTGTGCCCACCCGGAAGGTGGGTGCCGCAAAAGCAGCACAGTAGGACCGGAAGAGCCGTGAGCCCAGACAGGATGGGGTCCATGAGACGGCGTTCCGGGAGTAAAGGGCCGGACGGATCGAACCGCCCGGCCTTCCTTATTCCCCCGCCTGGCAATCGTGTTGCACCGCCAATAATGCCGGGACGAGGAGGGTGCCATGACCCCAAATAAGAGTTCTCCGCGAGGACGAGGTGGTTCCGTCTGGGAGCCCGTGCACGATATTCTGGAGGGCGTGGAGCAGGCGATGGCCGGAGGTTGGTACCCGGCGCGGCGTATGTTGATGTCCCGTCTGGCCGAGGCCGCGAGGCCTCCGTTTGCTTTATGGGTTCCGGAAGCCGACATGGAGGAGGACACGCGCGAGATTGCGGTCTCCATCGCATTGCCTGGAGTCGACAAGTCCGACATCCGCGTAAGCGTCACGGAAAACCAGTTGACGGTCAGCGGGCGCCGTCGCGAGGAAGGCCGCGCATCTGAGGCCGGACGGCGAGAACTCCCTTCCGGCTATTTTTTGCGCCGGGTGCGGTTTCCGGACGCGGTCAAGCCGGGGTCGGCGAAGGCCGCTTATCGTAACGGCGTCCTGCGCGTAACCTTGGCTCGCGCGCGCGTCCATGTCGGTCGCAGCGTCAAAGTCGAATAGCGCGGGGAGGATCCATGAGCGGCCTGCATGTCCTGGGGCGTGCTTATCGCCACCTGAACCGCTACCGCGAGGTGGCCGAAATCCTCGCCAGGCAAGGCTTGGGCGATCTGTTGAGGGTGTTGCGCCTCGATTTTCACCTAGGGGCGGGGTTGAAGGGATTTCTTCGCCATCCCCCGATCGAGGCGGCCTCGCGCCCAGAGCGCGTGCGTTTGGCCATAGTCGAGCTCGGGTCCACCTTCGTCAAAGCGGGGCAATACATGTCAACGCGCGCCGACCTGCTTCCCCCCGCCTATCTGCGCGAGCTCGCCAAGCTTCAGGACCGGGTCCCGCCTTTCCCCCCTGATGAGGCGCGAAGAATCATCGCAGAGGAACTGGGGAAGCCCGTCTCCCGCCTCTTCGCACGCTTCGACAATCGGCCGTTCGCGGCGGCGTCGATCGCCCAGATACACTCCGCCGAGCTTCTAAGCGGAGAGGAGGTGGTCGTCAAGGTGCAGCGCCCGGAGATTCGACGCATCATCGCCGTCGATCTCGAGATCATGGCTCACATCGCGGCGCTGGCCGAGAAGCACCTCGACGATTGGCGCCTGCGCAAGCCGACGCGCGTGATCGCCGAGATCGCCCGTTCGCTTGACCGGGAGATGGACTTCGCGTTGGAGGCCGCGCACACCGAACGCTTCGCCCGACAGTTCGCCGGCGACCCCAGCGTCCGAGTCCCCAAAGTCCACCGTGCTCTGAGTTCCGCTCGTGTGCTGACCTTGGAACGCGTGAGCGGCGTGAAGGCCGACGACAAGGTCGCGCTGGAACGCGCGGGTCTAGATCCCCGTATCGTGGCCGAGACTCTGGCGCGGCACTATTTGGAAATGATCTTCACTCATGGATTTTTCCATGCCGACCCGCATCCGGGGAACCTGTTCATTCAGCAGGAGTACGTCGTCGCTTACGTCGATTTCGGCATGACCGGACGCCTCAACCGCGCGATGCGCGAAACCCTCGCCGAGGTGGTCTTCGCCTTCTCCGAGCGCGACGAAGCGTCGTTGGGCCGCGCCCTGCTGGCGCTCGCCGACCGCGATGTCGAACCCGACTCAAGCGAGTTCGAGTCCGACATGGCCGAGTTGATGGATCAATACGCCTATCGGCCGCTGGCCGAGTGGCGGCTGGGACGCATGCTCGAACAACTCTTCCAAACCACGTCCCGCCACAGCGTGCGTATCCCGCAGGATCTCTTCCCGATGGTCAAGGCTCTGACCGAGCTTGAGAGCCTCGCGCGAAATCTCGATCCATGCTTCGATGTCGTCGCGGCCGCCGCTCCCTTCATACGCCGAGTGCACGAGGAGCGCCTGGCGCCACGCCGCCTAGCCGAACGCCTGGCCACGGCCGGGCGCGAGACCCTGTCCCTGCTGGCCGCCGCGCCCGCCGAGCTCCGCGAGCTCATCCACCAAGCCCGGCGCGGGCGCCTGCTCATCGAATTCGAGCACAAAGGTCTCGAGCCCACCCTGGCCGAACTCGACCAGATCAGCAACCGCCTGGCGTACGCACTCATGCTCGGCGCGCTCTTGATCGGCTCGGCGCTACTCGTCCTCGCCGACCTGCCGCCCTACTGGCGTGGAATTCCCATCCTGGGCCTGGGAGGATTCCTGCTGTCAACTCTGATGGCGTTTTGGCTGCTGCTGGCCATCCTCCGCCATGGACGGCTTTAGAACCGCTTAGCGCCGCGGGCCCTACGCCGTGCCGAGGTGTTTCTGAACGTCGACGCCGTGCTTGTGAGCGTCGAGCACTCTTCGGATGCTGCGTAACGGTTTGCCCGATGCCCCGTCTCGGTGCGCCAGGTCGACGATCTCGACGACAGCCTTCGCGCCCCGGCGATCGGCGAACACGGTGACCTGTGGCCTCTGGGGATCGGCCGGGTCGTTGCGGCGGACCACACCCAACTCCCCCGTGTCCAGGAGGACGAGCGTGCCGATGGGGAGTATGCCCACCGCGTTGATGAAGAGCTTGAACAGGAACGCATCGATGCGGGTGCCGGCGATCAGGTGCATCTTGCGCAGCGCCTCATCGGGCCCGCTTGGGGTCTTCATGTAGACGCGGCCGGAGGATATCGCGTCGAAGATGTCGGCGATGGCCACGATGCGGGAGAAAATGTCCTGCCGCCGCGGACGCGCGAGGCGAGGATAACCGGAGCCGTCCGCCCCCAGGTGATGCTCGAAGGCCACCGAAACGGCGCGGGACAGGGTCCGGTCGTGCTCCCGCCTCATGCCCAGAAGGATCTTGGACCCCAGGGAGGGATGACGGCGCATGGCACACCAGTCGGCCTCATCAAGAGCGCCCGGCTTATTGATCAGCTCCGTCGGGAGCCGGACCTTTCCCACGTCGTGGAACAATCCCCCGAAGCCGAGCTCGGAGAGCAAGGCGCGGTCCAGACCCAGGCGGACTCCGATGGCGATGGAATAGACGCTGACATTAACTGAATGGGCGTATGTGTACTCGTCGAAGTCGTGGATGGCCGCCAGCTCGAGCAGCGTCTGCTCATCGGCGATCACGCGGTCGGCCAGCCCGTGCACGACATGCTTGGCATGGGAGAAGTTGACCTCTTGGCCGGCTCGCGCGCGGGTCATGACATCCTCGACTAGGCTGACCGCCTGCGTGAATGCCTTTTTGGCGAGACACGCTGGATCTGCGGACTCAGGCTCCTCGTCGAGCGCGGCGATGTAGGGACGGATCGCAATCCCGGAGACGCCTTCGCAGCTCAGCTGCGCCCGCAGACGCGCAAAGCCGTCGTTCGACCGCGGGCCGGCGGCCTTGAAGGCGAAGACGAAGGCGTCTAGTTCCTTGCCGGAGCATCCCGTGGAGATTTCGACCGCGCCCACTCCCCGACGCTTCATCTCCTCAAACAGGAAGCGACCGGCGGCGTAGTTGCCGGCCTGGAAGCGGATGGGCCGCTTGTTGAAGAAGAGATGGTCGCCGCTCGCCTCGAGGAGGAGCTGCCCTTCCTCCGCGCGCGCATTGGCGATGATCACGAGGGCCGAGGCAGCCGTCTTCGCATAGACCTCATTATCCCGGCCGTAGACGGCGGCCGCCTTCAAAAGAACGAATAACTGGTGGACCACTTCCAGCGCGACGGCCGGCGTCGCGGTCGGAGTCTCGGAGGCGGTCATGTCTCGGACCTCCCTGTTGCGGCAAGGATCTTTCGCACGGCGAGCCCCGCGGACTCGCGGACCGCGCGGGTGCGGCCCCGCGCGAGCTCCTCCAGGTAGGCAACGGTTTTCGGCCCGGAGCCTTCCGCGAGCGCGGCTACGGCCAGGAGGCGCCTGCGGCCGGCGGCGCTCCGGTCGAACAATATCCAGCGGTCGATCAGGCCGCGGAAGGTCGGCAGGGCCGCGTCTTCCCGTATCCGGGCCAAGGCGGAAAGCCAGAGCCTCTGCTCTTCTTCATCCGCCTGAAGGAAGCCATCCGCCTGGACATTCTCCTCGACGAGAAGTCCCGCGGCGGCGTCACGGCGCCCCGAGAGGGCCGCTAGGGCCCGCAAGCGCAGCTCTCGGCTCTCATCGCTCAGAACCGCACGCAGGGCCGCGCTGGATTCGGGCCCTTCGATGCGGATGAGGGCCGCGACGACCTCCCTGCGGACCGCCTCGTGCGCATGCTTGGTCGCCCGCGCAAGGCATGCGCAGGCACGGCCCCCCCCGATGCGTCCCAGCACCATGGCGGCGTTGCGCGCGACGAACCAGCGCTCCTCAAGGAGCCCGTCGCCGACGGCCTCGACGCGTTCGCGTCCGCGCTCAACGAGGATCTCACAGACCATCATCCGCGCCTGGTACTTTTCCAGGATGGCAAGCGCTTCGAACAGGCGCGGCACGCTGTCTCCAGGCAGTCCCACCAGGAGCCGGCGGCAAGCGCCCAGATCGCTGTCGAGGTGCGCGTTGAGGGCGAGACACAACTGCTCTATGCGCGCCTTGCTGTTGGCGCGCAGACGGAGGTCTTTAAGAAGCGCCGCGCAGTCCGCGGGACGCGCCCCTGGCGCCGCCTCCAGGGCCTCCAGCCCCTCAACGATGCTCCTCGCTGAGACGAAGTCGGCCGAGGAGACGAGGCGGTCGTAATCGGCGCCGATGAGGACGCACGTCTCGCCGAAGGCGGAGGCCTCGTCCTCGACGGCGAGGATCTCGAGGAGGATGGCGCTCGTCGAGCCTTCATAGTCGAACGACAACGCCTCGCGCCGGCACTCCTCGACCTGGGCGAGGTCGCCGGGCAGATTCGCGAAGTCCGCGAGGAGGCGTGAGACGTCGCTTCCCGCCCCCTCGTCCCGGGCGGCGCCCGCCTCCTCGCCGATGATGGAAAGATAATCGGGGCCTGCGCCCGCGCTTGCCGCTTGCGCGCCGTGCTTCCGGGAGCGGCGTTCGAGCGTCGGTGACGTCTCCTGGGAGGTCCCGCCCACGGCCGTGTAGGAGATTCGGCTCAACGAGGCCTCCCAGAGCATGGTCGACAGATCGTCGTTGCCGCGCGCGCTCACACCCCTCCTGACGATGTCGAGAAAGAGCTCGAGCTCGTCGAAGCCGAGGTCCGGCAGAAACGAGATCGTCCGGATTCCGTCGCGCGAGAGCGCGGCGGCGAGGGGGTCTTCGGGTCCAGCGTCCTTGCGGACCGGATGACCGCCCCAGAGGAGCGCCCCGTCCTCCACCCGCAGGGTCATCACGCCGCGCTCTTCCAGGAAAGAGGTCAGTTCCGTGAAGAGCTTCTTCTTGGACTCGGAGGGCACCCAACTGGCGGGCGGGTAGAGCTGGACGGCTCGCACCGTCTTGCGCAACAGATCCACCAGGACTCGCGCACCGTCCGTTCCCGCGCTTTCCTGCGCCACGTCGGCTCCAGTTCCACTCAAGAGTGACTCCGATCGTCCAGGCCACTGCGAGACCCTGCACCGCCAGTGTAGCAGATCAGCATTATGACAACAAGGGTCCGAACGGAGTCTGAACGGAGTCAGTCCGAACGGAGTCTGTCCGAACGGAGTCTATCGAGCAGCCGTTATTTCCGTCGGCCGACGGTCGTGTAGGCGGTTTCTTTGGGGCCGTTGTATATCTGCCGCGGGCGGGATATCTTGAAGCTCGCCGCCTCGCTCATCTCCTTCCATTGGGCGATCCAGCCGGGCAGTCGACCGATGGCGAACATGACGGTGAACATGTTCGTCGGAATTCCAATGGCGCGATAGATGATGCCGCTGTAGAAATCCACGTTCGGATAGAGTTTGCGGGAGATGAAATATTCGTCCCTCAACGCGGCTTCCTCGATCTGCTTGGCGATGTCAAGCAGCGGGTCGTTGATGCCGAGCTTGTTGAGGACCGTGTCGCAGGCCTTCTTGATGATCTTCGCGCGGGGATCGAAGTTCTTGTAGACGCGATGGCCGAAGCCCATCAAGCGGGCGCCGCTGCCCTTGACCTTGTTGAGATAGTCCTTCGGCGCGATGCCGCTCTCCTTGATCATCTGGAGCATCTCGATGACTTCCTGGTTGGCGCCGCCGTGAAGCGGGCCCCACAGGGCGGAGATGCCGGCGGAGACGGAGGCGAACAGGCTGGCGCGGCTGGAGCCGACCATGCGCACGGTGGAGGCGCTGCAGTTCTGCTCGTGGTCGGCATGGAGGATGAGGAGCAGGTCCAGGGCCTTGGCCACGTCAGGGTCCACCTGATAGTCCTCGGTCGGGACGGCGAACATCATCTTGAGAAAGTTCTCGGCGTAGTTGAGCTTGTTCTCCGGGTAAACGAAGGGGTGCCCGATGGACTTCTTGTGCGAGTAGGTCGCGATGGTGGGCAGCTTGCCCAACAGGCGGTAGATGGAAAGATCCAGATCCGTGCCGCCGCTCAGTTTGCCCGGGGTGTTCTGGTAGAAGGTCGAGAGCGTGCTGACAGCCGAGGCCAAGGTCGCCATGGGATGCGCGTCGCGGGGGAAGCCTTCGTAAAAGTGCTTCATGTCCTCATGGAGCATCGTGTGGCGGGTGATGTTCGTGGTGAACATCTCGAGCTCCTTCTTGTTGGGCAGTTGGCCGTAGATGAGAAGGTAGCTGGTCTCCACGAAGGTGGAGTGTTCGGCGAGCTGCTCGATGGGGATGCCTCGGTAGCGCAGGATGCCTTTCTCTCCATCGAGAAAGGTGATTGCGCTCAGGCACGAACCGGTGTTCATGTAGCCGTTATCGTAGGTGATGTGCCCCGTCCTGGCGCGGAGCTCGGAGATATCGATGGCCCTCTCGCCCTCGCTGCCCTCGATGATCGGTAGCTCGATCTCTTTGCCGTCCAACGTCAAAATCGCGGTCTTGGCCATGTTCTCAATCCTCTCCCGCATCATCTAAGCAACGAAACTGCCCATGATTAAGCCTATGGCAACACCGTTGCTTAGCGACATCTGGGAACATGAAACAATGAGGACTTTGGGGACAATCCTTGGGCACTGACACGAACGGGACCTCTCCCAAGATTCCCCTGTGGACGGCGGCCGTGGCCGTCGGTGGGATGATTCTGCTCGCGATCGTCTTCATATTGAACCTTCTCGGCAACGGCGCGCCGCGGGAAAACATCGCAAAACTATCCCCGGACTACTCCGACACCGCCACCGTGCGCAAGGTGCGTAAGGACATGACCTTCGACGGCGCGCCCTGCCAGTCCTGCCATGAAGGCGTGGAAGCGCTTCAGGGAGACCCCAAAAAAAGGAGCGTATTCCACGACAAGATCGAGATCCGACACGGCCGCAACCAACACTGCTTCAATTGCCACAACCGCAAGCAGCCGGCGTATTTCTCCAACTTCGACGGCAGCCCAATTAAGCTCGCCAACGTCGAACTCCTCTGCGCCAAATGCCACGGAACGATCTATCGCGACTGGAACAACGGCGCCCACGGAAAGAGAACCGGCTTCTGGGACGTCGCCAAGGGCGGCCCCAAGCCGACTGTGTGCATCGCCTGCCACGATCCTCATTGGCCCGTCTTCAAGCCCATGAAGGCCGCTCCTCCGCCCCATATCAACCCGCGCCGCCGTGGCAAGGGCGCCCGTGGCGGCGCTGAACACGGAGGGCACGAGTGATGTCCGAGGAACAGAAGTCCGGCGAGACGGGCGCAGACATCAGCCGCCGCGCCTTCCTGGCCGCGACGGCGACGGCGGTCGCGGCGGCCACGGCGGCCGCGTTGGCCCCGATGAAGGATATCCTCGACCTGCCGACCCTGGAGGAGTTCCTGCGCAAGCATTATACGGAGCTCACGCCTGCGGACAAGGAAGCCATCATCGCGAGGATCTCCGCCCAGGTCGAGAAGGACTACGGCGTGCGCCCCCATCTGAGCGATCCTCCCCCTTTGACCGGCGTCGAGTTCGGCTACGCCCTCAACATCGGGCGCTGCATCGGCTGCCGTAAATGCGTGTACGCCTGCGTCGCGGAGAACAACCAGTCGCGCAATCCCGAGATCCAGTACATCCGCGTGCTCGAGATGAAGAAGGGCTCTATCGACGTGGAAACCTCGCGCACGGAGTACGAGGGCGAAGTCCCCAAGCAGAACTCCTACTACATGCCCGTGCAGTGCCATCAGTGCCGCAAGGCGCCCTGCGTAAAGGCCTGCCCCGTGAAGGCCACCTGGCAGGAGCCCGACGGCATCGTCGTCATCGACTACAACTGGTGCATCGGCTGCCGCTACTGCATGGCCGCATGCCCCTACGGCGCGCGGCGCTTCAATTTCGAGACGCCCCATATTCCCAAGGATGAGCTCAACCCGGAGATGGGCCTGCTCTCCAACCAGCCGCGCCCCCAAGGCGTCGTCGAGAAATGTCATTTCTGCCTGCACCGCACGCGCAACGGCAAGTACCCCGCCTGCGTTGAGGTGTGCCCCACCGGCTCGCGCAAGTTCGGAAACATGCTCGACCCGGAAAGCGAGATTTCCAACATTCTCAAAAACAAGAGAGTCTACATCCTCAAGGAAGAGGTCGGCACGTTGCCGCGCTTCTACTACTACTTCGACATCTAATATGACCCAGACGCTTAAAGATTATTTCCTGTTCGTCGGCCGCTGCGCCCGCGAGACCTTCCGTGGGGATTGGCGCTACTTCCTGTGGATGTCGATTCTGACGGCCGTCAGCCTCCTGGGGCTCAACGCCTACTGCAAGCAGTTCGTCATGGGCCTGAGCACCACGGGCATGACCGATCAGGTCTCCTGGGGACTCTACATCGCCAACTTCACCTTCCTCGTGGGCATGGCGGCGGCGGCGGTGATGCTCGTCGTTCCGGTCTACATCTACAAGGACGACACCTTGCACGATGTCGTGATCTTCGGAGAATTGCTGTCGGTCGCCGTCATCGTCATGTGCCTGCTTTTCGTCACCGTGGACCTGGGCCGCCCGGACCGCTTCTGGCACATGATCCCGGGCATCGGCAAGTTCAACTGGCCGATCTCCATGCTCAGCTGGGACGTCATCGTCCTCAATGTCTACCTGGCGTTGAATGCTCACATCTGCGGCTACCTCGTCTACATGGTGTACTGCAAGCGCAATCCGTCCCCGATGTGGTACATCCCCTTCGTCTTCACCGCCATCGTTTGGGCCGTCAGCATTCACACCGTAACCGCTTTCCTGTACGTCGGCCTCGGCGGCCGGCCTTACTGGAACTCGGCCATCATCGCCCCGCGCTTCCTGGCGTCGGCCTTCACGGCGGGCCCCGGCTTCCTGATTTTAACCTTGCAGGTCATCCGCCGCGTGTCCACCTACAAGATCACAGACAAGACGCTTTTCATGCTGCGCAACATCGTGCAGGTCTCGATGATCATCAACGTCTTCCTGCTGCTCTGCGAACTCTTCAAGGAATTCTACACCGACTCGGCGCACGTGGCGTCGGCGAAATACCTCTACTTCGGCCTCCACGGGCACTACGGTCTCGTTGCCTGGATCTGGACGGCCATGGCCCTCGATCTCGCCGCCCTCACCCTGCTTCTTCTGCCGCTCTCGCGCAGTCTCAAATATCTCGACCTCGCCTGCGTGCTGGCAATCATCGGCATCTGGATCGAGAAAGGGATGGGCCTCATCATCCCGGCCTTCGTGCCCAGCCCCCTCGGAGAGATGGTCGAGTACTTCCCGACACGCAACGAGTGGCTCGTCTGCGCCGGAATCTGGGCGTTCGGGATGATGCTCTACACCATGATGCTGAAGATGACCCTGCCGGTGCTCACCGGAGACCTCACCGCCGACCCGCCGCCGGCCGCCTAAGTTGCGTCGTGCTCCGATCCACTTGCTGGCAATAGGCCGCCAACGAAGCTACAATTGAGCATCAACTTCACGCAGCCGCAACTCGACCTAGGCCGTCAAATCATCGAGACCTGCCGCGACCTGGAACGGCGCGGCCTCAACCAAGGGACCTCGG
>JBBTJN010000135.1:7794-18044 GCA_038059415.1 Elusimicrobiota bacterium | reverse complement strand
GATAGAGCTACTCCGTCCTAAGGAGAAGATGGGGGTTCGATTCCCTCTCGGGGCAAACGCTCTCTATTAAGGAACGATTACATGTCCATCGAAAAACACTGGGCCACGAAGCAAGCCTCCAAGCAGGACGAGGTGCGAGATTTCATCGGCAAAGGTCTCGATCTGGCGGTGAAGCATCGAAAGGAAGTCGGCATAGGGGTCGCCGCCGCCGCCGTCCTCGGCCTGCTTATCGCCTTCTTCATCTACTCACGCAACGCCAACGAGAACGCGGCATGGGACAAGCTCGCGATGGCCGAAGCCTTTGCCTACCATGGACGCCCGAAGGAGGCCGCCGACACGCTCGCCGAATTGACCGCGCAGAACGCCAGCCCCGCCGCCGCCGGCCTCGCCGGCCTGATGCAGGGCGAACTCAATGAGGCGAAGGGGGAGCACGACGCGGCCCTGGCGTCCTTCACGCGCGCCGCCGAGGTCGCCCCTGACCCGCTCAAGCCCTTCGCGGCGGCCGAAAAGATCTCCGCCCTGGAAGCCGCCGGCAAGCCCGCCGAGTGCGTCGCCGCCGCCCAAACCTTCCTGGACGCGAACGCCGACCATTTCCTCGCCCCGCAGGTTCAGGAGGTCATGGCGCGCTGCCAACTGGCCGCCGGCCAGGCCGACGCCGCGCGCGCCACCTGGCAGAAAATCTCGCTCCAATATCCCGACACGCCCTGGGCGGCGCGCGCAAACGCCCGGCTTCAACCACCCGCGAAATAACACTCAATGGCAATATGTGGATCGAGGAGCCGCATGACGCCGCCATGTAAATCCGGCAACAAACTGTTGACAACGTCAAAACACCTTTGCTAGATTCCGTCCGTCGCACTCGCAAGGAGTCGCAAAGACATGGCGCTCCTGTCGTACGTAGGCCCCGTCAAAAGCGGGGTATGAAGTGGAGTAGAGTATCCCCGCTCAAACGGGGCTTACGATACAAACAAGAGAGGATAATAGCTCAATGAAAAAGCTCCTGGGATCGACGTTAGCCCTGGCCATGATCATGCCGGCCGGTGCGAATGCTGAAATACTGAAGAACTTCAAGATGGGTGGTCAGCTTGACATACAGACGACGTCCGCGAACAACACCAAGGACTTCGCGACGCGCGAACGCGTCGTCGGCACCGCCAACAACGACCGCATCGGCCATGCCATGACGCGCCTGATACTCAAGATGGACTGGGACCTGCTCGACGACGTGCACTCGCATGTGGCCCTCGTCAAGGGTGCTGCGGTCGGCGGCGCGGCTCCGACAGCCGGCACCTCGCGCACATACGGCTCGGCGGCGGAAGATCTCAACACGCTGCAGACCAACATCACCGTCCAGGAAGCCAACATCAAGGTCGACAAGGTGTTCGGAGCGCTCGACATGACCATGGGCCGCCAGTTCTACGGCGAGCCGGGCGACCCCATCATCTACTTCGGACCGCGCGGCAACTACGGTCTGACGGTGACGGCCATCGACATGTTCCGCGCCGACTGGTCCAGCGAGCACATGAACGTCATCGGCATCGCCGGCAAGACGGCCGACGGCAGCATCGTCACGGACGGCACGACCGCCGCCACTGACCTGCGCGGCATCGTCGTCTCCTGCAAGATGCACGAGATGGTCAAGCCCACGCTGTACGTTTATAACCAGGTGACGCATGCCGTGGGCGGCTCGGGCACCGCCACCGGCAAGAACACGAACCTGTGGATTGCGGGTCTGAAGGCCAACATCGCAGCCGGCGGCTTCTCGGCGCGCGTTGAGCTCGCCAAGAACTTCGGCGAGGACCGCACGGTCGCTGGCTGGCACAAGAACTACAGCGGCACCGCGTTCTACGGCAAGGCGGGATACAAGCTCGACATCGAGAACGCTGCCGTGGTCAACCCCTGGTTCGAGTTCGCCACGGGCACCGGAGACAAGGACGGGAGCGGCGCCGGCGCCGCCAATGGCGGCTCCGACAACAAGAACACCGAGTTCAACGCGATTGCGACGAGCTGGCATCCGGGCGCCCTCTACGCGCGCTTCCACAACAACTCGGCGGCGCAGTCGACCTCGGGCCTCCCGGCCGCGAGCGGCAACGTCACCACGTCGCAGGGCCTGACCAACCGCGTCATCTGGGGCTTCGGCGTGAAGGCCACCCCGGCCGCGCTCAACAAGCTCACGACGGGCGTGCAGTACTACAACGTCTCGTTTCACAGAGTCGCTCCCATCACGATCAACGGCGTGGCCGGACAGACGCCCTCCAAGCGCATCGGCTCGGAAATCGACGTGACGGCCGACTGGAAGCACTCCGATAACGTCTCGCTCAAGCTGACGGCCGGAAGCTTCCAGCCCGGCATGTACATCAAGAACTACCGCAAGGGCACGGCCAACGACGTGATCAGCCCGGCCACGCTGCTCGCGGCCGACGTGCAGGTCAAGTTCTAGGAATCACCGAGAACGAACGTAAAAGGCCCCCCGGCCTAAACGGCCGGGGGGTTCTTTTTTTTTGCTAGGATTTCGCACTATGCGCCGCGCGTTTACGCTCGCCGTCCTGCTCGCCTCCGGCTTCGCCGCCGCCCACGCGGCGAGCCTGGACGTGAGCGCCGCCTACAAGATGAAGGCGGTCTCCTACTCCAACCTCAATTACAACACGAACGACAAGAACTCCCACTCGTTTATCGCCAACGACGCGCGCCTGGCAATCGCGGTGCGCAGGGTACCGCTGGAGTCTCGCGGGGGGGAAGACACCACGATGGACCTCGCCGTCGCCCTGCGCGCCATCGGCGTGTCCGGCTCGACCTCGTCGGTCGCCGCGCCCTTCGATCGCGTCGCATCCTACTATCCCAACGCGGACCTGACGCCGTTCATCGAGAACGCCTACCTGAAGGTGAACCGGCTCTGGGGCCGCCAGTGGGAAGCGACGTTCGGACGGCAGAGCTACCGCCTCGGCGGCGGGCTCCTACTCGATGACGACGGCGCGGGCCTGACGGGCGCCAGCGCGCGGGGCGAGCTGCCGTGGTGGAACATGAAAATGGAAGGCTTCGTCTTCAACGACCGCAATCCTTTGAACGCCTCCGGGCCCAACAGTCTCGACCTCGCCGGCCTGTCCGTGGACGTTCCCGGCGAAGGCGTCTGGCAGTTGAACCAGCTCTTCGAGCGCGATCGCACGCAGCAGATCGTCTACGGCTGCGGCTACGCCGGCAACCCGCAGGCCGACGGCTGCCTCGTCTCCAAGGCCTTTCGAAGCTTCACCGGCCTGCGCTACCAGATCAGCTACGGGCCGATGGTGTTCGACGGCGAGGTCGCGATTCAAAAAGGCTACGCGACCCCCACCGGCCTCTCGCCCTCGGGCAACCACATCACCTACAACGGCAACGCCGAGGTCGTACGCCTGAAATGGAAGCAGCGTCTGTTCAGGACCGGCGAGGGCATCGCCCGCGTCTCGGTCGCGCGCGGCACGGGAGACGACCCCGGCACGCCGACGACCGACGAGGCGTTCTTCCCCAGCCGCGGCCACCGCTACAACGGACTCGAGCGCGTCGGCTTCGGAGATCTCTTCGCCGCGACCGCGTACGACGCGTTCGGGGGGAACTACTCCACCTCCGCCAAGAGCGGCCTGCGCAATGGCGCCAGCGGCCTCATGGTGGTCGGCGCCGGCTACACGCCGCCCACCTACAAGAGCCTCACGTTCGACCTCGACTTTTATCTGTACCAGGCCGAGAGGATCTCCTCAGGCTCGCGCACCCTGGGCACGGAATGGGACGTGCGCGTGCGCTACCCCATCCGCGACCAGCTCAACCTCGCCGCGGCCATAGCCTATTTCCGCGCCGGCAATTTCACGGACGCGGGCCGCTCGATCGCGCGCAAGTACTCCTTCGAAGTCTCCGGCCGCTTCTAGCGCCCGCCGGCCTCCATGTTCAGGTCCCTGTCTTTTTACGCGGCGCCCATCTCCGGCGGGGGGAGGGCAAAAGTTCGGCCGAGCTCTCGATGATCGGAATACCCCGCCGCTCGGCGAGCTCGCGAACCTTCTTCAGCGCCGCCGCGTGCGAGCCGGCGCGGGGGTCCGGCAAATAACCCCACGGCCAATCGACAACCTCTTTCTTGGTCAGGATGTGGTCGACGTCGTCGATGGTCGGCCTGCGGAGCTGCGCCTCGATGTAGTCGATCTGAAAGATGTCCGAGGTGAGCGCTCGCCAGAGCGCTTCGCGCCTGGCCTTGAGCGGCATGCCGAGGATCTTTCGAAGCTCACTGTCCTCCGCGTGTCCCGAGGCGATGCGAGCCAGCGCCGCCATCGCCACTTCGGCCAGATGCGCGGCGCCGGTGATCTTCGCGCCGAGCTTCAAGAACGAGTCACCCGGAAGGAAGGTCGCCTTCTCCAGCGCGGCGGGTTTCATCACGAAGGTCACGGCGCCGCCGGCCAGATAAAACCCTTGCGTCTGCTTGGTCCGGCGCGCGCGCTTGCCCATGCCCTGGATGATTTCCTGGAGAAAACGCTCCGGCCCCACGCGGTCGCCGAGGTGCACGGAGCCGTAGACCGTTCGTCCGGCGGAGCGGCCCTCGCCGAAGGTCCCGAGCCGCCTCTCGATGCCGCGGCGCCGAGCGGCCACGGCATCGAATGTTTCCCGCGTCTCCGGCGGGAGATCGGGCCGATCGCGTCGGATCGTGTGGATGGTGGGAAAGTCGCCCCCGGTCAGGACGCGCAAGGCGTCATCCGCGTTGCGATTGACGAGGATCCGCGCGGGGCCTTCCCCGGCAAAGATCTTCCGGAGCGCCTTCACGCCGGCCGCCGCCTGCTTGGGCGATATGGAATAGCGCTGCAAGTCCGGGAGCGCGTAGCCGTCGACTGAGACAGGCGGAGCTTCATCGGAAAGCGCGCCGCGTGCGCGTCCGGAATAAAGCGCGTCAAGAGGACGGCTTTTGTCGTCGGTCTCCTGGAGCATCTTGTCGGTCCGCTTGAGGGCCGCGTTATCCTTCGCCGCCGCGACGGAAACAGAGATCTGGGGCAGGGGGGCTGAGAGATTCCCGGCGAGACCCGCATTCGAGAGAGCGGAGGCTGGAGCGACGGAATTCGACGGAGAAGAAGAATGATTGACCGCCGCGGCGGCAGAGCCTCCGACGGGGACTTTGACCGTGCCGACGCCGACGACCTGGGCCCAGGTTTGCGGTCCGAACGCGCCGTGGGCCAGCGAGAAAACGAGGGCTGTGGCTACGGCGCGCATGAGGTCGGCGACCTTGCTCATAACGGCAGCATGCGGGGAAGAGAGGACCTTCCCCAGGGTCCTTGGCTCTAGCGGCGTATGGGTCCTGTGGTCCGGCCGGGGAGCGCCTATCCGGCGCGCGGGAAAATCGGCCTTGACGCTGATCGGGAATAGGGCTACCCTGAGCCCATGAAGGCGAATGCCTACAGAAGCGGGCTAATTTCTCCTACTTTGTTCATCAAGTCTCTCGGAACGGCGTGACAATCTTACACCAAGTGCGGCACAGTCGAATTAGGTCCCTGCCGCGATTCTTCCTGTCGGCATCCTTAGTCTTGGGCGCTTGGCCGGTCGCCGCCATGGCGGCCTTGCCCTCCCTCGGGGTGATTGGTTTTCCGGTCGAGCAGGCCGCCACGCGCTCCGCGATCAAGGACATCGGGGCCGGCCTGGTGAGAATCAACGTCTCCTGGGACGAACTCGAGCCGGTCCACGGTGACTACAAATTCGCGCTCTTGGAGGCGAAGCTCAAGCCCTACTGGGACGACAAGATCGAGACCTTGGTCAACCTGCGCTCCTACTCGAGTTGGGGAAGCAACTGTGCAGCCCCCTTCGATTCCCTGAAGGCGGGCTGCCCGCCCAAGAGCGCCCAGGAGTACGTCAGATTTATTGGGGGCTTCGCCGCCTATTTCAACGGTCGGATACGCTTCCTCCAGATCGACAATGAGATAAGCGACCATGGACTCTATTGGGCGGCCGATGCCACGGAGTATCTCCCTACGCTGAACGCGGCCTACGCCGCCGCCAAGTCGGGCTCCGCGAGCATCCAGGTCGTCCTGGCCGGGCTCTCGTCCGGGACGCTGGAGTTTATCCTCGATGGCGACACCGCCATCGCCGCCGCGGTGGAAAGCGTTCTGAAGAACGGGAGCTACGACCTGGCGGACGTGCATCTCTATCACGATTACCGCAAGATGAAGGCGAAGATAGACTGGGTGGCCGCCCGGACCTCCAAGCCGCTCATCTCCACGGAGACCGGTGGGGTGGATCCTCGCGCCGAGGAGCCTTCCCCGGCCAAGCAGGCGCAGGAGGTGGCAAAGAGAGTCTGCCTGGGGCTGGGCAACGGCCTCAAAGCCCTCGCGTGGCTTAGCCTCTTCGACATGACCAAGGAGGCATCGGCGTTCAGCGACATGGGGCTCATCGACGTCCAGCCTATTACCCTGAGCACCTCAGCCAAGCCTTCCTACTACACCTACAAACTGACCGCCGGCAAGATTGGGGGGTTCGATTCGGCGAGTATGACGTCGATGGGTCAATGCCGGTTCGGTTTCGGCGCGAACGCCAAGTATCTGCTCTGGAGCGAGTCGGGTTCGGCGACAATAGAGATCCCGCTGCCCGAACTTTACGCGCTGGTGACGCATGTCGTGGAAAGCACGACCACATCGACATCGCCTCGGCAGGAGGTTCTGACTGTCACCAATGGCGTCGCGCGGCTGAGCCTGAGCGGCTCCCCCATCTTCGTCGAGGGGACATCCGGAGACGTGATCGCCAAGGAGTCCACGCTCGCCGTGGCGAGCGCCGCCGCTTCGGCCTACGGGCTGTTCACTGCCTCTGCGACCCTCAAGGACGGAGCCGCCGGGACAGCGCTCGCCGGGAAGGAGGTGACGTTCGCCTACAGCGGGCTGAGCACGATCGCCGTCACCGATATATTCGGGATGGCGAAGGCGACGTACAGCGCGGGGATCTCGTCTGGGATGTATGCCTGCGCGGCGACATTCCCGGGGGATGGGGAGTATGCCGCCGCGGGCGGCTCGGGTCCGGTCAGCGTTTATTCCGCCTGCGACATCAACTGGGACGGGGCGATCAACGTGGTGGACGTGCAATTGCAAGTCAATCAGGCCCTGGGCGCGGCGGCTTGCGCGTCGGATTTCAACCGCGATGGCTTCTGCAACGTCATCGACATCCAAAGGGGGGTCAATGCCAGTTTAGGAGAGCAGTGTGTTCTCGGCCCGTAAGCACGCGTCAGGATACTTGCGGCGGTCCAGACGGCATGAAACGGTCAATCCCTTGGCCGTACGGTCGCTTTCTTCGGCTCGTCGCCATGGACTTTTCCCAAGTCCTTGCCGGGCAGGACTATGACTCCACGTTCCCGGCATATCGACGGAGGTCGCGCGCCGTTGAGCTGGGAGGAGCGTCCGACCGCACGCGACTACGCCGGCTCGATGGAGGCGCGACCGCCAAAACCCCTCTCCGATTGCCGCCGCTGCTGAGCGCCCGACCTGCAAGGCCGGATTGCCCGAAGTCATCCCCACGCCATCCACCGCCCGCCGTCCTTATGCCGACGTATATGTCTTAAGACTCTTTTTTAAGACAGATATATTGGCCTATAAAAACGGCAGAACGCAGTCAGATCTGCTATTCACGACTTATCCCCAGCCTGTAGACCTTTCAGTTGACATATGCGACAATAAGGCATGAACTCCCATCGCGTCAGGCTCAAGCTGCCCAACGGCGCCGAGCTCGAGGCCGAAGGCGAAGCGGAGTTCGTGCGGCAGGAGCGCGAGGAGTTTGTACTGCGCCAGACGCCGCCGGCCGGCGCCGCGACGGGGGGCGCGCGCGGGGAGCCGCGGGTTGAATGGAGCGCGGTGGTGGAAGCCAAGAGCGGGGGGCTGACCCTGCGCGGCAAGATCCAGGGCGGAGATAAGGCGGGCAAGGACGCCTGCCTGGTCCTCTTGATGGCCTCAGAGAGGCTCCTGAACCAGCCTCGACCCACGGCGACCATGGTGGCCAAGTGGCTGCGCGCCTCGGGATATCCGATCGGGCGCATGGATCGCACACTCCAGGACGCGATCTCCCAAGGAGAGCTTCTGTCCTCGGGCTCGCGCCGGGCCCGGCGCTACGAGCTCACGGCCACGGGCAAGATCAAGGCCCTCCTTCTGGCCGAGCAATTGACGGCGACCGTCCTGGGCAAGCGGCCCTAAGCAAGAGCGGCCTTGCGGCCGGACGCAGCGGCATGCCCCACCCCCCGGTTGATATTACTATTGATAATATTTATTATGTTACATGCAGAGGAGGCGCGGCAAACTCGATCGAAGCGATAGTCGCGCGGAACTTAGCGCGATTTATCACGTAATGCTAGCGATATTTTCACAAAAACGTCACGGTTTATGAGATATCCTAAACTGGCAGTCGAGATCCGGCTGGAAGTTCGGCGGAGATCGGATCGAACCGGGCCGCGCCGGCAAAAAGTCGGCTCAAAAGTCGTCAAAAATCGGACGATCCGGGGTGGGATTCAGGAGGTCAAAAAACCCATTAAAGGCGCGTCCCGGGGCATCCGGTTTCGCCGCCCAGAAACGCCACGCGGCCAAAAAAACCGGCGCGCGGACCCGGAAAAACGGCAGGTTTTCCGGCACCCGGGACCCAGGGGATCAGGGCCTCAAAAAAACCATGTGAAGGCGGTGGGTGAGAGATCGAAACAACGGCTCGGATCCGGGCAGTTTCCGGGAAATTACGGCCCGGCGAAAACACCATGAAAGGGATCGGGGCGAATCGGTGAATAAACCGACAAGGAAACAGCCGACTTCCGGCGGATCGGGGCCGCTGCAAAAAAACCATGGAAGCAAAAAAGGGCCGGGAAAGGTCAAACCGAAAAACCCATCAAGGACCCGGAAAATGGGAAGCGGTCACACGGGATCCCGAAAAATATCGGGAAGCGGAGCTCAATTGCGGGAGTTCGTCGCCTGACATGGTTTTTTTGGGAATTTAGGCGGGGGGAGGATCGGGGGGCAGGAAAAGACCGACGCCGATCGCGGCGTAGCCGGCGATGAGAAGAAAGGGGGAGATCAAGGCGGGAAGGTTGCGGCCCATTGCATCGGCGAAAGAGAGGAGTACAAATCCGGCGATCACAAGCGCTCCCCCCGCCCACGCGAGTCGTTTCCCCTGAGAAGACAGGGCTTCCTCCGGAAGCGGCGGGGCGGGACGATCCTTCCTGATGGTGTTTTTGTTTTTCGCCATGTCAGATCTCCCCCCTCGTCAGGTCCCGGTATGTCTCCCGCCGTCTCGCCAGACGCGCCTTCCCCCCATCCACCATGACTTCGGCGGCTCGAGGTCTTGAATTGTACTGGCTGCTCATGGAGAAACCGTAAGCCCCGGCCTTGAGCACGGCAAGAAGGTCCCCCCGTTGGAGAGGCCCAAGCAGCCTTTGGCGCGCGAGGAAGTCTCCCGACTCGCAGACGGGTCCAACGATATCCATGATGACTTTTTTTCCGCGGCGGGGCGCTATGACCAGCACGGGGTGCCAGGCGTTGTACAGCGCGGGCCGAGGGAGGTCCGTCATGGCCCCGTCGACGATGACGAAACGGCGCTTCGAGGTGCGCTTGCGGTACAACACCTTCGTGAGCAGCAGCCCCGCGTCGGCGACGAGATACCGTCCCGGCTCGACGAGGAGCTCGAGATCGGGCAGGCCCGCGAAAGCCTTTTCGATGGTCAGGGCGAGGTCTTTGGCGTTGAGCGGCGTCTCGTCTTTGTAGGAGATGCCCAGTCCCCCCCCCATATCGGCGAAATCGAGCGCGATGCCCTGCTCCTTGAGGGAGGCCACCAAGCCCGCCACGGCCGCCGCGGCGCGGCTGTAGGGTGCTGGCGAGGTGATTTGCGATCCGATGTGGCATTGGATGCCCGCGACGCGAAGGCGCGAGTCGGCGGCCGCGCGGCGGTACAAGGCGCGGGCTTGAGCGGCCTCCACGCCGAACTTGTTCTCGGCGCGCCCTGTGGTGATGTGAGGATGAGTCCCCGCGTCGATGTCGGGATTGAGGCGTATGGAGACCGGCGCCCTTTTTTTCAGACGGCCCGCGACGCGCGCCAGAGCGTCGAGCTCTTCGGAGGACTCGACGTTGAAGGCCTTCACGCCGGCGCGCAGGCCGGCGGCCATCTCTTCTTGCGTCTTTCCGACGCCGGAGAAGACGATGCGCGCGGGTCTGAAGCCGGCGCCCAGCGCGCGACACAGCTCCCCGCCGGAGACGATGTCGGCGCCCGCGCCCTCGCGCGCGAGCACGGACGCGACGGCCTTG
>JBBTJN010000135.1:0-7694 GCA_038059415.1 Elusimicrobiota bacterium | reverse complement strand
CTCTTCCCAGGCCGCGCGCGCCTCTTCCCATTTGCCGAGCTTCTGGGCGGCCATGGCGAGGCCCGTCGGGACGCGCTGAGGGTCCAGGCCCGCCAACGGCTGGACGCCCACCGCGACGAAGGCGTCGTAGGCTTCCTGGTACTTGTCCGCCTCGAGCGCGATCTGGCCGAGGTAGAATTGCGCGCGCCGAGCATAGTCGCCGCCGTGGGTTTTGAGCTGGACGAAAGAGCCTGAGGCACGGTCGGTGAGCTTGCCGCCCCATAGGCTCATGCCGAGGTTCTCCTCGATGAGCGGATCGGCCGGATCCTGGAACTTGAGGCGATCATATTCGTTGACCGCCTCCGAGAAGAGCCCCATCTTGTAGTACAGCTTCGCCGTCAACATCCGGACTTCCTTGTCTTCCGGGTAGTGGCGTAAAAAGCGCTTGTATTCGGTCAGAGCGAACGGGAACAGGCCCTCTTCCTGGTACATGATCCCGAGGCAGTAGAAGATGCGAGCATCGAGCGCGCCAAGGTCGCGCGCCTCCTCGAGATCGCCGATCGCCTCGACGTACGAATCCCGGCCCTTCTCGAATTTCAGAGTGCCGAGCTCGACGAGCGCCGCGATGTCCTGCGGGTTCGCCTTGAGGCGCTCCTGCGCCGCCGCGATTTGCGAGGCGACCTGAGGCGGCGACGGGAATTCCGCGTGGCGGCGGGGCAGCGGATTCTCCCGCAGCATGAAAACCAACGTCCCGAACAGAGTGACTACGGCGAGCGCGGCCGCGACGGCCACCGCCCGGGCGCTGAGCCAGCCGCCGGCCAAGGCCCAGGAGCTCATGACCGTCTGCAGGCGGACTTCGTCGACAACTCGTTGGGTCACCCCTCATCCTCCGGCGACAGGATCTGGCCGAGCGTCAGCGGCGGCGGCGTCTTCATGTACTGCGCCGCGCGCTTGCGGTCCCTGATCTCATTGAAGCGGGCCAGCGAGACGCGCACTTCGAACGCGTGCGAGTCGATGCCGGCGACGATGCCGGTGGCATCGTCGCCGATCTTGTAGATCACGTCGGCGTCGCACTCAGCGGCGGGCGCGAAGGCGATCGTCTTCGCATCCGCCTGGAAGCGCACGCCGTGGGCGCCGACCTCCGTGATCTTTCCGGTCACCGTGGACTTCGGCGGGAATTTCTTGCGCATCGCGTCCGACGGGTTCGCCTGAAGCTGCTTGATGCCGAGCAACACGCGATCTCCGGGCTTCTCGGGCTTGGAAAGCACCTTGACCTTCAGCTTCTGGCCGCGCTCGAAGGCGCCGGGCTTCGCGGCGCCCCAGGCCATGTCGGCGGGCCGCACGACGCCCTCAAGGCCGCCGATGTCGATCAGCAGACCCTCGGCCGATACGCGCACGATGCGGCCGATGCGAATCTCGCCGCCGCGAAGCTCTTCCATGATCTTGACCTTGCGCTTTCCCGCCTCATCTTCAAGGACGGCCTTGCGCGAAAGCACGAGCTGGCGCTTGGACTGGTTGACCTCGATGACGAGGCAGCGCACGCCGGTGCCGACCATCTTCTCGGGCTGGCGCACGGGGCGCAGATCGGCGAGCGACGAGGGCAGGAAGGCCTGGACGCCCTGCACGTCGACGATAAAGCCTCCCTTGACGGAGGACTTCACAATGCCGCGCACTCGCTGCTTCTCCGCGTGCGCCTTGACCGCCATCTCCCAGCCGAGTTCCGTCTTCGCCTTGAGGTGGGACAGGACGACATGCCCGGCCTTGTTGCGGCCGCCGATCTTGATGACGGGGATGCGCTGGCCGGACTGGGGGGCCGGCGCCTTGGGTGAGAGAAGATCTTCAACAAATTCAACCAGGGGCACCGCGCCCTCGTTCTTCTCGCCCACGTCGACGAGCACCTCATCCTTGGTGACCGTGATGACCTTGACCCAGGCGACCTTGCGCTCGGCGAGCTTCTCCACCGTGGCGGACTGTTGGGCGAGCAGGGATTCCATCGTTTCACCGCCGCAGGCGGCATCCGCGTCGGTCTCGGCGGCGTCGCCTTCCTCGGGTTGCGCGGCTTCCCAGGCCTTCGCGTTCAGCTTCGTGTTCTGATCCATAATCGTTACGCCTCCTAATTGGTGCGCGGCGCCGGACCTTCCAAATTCCCGAAGGGAATTGGAAGGTCCGGTGCCGTATTCAAAGCGAGTAAATATTTTCCATCAGCATCTTCGCGTACGCCAAACCGGTCCGCCGATCCTCCGACCTCGGCGGCGCCAGAGGCGCCCCGATGCGAACTTCGAGCGGGGATCTTCGAGGAAATTCGGCCGTGCCCAGCACCCGCACCGGCACGACGGGCGCGCCCGTGCGGGCCGACAGGAACGCCACGCCGGCCTTCGGCGCGCGCCTCTGCCCGGGCTTGACGCGCGTGCCCTCCGGATAAATCGCCAGGCAGCCGCCCTTCTCCAGCACGTCGAGCGCGCGGCGCAGCGCCGAGATCGCGTCGCCCCGACGGTCGATGGGAAACGCGCCCGCGCGGCGCAGCCACCAGCCGAGGATCGGATTTTCGAACAACTCCCTCTTGCCCATCGCGAACGGGCGCCGCCGGGGCGCGATCACGGCCGCCACCAGCGGCGCATCGACGAGGCTCGCATGGTTGGCGGCGATGATCAGAGGTCCGGTCAGCGGCACGTTCTCCAGGCCCGTCGCCTTGATGCCCCAGATCGCGGTCAAAAGCCCGCGCACCAGGTCCTCGGACAATATCCGCAGCGGGAAGTTGGCGTCGGCGGGGTTCATGCGCCATGACCTTTCCCCTTCGCGCCGGCCCGGATGCGGCGCAGAATCTTGTCGGCGACCTGATGCATGGTCAGCTTCGTCGAGTCGATGACGAACGCGTCGGGCGCCTGCTTGAGCGGGTTGATCTCGCGCTTGAGATCGGTCAGGTCGCGCTTGAGGATCGCGGCGAGAATCTTGTCTCGGTCCGCCTCCTGACCGGCGGCCTTGAGTTGACGGTAGCGGCGGTCGGCGCGCTCCTCGGGGCTCGCATCGAGATAAATTTTGACGTCGGCGTCGGGGAACACGTTCGTCGTGATGTCGCGCCCCTCCATCACGATGCTGCCGCTCTCGCCGAGCTCGCGCTGGAGCTTGGAAAGAAATTTACGCACGCCCGGATTTGCCGCGACAAGCGAGGAGTTCGCGCTGACGCGCTCTTCCCTTATTTGCATCGTGACGCCGGCGCCGTCGATGAAGGTCTTCAGCGTCGTCGCGCCTTCATCGGCGGGACGAAACTCCCATTCGAGGGATTTCGCCAGGGCGAGAACCCCCCCGTAGTCGTTCAAATCGAGGCCGCTTTCGAGCGCCTTCCAGGTCAGCGCCCGGTACATCTCGCCGGTGTTGATAAATTTGTAGCCGAGGCTCTTGGCGACGAGCCCTCCGACCGTGGACTTGCCCACCCCGGCCGGGCCGTCCATAGCGATGATGAAGCCGTTTTTCCTCGTCACACCGCCGCCTCCGAGAGGACTTGATCGAGCGCGGCGAACAGCGACTTGTTCTGCGCCGCGGTTCCAATCGAGATGCGCACGAAGTGGGGCAGGCCGTACTCGTCGAGCGGACGAATGATGACGCCCCGGCGCAGCAACGCATTGAACAGCGAGCGCCCCGGCAGCGGGCTGCGGGCGAAGACGAAGTTGGCGGCCGAATCGCCGACGCCGAAGCCCCTCTCTCCGAGCGTGCGCGCGACGATGGCGCGCTGGGCGTCGTTGACGGCCGTCGTGCGCGCGACGAAGGCCGCGTCCATGAGCGCCGAAAGGCAGGCTCGCTGAGCCGGAAGATTCACGTTGAACGGCATGCGGATGCGGTCAAGCCAGCCGATGAGTTCGGGGTCGGCGACGCCGTAGCCGACGCGCAGGCCGGCGAGACCGTAGGCCTTCGAGAAGGTGCGCGTCACGATGAGGTTGTCGTGCCGGCGCACGAGGCCAGGCAGGCTGCGCGGGTAGCCTGGGATGCCCTCGGCGAACTGGAAATAGGCCTCATCGAGGAGCACGAGCGCGGTCTTCGGCACGGCGGCAAGCAGCGCCTCGACCTCATCTTGCGTGTTGTAGGTGCCCGTCGGATTGTTCGGGTTGGCGACGAAGACCAGCTTCGTGCGCGGGCTCGCGGCCTGGGCCATCAGCGGCAGGTCGTGCGTCCAGTCCGTCATCGGCGCCTCGATGACGCGCGCGCCCATCATCGAAGCCTGCTGCTTGAAGCGGATGAAGGCGTGCTGGGAGACCACCACCTCGTCGTCGGGGTCGAGGAAAGCCTCGCACAGGAGGCGGATGATCTCGTCGGACCCGTTGCCGATGATGATCGACTCGGGCTCGACCTGATGAAAGCGGGCCAGGCCCGCGCGCAGCTCGGGGCTCGTGCCTTCGGGGTACAGGGCGCAGGATTTTTCGGCCTTGCGGTAGGCGGCCATCGCGCGCGGCGAAGGGCCCAGCGGATTCTCGTTGGACGCGAGCTTGACCACGGTCTTGAGGCCCAGCTCGCGCCGAACCGAGGCGATGGACTTGCCGGGCTGGTAGGGGAACACGTCGCGCAGGGCTCGCCGCGGAACGATCATGACGGCCTCGGGTCGCGGTCCAGCGACAGCAACGCGAGCATGCGCGCGTCGTTCTTTTCGCGGCGAAAGGAGTGGTAGGCGTCCGGATGCGCCGCGGTGCACGGCGCCTCGGGCCCAATCATGCTCGTTGGAACGCCCGCGCCCTCGAGCTGGCGGCGCGCGTCGGCGTCTAGATTCAAGAATATTGCGCCGTCGCGCCGCGCGAAAGACGACGCCGGGAACGAATTCTCCAATTCGCCGCCCACCTTGTAGGCGTCGACGCCGATGTGAGGGCCGAACGCCGCCCGCAGCCGCGACGCCTTCGCGCCGCGCTCGACGAGAGCGGCGACGGCTTTTGCGGGCATGCCCGCGGCCATGCCCTTCCAGCCCACGTGAAAGACGCCGGCGTGGCGTCCATCGTCGGTCCAGAGATACAGAGGCATGCAGTCGGCGGTGTAAACGGCGACGCAGAGGCCCTCATCGCCGGGGCCGAGCGTCCAGCCGTCGCCTTCCAAGCCCTGAGCGGAATGCGCGGCGCGGTGAATGACGACGCCGTGCGCTTGCTTAAGCAGCAGCGGCTCGGGCAGGCCCAGCAAAGCCGCCGCGGCCTGACGCTGGGAAGGCTCCTTCATAGCACCCATGCGTCTTGTCGTAAATCCGTGACGCAGGCCGAGCGCGCGCAAACGGGGCTCGATGAGGAAACCGTCCCGCTCAAGCCAGGCGCCGGCGGCGGTCATGAGATCAGACATGGGAGCCCTCCAAAACCGGGGCCGGGGCTTGCGCCTTCATCGCGGGCGCGCGGCGCAACGGGCGCACCCACTTCGTGAAGCTCGACGGCTTGAGCGAATACTCGTGCACCATGCGCACGACCTCGCCGATGGGCCGGAACGTCTCCCACGGGATGCGCAGGATGCGCACGCCCGCCTGCTCCATCTCGCCGATGAACTGGTCGTAGTTGTTCTTGAGCATGCGCAGGTAGTCGAGGCTGACCGCGGACTCCATCATGCGGCCGCGAGAGCCGATGCGCTTGATCGCGGTCTCGGGGCTGCAGTCGAGGTAGATCATGATCTGAGGAAACACCAACTCGCGCAGGACCATGTTGTCGAAGAGATCGAGGTAGGTGTTGTAGTCCATGTCGGTGATGATCTTGTCGGGGTGCTCGTTGAGCATGCGCGCGAAAATCGTGTCTTCCCATATCGTGCGGTCCTGCACGACGCCGCGAATCTTGCCGAGGCTGATGCGCGCGACGAACTCGCGGTGCTGGCGGAAGCGGTGGTTGAGCAGCCACACCTGCATCATGGTGCCGTAGGTCTTCATGTCCCCGTAGAAGGACTCAAGATAAGGGTTGCCGTCCACTTCCTCGAGGATGGGCTCGAAATTCAGCGCGTCGGCGAGGTCCTGCGTCAGCGTGGATTTCCCGACTCCGATGGTTCCGGCGATACCGATGTAGCCTTCGGCGAACATGGTCAAAAACCTCCGAAGAAAAAATTAGGCCGGCTTGATTTCCTGCTCAATGCCGCGAAGCGCCAGCTTCAGGTCGTCCGGGCTCGTCGCGGCGGACAGGACCTCGGCCTCGGTCGCAAGGCCGTCCTTGAACAGCTTGACGAGAGACTGGTTGAAGGTGATCATCCCGTAGAACTGCCCCTTCTGCAGGGCCTGGGTGATCTCCAGGGATTTATTGTCCTCGATCTGTTTGCGCACATGAGGGGTATTGATGAGAATCTCGACCGAAGGAACCCGCCCGCCCTTCGTGGACGCAAGCAGGCGCTGGCTCACGATCGCGCGCAGGCTCTCCGCGAGCTGGACGCGGATCAACGGCTGCTGGTGCGGCGGGAAGAGATCCACGATGCGGCCAATGGTCTGGATCGCGTCCGTGGTGTGCAAAGTGGCGAACACCAGATGGCCGGTGAGGGCCGCGGTGAGGGCGGCCTGGGTCGTCTCGAGGTCGCGCATCTCGCCGATCAGGATGACATCCGGGTCCTGGCGCATCGCCATCTTAAGGCCGTCGGCATATGTCGCCGTGTCCTCGCCGATCTCGCGCTGGCTGACGATCGCCTTCTTGTCCTTGTGCACGAACTCGATGGGGTCCTCGATCGTGATGATGTGCTCGGCGCGGTTTTCATTGATGTAGTCGATCATCGCGGCCAGCGTCGACGACTTGCCGGCGCCCGTGATCCCGGTCAGGAGCACGAGGCCGCGGCTGTTATCGGAAATCTTCTTGAGCGTCACGACCGGCAGGCGCAGCTCCTGAAGCGTCGGGATCTGAGTCGTGATGAAGCGCACCGCGAGGCACAGGCGCTGGCGCTGCTTGAAGGCGTTGACGCGAAAGCGGGCGACCTCTCCGGCCTGAAACGAGAAGTCGCACTCGCCCTGCTCCTCGAAAATTTTCTGCGCTCGCTCGGGCGCGATCTGCTTGAGCATCGCCTCGACGAGCGCCTCCGGGACCGGCTCCGGCGAGGCCTGGCTGAGCGCGCCGTCCACTCGGATATACGCCGGTCCGCCGGAGCGGATGTGCAGATCCGAGCCGTGCTTGTTGACCAGGACTTGGAGCATTTCTTGAAGGGTCATTACCTCAGTTTCCTCACTTTCATGCGCAGGTAGGCGGGCTTGGTCCAACGGTCCGCCTCGTTGAGATTCTTGAGCAGTTGGGAGTCCGAGGGCTCGGTCGCAGCACCGGGCGCCGCTCGCCCCGCGCGGCCGAGTTGCAAGCCGCCGGCGCGAAACGCTCCGCGCGAGCGCTTCGAGGGGAAGCCCGTGGCGATCACGGTGACTCGAATCGCGTCGCCGAGCGACTCGTTGTACACGTTGCCCATCTTGAAATTGACGTCCGGGCTCGCCGTGCCCTGTATCGTCGCCACGATCTCCTCGATCTCGGAGGTCTTCAGCGTGGCCTGGCGTCCGGCGATGTTGACGATGAGGCCCTTCGCGCCGTCGATGACGACGTTCTCGAGCAGCGGAGAGGTCATCGCCTCGCGCGCGGCGCTCAGCGCGCGGTCGGGCCCCGACGCCTCGCCGATGCCGATGAGCGCCTCGCCCGCGTCCTTCATGACGGCGCGAAGATCGTTCATGTCGAGGTTGATGAGACCGGGCACGGTGATCAGATCCGAGATGGACTGCACCGACTTGCGCAGGACGTCGTCGGCGACGCGGAAGGCCT
>JBBTJN010000134.1:0-1833 GCA_038059415.1 Elusimicrobiota bacterium | reverse complement strand
GACGACTACCGACGGCGGGAAGGGTGGTCGCTTTACGGGTTTACGGAACTACTGACGGGAGGCCTCCCATCATTTCCAGGAACGCCTTGCCGACCTTCGGATCGATGCCGCCTCCGTTCATGTCCCGGCCGATCTCGATGAGCGCCGCGCGAGGCGTCAGGGGATCCTGATGCGGCCGCCATGCGGTGATGGCTTCGTAGGTGTCCGCGACTCTCACGATGCGCCCGAGCAGTGAGATCTCCTCATCCTTAAGCCCCTTGGGATAGCCCGTGCCGTCGAAGCGTTCATGGTGATGGGCGATGGCGCGCATCAGTTCGGGCGTGGTCGGCGCGCCGATCTCCTCCATCACCTTCTCCGTCTGCGCGACATGGTTGCGCAGGAGCTCCTGGTCCGACTGCGGCAGGTCCAGCAGACGTCCCTCGTAGCAGAGGATATGCTCCGGCACGTCCCTCTTGCCCACGTCACAAAAATATCCCGCCAAGAAGGCCATGCGCACCTGGGCGTCCCCCAGGCCCAGCTGCTCGGCGACAGCGCCGCTGATGGCCCCCGTCACCGCCGCTCGCCCGAGGCGGCCCTCTATGGCCTCGATGGCCAGAATACACTCCTCGGGCAGTTCCAGCTCCGTCTCGAGCCAGCGGAAGATGTGCATGACCTTCGCGGGGAGCCTTGCCCTGTCCGACCATATATCCCGGAGGCCCTGGATCTCGTAGGCCGAGACGCGCTCCCTCTTCCCTTTGACGGTCACGAACGCGCGCTCATTACAGGCCCGGATGGCGACCGCGAGCGCGTTGTCGAATGCGGCCTGCTGAGCGGGCTCCAGGCGAGCCGCAATCTGATGAAAGTGCATGGCCCGTTCGACATCCCCGAGCTCCGCGCAGATGTTGACCGCCTCCAGGCACTGCTTGGAATTCGGGGCGAGCTCGACGGCCTTGTTGAGCAGCCCCAACTGGGACTCAAGCACGTGGACCTCTTTGGCGCCGAGGCCCTCCTGGATGCGCCGGACGTTGAACCAGCGCTTCACAAGGCGGTAGACCTCCTCGTCGACGCAGACGCCGCCTATCGGACAGAGGACCTGGAGCCGGGAGGAGAGGTTGACGGCGTCTCCGATGGCGGTGTAGGCCCTGCGGCGTTCGGAGCCGATGAGCCCGACGATCAGAGGTCCGCTGGCGATCCCGATGCGGACCTTCCAAGAAAATTTCCCCTCCACCATGCGCTGCTGGATGCGCAGGGCCGCCAAAACGGCCAGCAAAGGGTGGTTGTGCGCGGAATAGGGGGCCCCGAACTCCGCCATGAGTCCGTCGCCGAGATATTTATCGATGTGGCCGCGGAAGCGGGCAAAGACGGGATCAATCGCCGTGAACATCTGGTTGAGGGTGGACACGACGGTTTCGGGCGGATGCTTCTCGGCTTCGGAGGTGAAGTCCACCACGTCGGCGAACATGATCGTAACGTGGCGCTTCTCGTTGTGGATCTTCCGATCGATGATCATCCTGGCGACAATCGGATCCATCGTGGCGTAGAACGCCGATTCGATGCGTTCCAACGCCAGTTCCAACTTCTGGTTCTTCGCGGAAAGACGCTTGACGGTTTCCGCGGAACGGACCTCTTTCTCCTCGAACAAGGCTTCCAGCGCCGGCCGCAGAGATCTTTCGCGGACAAAAGCGGCCAGGTATCCCGCTCCTGCGCAGACCAGGCCGATGAGTCCGAGCCACAGCGGGCTTGTCATGACCGCATGATAGCCCGGCAAACGCGGCGCGTCAATAGCGTCGGGGCCTTGCCCCCGATCCTCGGTCTAGGATGACAGGCTCGGCGCTAAAGAAATAAAATACCCCG
>JBBTJN010000133.1:0-20284 GCA_038059415.1 Elusimicrobiota bacterium | reverse complement strand
CCGACAAGAAGATCAAGCGCCTCGTCTATGTCTCCTGCGATCCCGCGACCTTCGCGCGCGACGCCGGCTTCCTCTCCCACTCCGGCTACAGACTGCGCCGGGTCCAGCCCGTCGATCTCTTCGCGCAGACCAGCCACGTTGAACTCGTCGGCCTGATGGACCGGAAGTAGGCCTTTAGACCTAAGACTCGATAAGGCTAAAAGGCCTTGTGTTTTGGCGGTTTTGGGCTTATATATCACCTAATATGAAAATCCCTCGTCTCGCTCTCCTCGCCCTGTGGGCTCTGTCGGCGCCTTGTTTCGCGGCGGCGCCGGTCTCCCAGTCCGGGGAAGACTGGAAAAGCGTCACTTTCATAGATGAACACAATAATCCCCAACGATACTGGTTTCGCGTCGGCACCCAGGTCGACCACATCCCCCTTTACATCCTGAAGCGCGAAACCACTGCGAAGGTCCAGGGCATCCCCTATTTTGTGCCCACTACTTCCGCTTACGAACTCAAGATAACAGCAAAACCTAACACAAGCACCGTCTACTCCGTCACGCGCCCCGACACGAAATTGGACCTCAAAGGCTCTCTTGGCGACTCGCTTGGAGCCATGATCGGGAAAGACAAGAATGCTTCAAAAACGGTCCTTGTCATCGTGGATAATCCCACAAATGAGAAGAAAACGCCGATCAGCACTGCGATGGGCAATTTAAAACAGGACGCCAGCCGGACGACGCGAGACTACTATTTCGAACGCGCGGTTGATCCCAATAAGCCCGATCACGACATCCAATACGGATACGAGAAGAAGCATTTCACGATGATGCACCGCCGCGTCATCCCGTTTGAGCTCATGCTCGATCCCAACAATTGCTTTGTCAGGCCGGAAGACTGCCTCGACGCCAAGAACAAAGATCATGCGCGCTTTATCACGGCCGGCGAGGAGGCGGGTCGGGGCAATTCCATTCCCACCGGAGAACTCGCCCTCGAGAACCACAGGAATTACAAGACCAAGGCCCTTGCCCTCAAGCGCAAGATGGCCAATGCTTCCGAAACCAGCTTCACGGAGATGGAGATAGCCGTGCTGAGACGACTCCTATCCGAGGTCGGGGAAATTTACATCGCCTACTTCTACCAGGAGCACGACACCGCGCGCGCTAATCCCGATACACTGAAGCTCTTCGTCAAGAAGTGGCGCACCTATCTCGACGGCGAGCTCGACATCTACATCGAAGCGTCAAGCCGCGCCGGGAATAAAGAGGTCAATTTCGCCGCCATGCGCAAGGACCTGACCGAACGCGCCCAGAAGAACATCACGCAGACCCTGAGCACAGGCGGCACGGCCGTCTACGAGCAGAAGCCCAAACCCCTTTTGCTCAAATCAGATATGGAATACCTGACTCCATCTGAGACAAGGATCTACGAGTCGACCCTCGCTTCCGCTCCGAACCCGAAGGGCCAAGAGAGGAACGTGCAAAATTTACTCACGTCGCTTCGGGCCAAGATCGCTGCGCGCAAAAAGGACGGCCCCTACGTCGCACTGACCGAGGCAACGTTCGCTGCGGCACCGGATTGGCAGAAGGATAAGTTCTGCGGCTCCCCTGTATCGCCCAACATCATGACTACGGCGAACACGCAAAAAAACGAGGCTGCCATAAACGAAAGCGGAGACGCGGTGAAGATTCTGGGCAAATATGCGAAGGACCTAGTTGGGTTCAACTTGACGACGGCTGAAAATGTTCCTAACGTCGGCTTGCCAGTATCGGCCTTCAATCTCTGCAGGGAGGGCTACCCGTTTACGCAGAAGGATCCGCCCTCCGGAAACAAAGAGCGGCAGGGTCCGCCTCCTCTCGACTCCGAAAATTCGAACAAAGCTGGCAATGTCTCCAATATCGGCGGGAACTCCGGGTCCGACAATAAAAATATCGCGAAGAAGCAGGAAAACAAGGACAAAGACAGCGAATGGCTGTCGCGCGACCTCCTGGGGAGCGCCGCGAAGGGCGCTATGGTCGGCCTGCTCGTCGGCTCCCTGTTCGGACCGGTCGGGCTCATCGCCGGACCGATTATCGGCGCCGCGGGGTTCTACGGCCTGACGAAGCTCACGAGCGAAAAGAAGCCGCCCGAGTAAGCTCCGCTCAGGGCGGAGGCGGGGGCTCAGCCGGCTCGTCCTTCATCCCCCACGCCAACATCCCCGCCCCGATCGAAATGCACGAGTCCGCCACGTTGAACACGGGCCAGTGATGGATGTGCAGAAAATCCACGACGAAGCCCAGCGTTATGCGGTCGTAAAGGTTTCCCACCGCGCCGGTCGTGACGAGCAAGGCCCCCCACTGCAGCCAGACATCGTCCTTCGGCCAGCGGCGGCGCAGGACCTGAAGGGCGATGACGAGGCCGACGGAGACGGCGGTCAGGAATTTATTGGCGCCGCGCCCCATGCCGAACGCCGCGCCCGTGTTCTCGACGTAGGTGAGATCGAAGAACGCGACGAGCGGGATCGTGCCGGCGGCCTTCAGCGAGGCCGCCGCCCACGCCTTGGTCGCGCGGTCGAGCGCGATCAGCGCGACTACAGTTGCCGCGCGCAGCGTGCGCATAGCTCCGGGAAGGACGCGTTAGAGCCGAGGTCGGTCTGCCAACGCCAGCAGCGCGGGCATTTGGCGCCGTCGGCGTGAACGATCGAGATATCGCCTCCGCTTCCCCACTCGACCTGGGAGACGATGAACAGCTCCTCGAGGTTAAGGGCTTTGAATTGCGCGCAGTCGCCGGTTAAAATAACCTTGGCGTCGAGAGATTTCCCGACGAGCTTGGCCGAACGCGCTTCCTCTATTTTCTTGGTGACGCGCTCGCGCAGCTCGAGAGCCCTCTCCCAGCGGCTTGCCAGGCGCGGGTCCGACCACGCGGCGGGAGGACCCGACAAGTCCCAGAGGAAAACGCTGTCGGACGGCCGCGCGGGCCAGAATCGCCAGGCCTCCTCGGCCGTGAAGGACAGGATCGGAGAGAGAAGCGAGCACAGCCGCGCGAGAGTCTCGGTCATCACCGTCTGGGCCGCTAGGCGCTCCACGCTATCGCGCCGAAAGGTGTAGAGGCGGTCCTTGGTCCCGTCGAGGTAAAGGGCCGACAGGTCGAACGCGCAGAAGTCCACGAGGCGGCGCGCGGCGTCGCGGTAGCGGTACGCGCCGTAGTCTTCGAGCACGTCCTTCTGCAGGGCCGCCAGGCGGTGCAGAAGGTAGCGCTCCATTTCGGGGAGCTCGCCGTACGCGACCGCCTTGGCTTGGTCGAAGCCCTCGACGCTGCCCAACAGGTAGCGCAAGGTGTTGCGCACGCGCCGGTACGAGTCGGCCGGGCCCTCGAGAAGCTTGTCGGAGATGCGCACGTCGTCGTGGTAGTCGCACAGCGCCACCCACAAGCGGAGAAGATCGGCGCCCCACTTCCCTATGACTTCCTGGGGAGCGACGACGTTGCCGGTGGACTTGTGCATGGCCCGGCCCTTCTCGTCGAGCACGAAGCCGTGCGTCAACACCGCCTTGAACGGGGCCTTGCCGCGCAAGGCCGTGGACATGACAAGAGAGCTCTGGAACCAGCCCCGGTGTTGGTCGGAGCCCTCAAGATAGAGGTCGGCGACCGCATTCTCACCGAGAACCGACAGCCACGAGACGCCGGAGTCGAGCCAGACGTCGAGGATGTCGCATTCGCGGCGGAATCCCCCGGCAAGATCCGGATGGGCGGGAAGAAAGGGCCAGTCCGACGGCTGAAGTATCTCGCCCCAGCGCTCGAACCAAAAATCAACTCCGTCGGCGGCGGCCTTCTGTTCGATCGCCTCAAGAACGGCGTCGTCGGTGATCGCCTTGCCGCTTAAAACCGAGTACAGCACCGTAATAGGCGTGCCCCACACGCGCTGGCGCGACAGGCACCAATCGGGACGCATCGTCACCATCGCGGCGATGCGATTGCGGCCCTCGCAAGGCACCCACTGGGTCTTTTCAATCTGCGCGATCAGATTTTGCCGCAAGGCCTCGGACAGCTTCAAGAACCACTGCTCCGTCGTGCGGAAGATGACCGGGTTCTTGCAGCGCCAGCAATGAGGATAGGAATGCCGGATGTCCTTCTTCGAAAGCAGCAGGCCGCGCTCCAGAAGATCGGCGACGATATCGGGATTGCCCTCTTTGAAGATATGCTTCCCCCGCCAGCGCGGCGCCTTGTCCGTGAACACGCCGCAGTGGTCGACGGGGTTCAATATTTCCAAGCCGTATTTGACGCCGGTGTGAAAGTCATCTTCGCCGTGCCCCGGGGCGGTGTGAACGATGCCCGTTCCGTCTTCGGCCGTCACGTAGTCGGCGACGACCGCGCGGCCGCAGCGGTCCTCGGGCGAAGGCGGGAAAGGCAGATCATAGGTGAGCGCCGCCTCGGCGAAGAACGAGCCGTCCCAGGTCTTGATCTCCTTCCACTCCGTCGCTGCGACGATCGCCTTGACCTCCTCGAGGCGATCATGTCCGATGAGGAGCGCGCGTTTCAAGCCGTTGATCTCGGCGGCGACCAAGGTGTACCGAAGGGTGGGATTAAAGGCCACGGCCCGGTTGGCGGGCAAGGTCCACGGGGTCGTCGTCCAGATGACGAGCTCCGCGTTCTCCAGAAGCTGGCTGTCGCCCTTCAAGAACTCGGCTCTCAACGCCCGTATCTTGAACGCGACATAGATCGAGGGCGAGGTCTTGTCCCGGTACTCCACCTCGGCGTCGGCCAGCGCGGTTTCGCAGGTCGGGCACCACAGCACGGGCTTGAGGCCGCGGTAGACGTGGCCCTGCTTGAGTAGAAGGCGGAACGCGCGCAGGATATTGGCCTCATAGCCCTTGGCCATCGTTTTATACGGGCGTTCCCAGTCGCCGAACAGGCCCAGGCGCTTGAACTCCGAACGCTGAAGGCCGATGAAGCGCTCGGCGAAGGCGGCGGCGTCCTTGCGGAAGTTGGGGATGTCGGTCACACCGCGCTTGCTCATCTTCATTTCCTTGAGCAAAGCGGTCTCGATGGGCAGGCCGTGGCAGTCCCAGCCGGGGACATAAGGCGCGGCATGGCCCATCAGCGCGCGGGCCTTCACGGTCATGTCCTTGAGGACCTTGTTGAGCGCATGGCCGATGTGGATGCCGCCGTTGGCGTAAGGCGGGCCGTCGTGCAGGACGAACGGCGGTCGGCCCTTCTGCCGCTCCTGAAGCTTCTGATATATCCCGGCGTCCTCCCATATCCTCAGGAGTTCGGGCTCGCGTCCGGCAAGGTCTCCTTTCATGGGAAAATCGGTCTTCGGCAAGTTGATGGTCGCCGACCAGTCGGTGCGCGCTTCGGGCATGAACGCATCCTACAAATTTTGATAGTATGCCCTCCATGGACACCTTTATCGCCGTCTGTCTCGCTCTGATCGTTCTTGAGTTGGCCGTTATGATCGCCGTATTCGCCCTCGTGATGCTGAAGGTCAAGGACGCCGCCGCCGCCGTCGAGATCGCCGCGTACCGCGTGGACCAGGAGGTGCTCGCCGTCGGCGAGACTTTCCGCTCCGGATGGGGCGGGACGCTGAGGACGATTTTCTCCGCCTGCGTGTCTCTGCTGCGCCGCTGACATGAGCGCGCTTAAATCGCTGAAGCGCTGGTTCATCGATCCGCAGTTCTCGCGCAAGAAGCAGTTCCTGCGCTCGCTTGACATCTTCAAGGATCTGCGAGACGGGGAGCTCGGCCAACTCGTGCAAGCGCTCCACTCGCGCAGCTACCGGGAAGGCGAGGTCATCTTCGTCGAGGGCGACATCGGGCGCGCGCTGTTCGTCCTTGAGACCGGCGCCGTCGAGCTCACGCACCTCGGCGCGGACGGCCAGCCCCATGTCCTCTACCGCCTCAAGCCCGGCGACTTCTTTGGAGAGATGGCCCTGCTCGAGTCCCTGCCGCGCACGGCCACCGCAAAGGCGACCGAAAAAACCCATCTCCATCTTCTGTACAAGAGCAAGCTCGACGCCCTGCTCAGCGGAGAGCCGCGCATCGGCGTGACCATCATGAGCCACCTCGCCCGCCTGCTCTCGGCGCGCCTGCGCCGCCTCAACTCCGATTCGAAGCTCCTCACCGCCAAGAATGACTGACAAGCGCCGAGAGTTCCCGTTTCTGCCCGTGTTCCTCGTGGGCGGCGTGGCGCTCTTCGCCTTCTACCAGGCGCGCGCGGCCCTGACCCCCTTTCTGCTCGCCGCGACCTTCGCCTACGTCCTCAACCCCGTCGTGAGCTACTTCGAGGCGCACGGCCTGCGCCGCTTCCACCTCGTGCTCTGCGGCTACCTCGCGGCCCTGGCACTCGCCGCGGTCGCCTATGCGGGACTGAAGTCCGTCCTGCTCGAGGAAACCGAGCGGTTCCAGACCCGCGCCCCGGCCTACTTCCAGCAGTTCCAGCGCGCGGCGTACGCGAAGCAGGCGATGCTCAGCAAGAATCTGCCCCTGCCGCCCAAGATCGCCGCGAACGCGCTCGATTCCGCGCTCAGCGGCGCCCTGAACACGCTGCGGGAACTCCCCTCCCACATCCTCGCGTTGCTCCCGCTGTTCGCGCACGCCCTGCTCGTGCCGTTTATCGGCTTCTTCTTCCTGCTCGACGGCCCGGGCGGCGTCGACAGGATCATCCAAACCTGCCCCAGCCGCCTCGTCGAGCAGGCCATCCACCTGCTCAGCGAGATCGACATGGCGCTGGGCAACTACCTGCGCGGCCTCATCATCGTGGTCACGATTATATTCATCCTCTCCTTCCTCGGACTGATCGCGCTCGGCGTCGACAACGCGCTGATCATCGCCGCAATCTCCGCGCTCAGCTCCGTCGTCCCCTACTTCGGGCTCGTGATGGGCATCCTCGTCGGCAGCGCGATGGCCTTCTACCAGTTCGGCGCCGCGATGGCCGCGGCGAAGGTGGCGCTTCTGTTCCTCGCCATACGAGGCCTCGAAGAGACCTTGATCCAGCCCCTCATCGCGCGCCATAGCCTGCACATGCACGCAATGACGAACCTCCTCGTCCTGATCCTCGGCGGAGAGATGTTCGGCTTCCTGGGCCTTGTGTTCGCCGTGCCGGCCGCCGGCATCGTCAAGGCGCTTGTCTCGGTGACCTGGTCGTGGTACTCGAGCGAGCGCGGCCTCGCCCCCGGCGCGGCCGCGGGCGCCGGCGTCCCCTACACCTAAATCTTCAAGCGTCAGTCGTCTGCAACCAGGGCCCACGACCTCCTGGGTCCATCGGCGTATATTCCTACCCAAAAGACCCAGGCGTCTTTGTCGTCGGCGATATATCCTGGTGTCGAGACCAAAAAGCCATGGACAAGGGAAATGCCGCCACCCGGAATGGATTCCTAGGCATGCTCGTGTCGATGAGCGTGGCGGGGTCCGCTTTTTGCCAGTCCGCCCCGGTTTCTCTAGAGACGGACGCGCCTGTCATCCTCGACGCCGTCGTCCTGCAACGCTGGGATGTCGACCTAAGCTTATACGTCTCCCTGCCGACAGATCGCAAAAGCGTAGTGGCGTCGCTCGTGAGGTCTCTTGAGCGGACCCGGCGCAGACAGGTCGGTGAGATTAAAATCCTGGCGGGCGATTTCTGGAAACAATACGTCGACGAACGCGAAAAGCCGACTCCGACAGGTTTAGCGCTCCTGAACAGTCAGGCCCGTGAGTCGGCTCAGGTGAACGCGGCGAAGGCCGTTAACCACAATTTTAACGCCGCAATTCCAGATGTCGCCTCCTTCGCTCACGGCGGCGGCGTCGTCTTCGACGGCAGTAACGCCAAGAAAACCGCCTCATTCATCCTCCCCAGCGCAGTCGCGGCCGTGAACATCACCGCCGGCGTTGAATTTATCCGTGCGCAGCGGGTAGTCGATAGGACGTTCTCCTGGAGCGGCAAGGCCGATTCGGCGCTGCACACGGCCAATATCGGCCCGGCCTTGACGGCGGTCGGGGGCGTCCTCGCGGTCACTGATGGTGTGTGGAACATCGTGAGCAGCGTCATTCTGGCGCGCAAGACCCACAAGAGCGGTTTCAACGAGAGAACGATCATCGGCGGAGTCAAGATCGGCGGGGGAACCCTGCAATTGATCTCTCTGGCGGTGATGGCGGCCGCTCCGTATCTCCTCGCGGCCGGATCGATACTGTACGCAGGGGCGGTCATTTACCAGTATCGTCATGAGATCGCCGCATTCGTCAAAAAATTATGCAAAAAGATCAAGGATATCTTGAATTCCGAAAAAAAGGAAAGCACGACCCCTCCGGCGCGTCCTTTCGTCAAGGGAATGCAAAGACGCAAGTGGTAATAGGCCTGTATCTGTGTCTGTGCCTCTGCGTTGCCCCCGTCTTCGGGCAAACGCTCAATGAACAGACGCTCAATGAATCTTTTGAAAAGGCTCGTCAAATCATTCACTTTCCAAAAACAGTCACCCGGCCCAGCCTCAAGATCATACCCGGGCAGCAGTTTCCGTTTGTCATATTCGACGGCAGTCCCCGACAAAATGCGGCTTGGGAACTCTGGCTCTATATGGCCGCGCGCCAGGACGCGACCAGAAACTATCTCTTGACGATGGTTGAGGGCACAAGCACGATCCAGAGCAGAGTCGCCGACGGCGTGAGGCTCTATACCACTGACGCCATGGAGGACATGGCCGGCTATGTCGCCGCGCACGATATCGGGAAATTCGCCAAAGGATTCATCAATCTGCCGAAGCTCGACCGCAACGCCGGCTTTGCCGTTCACCTCCGCATGCGGATTCATAGCGAAAACCATGTCAGCAAAAACCGTTCCGGCTGCAGCCTCATCGTCATCACCGACGACCTCAAAGGCGTGGAGCTGGCCTTTTGGGAAGACGAAATATGGGCCCAAACCGACAAGCCGCTTTTCACGCACGGCGAGGGAGTTCTATTCGACACCCGCCCCATGACCGACTATGAGCTTATAATCATCGGCGATGCCTACGAGCTTTACGTCAAAGACAAGCTAATTCTGGGGGGCGCGCTCAAAGATTACTCTCAACGCGGCCTTGTCTACGGTATCCATGACTACCTCTTTCTTGGCGACGCCACCAGCCGCGGCTCGGCCGATATCGAGGTGCAGTTCCTGTCGGTTACCTCAAGCCCGCTCCCGAAATAATTCCACGAGAGGCTTTGGTTGCGGGACACGCAAGCGCACCGCGCTACCCACCTCCAACGCCGCGGAGAATTCCTCCCGCAGCTCCACAATCCGGGCAAGCGGCGAGTCCCCGTCTCATTCAAAACATCTCTCTTCCTTCACGTACCATGTATAGATCTGACAAACGGCGCGCGCGCAAGGATGCACACAATAGGGCACCGACCCGTCGATATCAATAGTATACTGTCGCGAACAAACCCCATGAAATTCGAGGACTTCAAGACCCGGAACCAATTCAGCCGCGACGAGATTTCCGCTTTCGCCACGGGGCGACTTCTCGATGATGCCCCCGCCGGCCTGCCCGAGTTGCCCTCCGCCCTGCTCATCGCCTTCCACGAGGTGACGAGTATCCGTTGGGACGCCGTCTCCGGCACCGGCCGCATCGAAGCCGTGCGCCACAACGAGCTCGACGACTGGTTCTACCCCTGCCACTTCAACGGCGATCCCGTCATGCCCGGCTGCTGGGGCGTGGACGCCGCCTGGCAGTGTCTGCGCTTCTTCGCCGCCTGGCGCGGCTTGATCGGGTGCGCCAGGACGCTGGGCATGGAAAACGTCTCGTTCTTCGGGCAGATTCGTCCCTACGACAAGAAGATCACCTATATCGTCGATATCGTCTCGCAAGAAACCTCCGACGGCGAGACCCTGCTGACCGGCAAGGCGACGATCTCCGTGGACGGCACCCCCGTGTACACGATCGGCAGCGTCTCGATCGCGACCGCCTTCTGGATCGACGACGCGGCGGCGAAGCCGAGCGCGGCCCCCCCCGCCGACGACGCCCCGATCCGCAAGCTCACCTACGACGAGTTCTCCGCGAAAACGAAGTTTTCCCACGCCGAGATCATAGCCATCGCGCAGGGAACGCTCATCGACGCACCGGGCCTGGAGATCGGGCTTCTCCCCTCCTCGCTCATGCTCGAAGTCGGCGCGATCGACCGCATCACCTTTGATGAAGCGACGGGCGAGGGCCGCATCTCGGCGACGCGAGACAACGGTCCTCTCGAATGGTTCTATCCAATGACTCCGGGCCACAAGCCGACCGTCCTCTCCATCGATGCCCTATGGCAGCTGATGGGCCTGTTCCTCACCTGGCGGCAGAACCTCGGCACCGGCCGCGCTTTGGGCTTTGAGCGCGTCGAGGTGTTCGGCGAGATTCTGCCCGAGGACCGCGACATCCGCTACGAGATCACGATCGTGCGCTATTCGCGCGCGCCCAACGGCGACGCGTTCGTGCGCGCCGACGCCAAGGTCCACGCGGGCGGACGCCTGATCCTCGCCTGCGCCAATCTCAACGTCGGCTGCCACAAGAACATCCGCTACTCGGGCTATCCGCTCCCGAGCGATATGGCCCTGGGCGGAAAGCTCAAGATGCGTTCGGAGGCCGGCTCATGAGAGCGTTGACGCCCGCTCAGATCCTCGCCCTCGTCCCCCAGCGGCAGCCGATGCGCTTCATCGACGAGATCGTCGAGGTGGACGCCGACCACATCGTCGGAAACTACACCTGGAAATCGGAGGACTGCGCCGGCTACAGCGCCGACGATACCTTGGCGCCCCCCTTCCTGATGGTGGAGATGGGCGCGCAAATCGGCAGCGTGGCGTGGTGCATCTATCATATGGCGCTCACGATGACCCCCGAGGCGATCGACCAGCTCGTCGGCTTCTTCACTCAGGTCGACGGCGTCGAGTTCTTCGAGACCGTGCGCGCGGGCGACAAGGTCGCGTGCATGGCCAGCTTCGAACCCGAGGGTTACTTCCGCGACGGCAAGCTCGTCAGCTCCATCGAGTTCCAGTTCGACGGCGGCCCGAAGGACGGCAAGACCATCATGACCGGCCGCGTCGGCGGCATGTGGGTTCCGAAGTCCCTCCCCCGCGCCCGGCCGGGAACGTGAGCGCTCAACAGCCTGGCAGTTTTGTTGCTTTGTCGAGCCTAGAGAGGCTATGCCCGACACACACGAGATCGTCGACGCGAACCAGGCCGTCGCCGACGTCGCGTACCGCCTGAGCGAAGTCGTCGCCATATTCCCTATCACCCCCTCCTCGGCGATGGGCGAATGGGCCGACCAGTGGGCCTCGCAAGGACGCAAGAACCTGTGGGGCGACGTCCCTTCCGTCATGGAGATGCAGAGCGAGGGAGGGGCGGCGGGCGCCATTCACGGCGCGCTCCAGACCGGATCGCTGGCCACCACCTTCACCGCGTCGCAGGGCCTCCTGCTGATGATCCCCAACATGTACAAGATCGCCGGCGAGTTGACGCCGGCCGTCTTCCACGTCGCGGCCCGCTCGCTGGCAACGCACGCGCTGTCCATCTTCGGCGACCACGGCGACGTCATGGCCGCGCGCGCGACCGGGTGGGCTCTGCTCGCCTCCAATTCCGTGCAAGAGGCCAGCGACCTCGCCTTGGTGGCGCACGCCGCGACCCTGAAGACGCGCGTGCCCTTCATGCACTTCTTCGACGGTTTCCGCACCAGCCACGAGGTCAACAAGATCCGAACCTTGTCCGACGCGGTCGTGCGCGCGCTCATCGACGAGACCTTGGTGGAGGCGCACCGCTCGCGCGCTCTCACCCCGGATCGCCCTGTTTTGCGCGGCACCGCGCAGAACCCCGATGTCTTCTTCCAGTCACGCGAGGCGGCCAACCCCTTTTACGACGCGACCCCCGGCATCGTGCAGAAAACGATGGACCGCTTCGCCAAGCTCACGGGCCGCGCCTACAAGATATACGAATATCACGGCGCGCCCGACGCCGACAGGGTCGTCGTCGCCATGGGCTCGGGCGCCGAGACGCTCCACGCGACCGTGGACGCGCTCAACGCGACGGGGTATAAGATCGGCGTGCTGAAGGTCCGCCTGTACCGTCCCTTCGACACGGCGCTGTTCTGCGCAGCCCTGCCGCGAACCGTCCAAGCGGTCGCCATCCTCGACCGCACCAAAGAGCCCGGAAGCTCGGGCGAGCCGTTGTTCCTCGACGCCATCGCCTCGTTCCAGCGCGGCGCACGCGCGGACCTGCGAGTGATCGGCGGCATTTACGGGCTCTCCTCCAAGGAATTCACGCCCGCGATGGCCAAGGCCGTCTTCGATGAACTGGCCAAGCCCGCCGCGAAGCCGCGCTTCACGGTCGGCATAAAAGATGATGTGACCCATCTGAGCCTCGACTACGATGCCGGCTGGTCCATCGAAGGCGACGAAGTCGTGCGCGCGGTGTTCTACGGGCTGGGCTCCGACGGCACCGTGGGCGCCAACAAGAACACGATCCACATCATCGGCGACCACACCGAGTCCTTCGTGCAAGCCTACTTCGTCTACGACTCGAAGAAATCAGGCGCCATGACGGTCTCGCACCTGCGTTTCGGCCCCAGGCAAATCCGCGCGCCCTACCTCATCGAGAAGACCAACTTCCTCGGCTGCCACCAGACCTCGTTCGTAGGCCGCTATAAAATGCTGCAGATGGTGGCGCCCGGCGGCGTCTTCCTGCTCAACACCGCCGCGGGGCCGCTCGAGGCCTGGGAGACCTTGCCCAAGGATGATCAGGATTCTATTCGGGACAAGAATCTGCGATTCTTCATCATCGACGCCTACCGCGTGGCTCGCGAGAACGGTCTGGGCGGACGCATCAATACCGTGATGCAGGCCTGCTTCTTCTCTATCTCCGGAGTGCTCCCCAAGGAGCGGGCGGTGTCTGCCATTCGCGAGTCCATCCGCGAGGCCTACGGCAAGAAATCCGAGGAGCTGGTCAGCAAGAACCTTCTCGCCGTCGAGGAGAGTCTAAAGAACCTCCACCAGGTGGTCGTGCCTGCGGGCGAGACGCGGTCGCTGCCCGCCGCGGCGCCGTTTCCCTCTGGGGTCCCGGACTTCGTGCGCTGCGTGTTGGGCCCGATCTGCGCGGGCGACGGCGACCTTCTGCCGGTCAGCGCCATGCCCGTAGACGGGACCTTCCCGACGGCGACCGCGCAGTGGGAAAAGCGCGGCCTGGCCCGAGAGGCGCCGGTCTGGGATAAGTCGGTGTGCATCCAATGCGCCAAATGCGCCATCGTCTGCCCGCACGCGGTGATCCGCCCGAAGGTATACTTGCCGGCCTTGCTCGCCGGCGCCCCGGCCTCCTTCAAGTCCTGCGCGCCCAAGGACCGAGAATGGACCGGCCTGAAGTACACCTTGCAGGTGTCCGTGTCGGACTGCACCGGCTGCGGCATCTGCGTGGACGTCTGCCCGGCGCGCAATAAGTCCGAGACCAAGCTCAAGGCCATCAACATGCGGCCCGCCGCGCCCATGGAGGAAGCCGAAAAGAAGAACTGGGAGTTCTTCCTCGAGCTTCCGGAAGTGGACCGCCGCCTCATCAAGACCGGCTCGATTCGCCACGAGCAGTTCCAGCGTCCTCTCTTCGAGTTCTCCGGCGCCTGCCTGGGGTGCGGCGAGACGCCCTACCTAAAGCTGCTCAGCCAGCTCTACGGCGACCGCCTGCTCATCGCCAACGCCACCGGCTGCTCCTCGATCTACGGCGGCAACCTGCCGACCACTCCCTGGGCGAAGAACGACGATGGCCGCGGGCCCGCGTGGGCCAATTCGCTCTTCGAGGACAACGCCGAGTTCGGCCTAGGCATGCGCCTGTCCGCCGACCACCAGACCGGCGCCGCGCGCGAGCTCCTGCAGGGGCTCTCCACCTCGGTGGGCCCGGACCTCGCGAACTCGATTCTCAACGCGACCCAGAAGGACGAGGCCGACATTCACGAGCAGCGCGAACGGGTAGCCGAGCTCAAGAAAAAGCTCGCCGGCCTCAAGGACGCGAAGGCTCGCCGCCTGCTGGGCCTCGCGGACGCGCTTACACGCAAGAGCGTGTGGATCGTGGGCGGAGATGGGTGGGCCTACGACATCGGCTACGGCGGCCTCGACCACGTGCTGGCCAGCGGCAAGAACGTCAAAGCGCTCGTGCTCGACACCGAAGTCTATTCCAATACCGGCGGCCAGAAGTCGAAGTCGACGCCGCGCGGCGCCGTGGCTAAATTTAGCAGCGGCGGCAACCCCGCCGCGAAGAAAGACCTCGGCCTCATGGCCATGTCCTACGGCAACATCTACGTGGCCTCCATCGCCATGGGCGCCCGCGACGAGCAAACGCTCAAGACGTTTATCGAAGCGGAAGCTTATGACGGGCCCGCGCTCATTCTCGCCTACAGCCACTGCATCGCCCACGGCATCGACATGCGCACCGGCATGCAGAACCAGAAGGCCGCGGCGGACGCGGGCAAGCTGCTCCTGTACCGCTACTCCCCCGACCGCGCCCGCGCGGGGGAGGCGCCTCTCATCCTCGACTCCAAGCCGCCCCGACCGGCCGGGCTCGCGGCCTACATGGCGAGCGAGAACCGCTTCCAAATGCTGGCCAAGAGCAATCCCGCGCAAGCCAAGGCCCTTTTCGATCTGGCGCAGCAGGACGCACAGACGCGCTGGGAGCTCTACGAGCACCTCTCCCGGCACAAGCCGCGCCCGGCGGCCTGAGGATGCGACCATGGACCTGAGCACGATCTATCTGGGGCTGAAGCTGCGCACGCCGCTCGTGTGCTCGGCAAGCCCGTTGTCGGAGACCCTAGACGGCATCCGCCGCATGGAGGACGCCGGGGCCTCGGCCGTCGTGCTGAGTTCTCTCTTCGAAGAACAGCTCACGCGAGACCGCGACGACCTGATATCGCACCTGAGCGCGAACACCGACGCCTTCTCCGAGGCGCAGAGTTTTTTTCCGGCGGTCTCGGACTTCCGTTGGGGACCGGAGAGCTACCTCAATCACATCCGCAAGGCCGCGCAGGCCGCGCATATCCCGATCATCGCCAGCCTCAACGGCACCTCGCTCGGCGGCTGGACGAGCTACGCCAAGGACATCCAGAGCGCCGGCGCGGACGCCCTGGAGCTCAACATCTACTACCTCCCCACCGACCCGGCCGTGCCGGGTGCTGTGGTGGAGCAGACCCACGTCGATATTCTGAGCGCCGTGCGCTCCGCAGTCAGCATCCCCATCGCAGTCAAGCTCGCTCCCTTCTTCAGCAACATGGCGAGCATGGCCAAGAGGCTCGACGACGCCGGGGCGGGAGGGCTGGTCCTCTTCAACCGCTTTTATCAGCCCGACTTTGACCTCGAGCGCCTCGAGGTTCGACCCAATCTCCTGCTCAGCACGCCCCAGGCCCTGCGCCTGCCCCTGCATTGGACGGCGGTGTTGTCGGGTCGGGTCAAGGCCGACCTCGCGGCGACCAGCGGCATCCACACCGCCGTGGACGTACTCAAGCTCTTGATGGCGGGGGCAACTACGACCATGCTGTGCTCGGCGCTCTATAAATTCGGATTCGAGCACATCAAGACGATTGAAACCGAGCTTGTGCGCTGGATGGAGGAACGCGATTACGTCTCGGTCTCCCAGATGCGCGGTAGCATGAGCCAGCGCAACTGCGCCGACCCCAGCGCCTTCGAGCGCCGGCAGTACATCCGCACCCTGACGACCTACAAGGGACGCTGACAGGTCCGGCAGGAGCGCCGAAGGGCGCTGAAGCCCTTGAGTTCGACGCGTGAAGACAGGAAGCCGGGCAGCTCGGGCTGAGCGCACATCAGATCCGTGCTGAGATATTTCTTGTTGTCGTCGGGGAAAACGGTCACCACCACGGCATCGCGGCCCATCTTGTTCTGAAGCTTGAGCGCCCCGAGGAAGTTGGCGCCGCTCGAGATGCCCACGCCCAGCCCCAACTGCGCGGCGAGCTTGCGGGCCATGAGGATGGCGTCGCCGTCGTCGACGGAGACGATGGCGTCAAGATCGCCCAAGCGCACGATGTCCGGGATGAACTCGTCGGAGATGCCTTGGATGCGATGCTTGCCCACTTTGTAGCCCGTAGTCAAGGTCGGCGAGTTGGATGGCTCCAGGGGATGGAGCCGAACGGCGGAGCATACTTTCCTGAGGTGGCGGCCCACGCCCATGATCGTGCCCCCGGTGCCCACCCCCGCGACGAAGGCGCCCGGCTGGAGCTTGAGAGATTGCAGCTGGTGCCAAATCTCGGGCCCGGTGGTCTCGGCGTGGGCGTCCACGTTGTCCTCGTTGGAGAACTGCCGCGGCAGGAAGCAGCCGGGAGTCGCGGCGGCGAACTCCTCGCTCAGCCTGATGCTCGTCAGGAACCCCCCTTCTTCGCGGCTGACCAGACGGATTCTGGCGCCAAGGCTGTAGATGAGGTCCTTTCGCTCCTGGCTCATCCAATCGGGCATGAAGATGTGCACCGGATGGCCTAAAGCGCGGCCGATGGCGGCAAGCGAGATGCCGGTGTTGCCGCTGGTGGCCTCGGCTATGGCCGCGCCGGGGCGAAGAAGGCCGCGCTCGTAGGCCCGAGCCAGGATGTGCAGGGCCATGCGGTCCTTGATGCTGCCCGTCAGATTGAAATTCTCGGCCTTGGCATAGAGTCGACGGGGCTTGCCGTCATACTCGAAGTCGACGATCAGCAGCGGCGTGTTGCCCACGAGGCTGGTCAAATCGCGGAGACGGCCGGGAGGCGCCGGCGGGTTCATAACCCTTATGCTACCAAATTGAGCAATATCGAAACCGGTTGTGACCGACGCGGCGGAAATTGACTGTACTCCGAACAGAATGATCATAACCCACGCCGCGCTCTCGTTCGTGCTCGGTCTTTTTTGCGGCCGTTCTCGCGCGGCGGATTGGATTTCCACGCAGAATACGGAAATCGCGGCGTCGCAGAGCCGCGAACTCGCGCATTGGCTCGCCGCCTATGCCCGGAAGCATGTCCCGTCCGAAAAATTGACGATGATGCTCAGAGGCATGCCGCTCGTGCCTTGTTAAAGGCTCAGGGGAACTGGTAGAGATGGAGGGTCTCGTGACGCATGGTCAGCGGGGAAAAAAAAGAAGTGGAAGCCAGAGTTTCCCTCGGCTGCTGAAATTTCTCGCGGAATGAAACGATCGCTCGCGGCCGATGCAGACAGGTCATCGGCACCTGCGATAGGTCTCTTCCACCCGACGCCTTGAGCCAGTCAGCCTGCATCGTCCACTCGTGTGCCAAACACCAATCAAGGCTTGCTTTCACTTCGATCGCGGCCAGACCCATGCCGACGGCTGTTTCGCCCAGTCGCCATGCAGCCGCGGTCGAACGCATATAGTCAGCTGTCGCCGCCCATACGATTACGGCGCAAGCCAATCCGCCAACACGCAGCGCCGCGAGCGTGCGCTTCGATGGCGACAGGCCGCTTGCGACCGTGGCCAGGACGGCGGGAACCAGGGGAAGCCAATAGCGATCGAAAAAAGACTTAGCCGGCAGCGTCACCGCGGCGATGATCACGAGCGGCCAGACGAGCGCTTGAGCCGATGTACGCCGCGTGAAGATCCAGACATATGTCAAAGTGGCCCACGACCATAAGGCAAGCATCGTCAGAATTGGCGGCAGCCAGGTCGCGGAAAAACGCGCGGAGCCGCCCTCGATGTTATAGCACCCCAAACCTAAAGAACTGACATAAGAACAAACGTCGAAGAGAGCGGGGCCGAAGAGATTATCAGGCGAGAGGGTTCGAGGCAGGGGGAGCCCTCCACCCAATATTGGGATGATGATCGGGAATAGCGCCAAGGACAATGCCAGCGCCAACTGACCTTCTCGCCTGGGCGCAACGGCAAAGCGTTTCATTGGATGATCCGCCCAGAATGCCAATGATAAGGGAAGTGCAAAGAGTCCGGCGTAGAGAGCGCCTGCGGCCACTCTCAAGAGTAAGATCATTGGCCATGATGCTGGGAGATCGCGGGCGCCAAAGATGAGCGCATATCGGTTGAGAGTGGCGCCATGAATCCAGTGATACCAAGCCTCATAGGTCGTCAGTGCGAGGAGAGGGAGCGTCCATAGTTCCATGGCCGTGCGGCGGTCCAACCGCCCCTCTTTCCAAAGATAAAATGTGAGCGCAACCGGCCAGAGCAATGCGTTCTGCCGCACGCCATAGGAGAGGGCGAAGAAAATCGAGCCGATCGCAAGCCGCCCAGGCCTTGACGCCTCCAATCCGGGCCAAGCAAACGCCAGGCCGATCAAACCAATCGAGAGAGCCGGGACATCTGTCATGAAACTCGGCGATAAGACGAAGTAAAGCGGGTTGAAGAGGAAGAGCGCCGTAAGCTCGGCCTCCGCCCCGCGCGCCAGACGCGCGCGGTGGGCGACGACGTAAAAGGCGATCCCGCCTAGCCAAGCCAACGAAAGAGTCGAGAGGCGCAGCGCCGAAGGGCCGCTACCCTGAATGAGGCAGAAGACCGCGCCCCACAGCGCCTGGACGACAAGGGTTGGCGTTTCAGCATCGGAAAGCCGCAGAATGCCATTGTGCGCCAATCCGTAGGCGGTGGATGCGAAAGCCCAATCATCGTTCAGCGGTATGCCTGGCAACGCAGGCAGAAGAAGGACTGCAACCCAATACGCCAGGGACAGGTAAAACAGAACGAAGAAATCTCGCCTGGAAAGCGACTTGACCACCGGGAAAAATTATACTTCTTAACTCTCACTCCTATCTCGTCCCGTTCAATTGAAACGTCCCGTGGCCGTTTGATCTGTTGACATCTCTCCCTGAGAATGGCGTTAGACTAGAGGAGGAGAGATGAAAACGAAGAGGTCGTTGAAGAAGGCGAGGGCCATATCTGAGAAGTTAGAAATCGTGCAAGCAAGGCAAGCGGTTTGACGTTGGACGAGGTGAAGTCGCTGTACGGAGGTTCTGGGACAGCGGTTTCCGATTGGACGACGAGGTACGAGAAGGGTGGAATTGCCGGGCTGGAAATGCAGCCGACGGGAGGCGCGGCGCATACGCGGAGCCAGCGGGTCGTGGCGGCCGAGGCCGGGGCCGCGGACGGACCGGGGAATTGCTAAAATGCATCGAGCATGAGCGGTAAGCGCAGATTCATCGTGGGCGTGGCGGGCGGGTCGGGCTCGGGGAAGACGACCTTCGCGCGCAAGGTTCTCGAGCAGTGCGCGGCGGCGGGCGTCACCGGGTGCATGTTCTCGCTCGACAACTACTACCGGCCCCTGGGCCACCTCAGCCTCGACGAGCGGCGGGAGTACAACTTCGACCACCCCCATGCGATCGACTTCGACTTGGCGCTCGAGCAGTTTGATTCCCTGCGCGCGGGCCGCGCCGTGGAGCAGCCCGTTTACGACTTCAAGGCGCACACGCGCGGGGCGCAGCCGCGCGTGATCCAGACGGCCCAGTTGATCGTCGTGGAGGGCTTGTACGCGCTCTATAACAAGGAGTTCCTCTCCCGCTACGATTGCCGCATCTTCGTCTCCACGGGCATCGCGACGGCGGCCCTGCGCCGCATCTCGCGCGACATCGGCGAGCGCGGGCGCGACGTCGAGGGCGCCAAGCATCAAATCCTCGCGACGGTCCTCCCCATGTACGAGTCCTTCGTGAAGCCCACCCAGCGCAACGCCCACTTCTCGATTAACTGGGAAGGCGAGGAAATCCCCGAGAAGGCCGCCGAGGGCCTCACCCGGATGGTGCGGGACTTCTTCCGGTAGGCTGACTTCGAAAAACCACGCCTGTCGCCCGAGAGTTCCTAACGGCCTTCCATTAGTCCCGACTTTGACAGTTCCGGGCTAGTTTGACCCCGCCTCTCGACGAGACCTAGCCCAAAAACTCGAAAACGTAGTTACACAATCTTTCGCAAACACGCCATTTGTCATTGACGGCAGGCCGTCCTTTTTCTGTAATGCCGCTACGGTCATCCGCGTCAACCGCAACGCCCGCGGCACCGCATATCTCCAAATTGTCCGGAGCTACCGCGATAGCGGCAAAGTCAAACAACAAATTCTTTTCACGCTGGGGCGGCTTGACCTGCTGCAAGCCACGGGGCAGATCGACGGTCTGGTGAAATCCTTGGCGCGTTTTGCCGTCAAGCAGCAGTTCATCGACTTGAGCAAAGATGTTTCCGTGTCGCAGGTGTACCGCTTGGGCGCTACGCACGTGGTCAGCAAAATGCTGGAACGTCTGGGGCTCAAGCGGATATCGGTCACCGTTTACGGACCGAGGAGACACGGTCCTCCCAAGCTGGCATTGACATCTCTCTGCACGTCAATGACGTTGCATACGCCGTCGCGATTTAAATCCGACGTGCAAGCCGTTACGCCCAGCGCCGCATTGACCTGCAGTTGCA
>JBBTJN010000132.1:0-8399 GCA_038059415.1 Elusimicrobiota bacterium | reverse complement strand
CGTCATTTTGCAAGCAAATCAGAGCGTTCCGCGAGGAGCTTGCGGAGTTGTTGGGGCGCATCGGCTAAGCGTTACAACAGACCGGCCCGTGTGCTAGAATTAATACGCGGCGACTTTTGCGGTAAAGAGGTGACACTGTGAAAACGAAGAAGACGATCGCGATTCTCGAGGACGATTGCGACCTGCGCGAGGTTCTGACGGCGCAGTTTATCGCCCAGGGTTATGATGTGTACGGAGGCCCGAGCGGGTTCGACATCATCAAGGATGTTTTTGCGCGCAAGCCCGACCTGATCGTCACCGATCTAGGTCTTTCCGGCTCCTCCGGGCACGATGTCATCAAGCTGTTCCAGGGGAGAGGACTCGTCGCCAAAGTGCCGATCATCGTGATCTCGGCCCAGGATAAGGCGAAGGTGGAGGCCGCGGCCAAGAGACTGGGCGCCGTCGCCTACTTAAGCAAGCCGTTCGATCCGAGCCAGCTGCTTGACTTGGTCAATCGGCACCTGTCCGACGCTCCCGCCGGCCTGCCCCCCGTCGACGCCGTCTAGGCAGGCCCCGGTTATGTTAGGGGCGCTGGAGGACTTCGATCGCCCTGTCGAGCTGCAAGTCGACGACTTGGGAAGGGATCTGCGTGGACAGTTGCGTCCGAAGTCCGGTCATGATCTTCTCGTCATCTTCCTGAGATAATTCGACGATCTGATCGGGCACGATGCCCCCGGATCCGGGAATATTGCGGCCGGCGGCCGGGTCGAAGACGCCCTCGATCGACCGTTCGTCGGGCGGATACCAGCCGCCTTCGGTGAACATGAGCATGGTGCCGTCCTTGCGATAGTCCATGACGGCGGCGTTTTGGGCGTCTGATTCCGGCACGACGATCGGCAACGGCATCTGGAAGGAAGCTTTGCCGTAGGATTGGGAACCGACGACGATCGCTTTTTTGTGATGTTGCAGGGCCGCGGCAAGCGCCTCGCTGGCCGAAGCGGAGTCGCCGTTGATGATGATCGCCAAGGGCATGCCGAAGTAGCGGCCCCGACCGCGGGTCCGAGCTCTGCTGGAGAGGCGGTCTTGCCGCTTGGTGGATTCGATGACGTCCCCGTCGTTGAGAAACTCCGAGGCGATGGAGTCCGCCATGGTGAGCATCCCTCCGGAATTCGCGCGCACGTCGATAATCAGTTTGGTCGCGCCCATATCGCACAGCTTGTCGATTTCGTTGAAAATAAGCCTGTCGATATTATCGCTGAACACGGAGAAATAAACATAACCGATTCCCGTCGCGGTGATCTTGGAGAAGGTGTCAGGCATGCGAATGGCGGCACGCGTCATTAGAACCGGCGAACCGAGGCGCTCGATTCGGATAGTGACCGGAAATCCGACCGGTTCTTGCAGGCGTTCGGCGATGGTATCGAGAGACTGGTCTTTCGTCGGCACCCCGTCGATGGCCGTGATGACGTCGCCTAGGGTGAACCCCGCCTTTCCAGCGGGAGAGCCGGGCAAAATCGAACTTATCTTGACGCCCTCGGCGACCTTCACGATGGACACGCCGATGCCTGTGAAGCCTTTCCTGTCGAAGAGGCTTTTGAAATATTTGGTTTCCCTGCGATCCATAAAAAGCGCGTAGGGGTCGTCCAATTTCTTCATGAAGCCGCGCAGCATGTCGTTGATCGATTGTTCCCATTGTTCAGCGCTCAGAAGCGCGGTTTCAGGCCGGCCGTTGCGAGCGGTGAAAGTCTCCCGCATCTCCGCGATGAGGCGGTCCCATTCAGCCTTGGGGATCGGGCGTTTGTAGCGCATGTCCACCGCGGAGAGCGCCTGTGCAAGCCGGTGGAGCAGCGCGTTGTCGAAGTTCCGGGGAGGGATATTCTTATCAGGAACTAAAAAATCGGCCAAGGCCTGGAGCTGATCCTCGGTCAGATTTTGAAGAGTGTCGGGCGGCTTGGCAGCGGGGCCGCGCTCCGTTGTAAACGCGATCTTCGAGACCGACGACGGCCGCGCCGAGACGGGACGGATGCCGATGAGGTCGAGCGGCACGGGCCCCTCGGCCATGGCCGCGCAGGCCGGCAGAGACGAAAAGAGCGCGGCGATGAGAACATGATTCATTCCAGCGGTCCAAACATCAGCGTCTGTTGAGGACTTCGATCGCCTTGTCGAGCTGCAAGTCGACGACCTCGGGTTTGCCCTGTTTATACAGCCGCGCCACGATGTTGGTCATGACTGAGATCTCCTGGTTTTCGGATAATTCGACGATCTCATCGGGCACGATGCCCCCGGATTTCGGGATGTAGCGGCCGGACTGCGGATCGGGCACGCCCTCGATTGAATGTCCATCGGGCGGGAACCAGCCGCCTTCAGTGACCTTGGCCATGGTGCCGTCGTTGTGGTAGCCCAAGATCCGGTCGCCGTATTGCGGGAGGATGACCGGCACCGCGATCTCGATGGGTGATTGGAAGGAGCCTTTGCCGTAGGATTGGGAGCCGACGACGATCGCTTTGCCATGCTGTTTCAAGGCTGCGGCGAGCACCTCGCTGGCCGAGGCCGAGTAGCCGTTGATGATGATTGCCAAGGGCATGCCGTAGTAACGGCCTTGGCCGACGCTCAAAGCCTTGGAGGAGAGGCGGCCCTGACGTTCGGTGTATTCGATGAGGTCATCGTGCTTGAGGAATTCCGAGGCCAGGGAGTCCGCCATGGGAAGAAGGCCTCCGGGGTTTCCGCGCAAGTCGATAATCAGTTTGGTCGCGCCCATGTCGCGCAACCGGTTGATTTCGGTGAATATCTTCTCGTCGATCTTATCGCTAAACGAGGAGAAATAGACATAACCGATTCCCCGCGCGGCCATATCGGCGAGGACATCGGGAGGATGGATGGCGGCACGCGTCACTGAAACCGGCAATTCCAGGCGCCGGATTCGGATATCGACCGGCGTTTGCGCGGGTCCGCGCAGGCGGCCGATGATGGTCTGGAGGTCCTGGTCTTTCGTCGGCACCCCGTCGATGGCCGTGATCACGTCGCCGTCTCTAAGTCCCGCCTTCTGGGCTGGGGAGTCGGGGAAAACAAAGAGCTTGACGCCGTCGTCGGACATTCTGAGAGCGGCGCCGATGCCTGGGAAACCTGACGCGTTGATGTCGCTCTTAAAAGCAGCCGCTTCCTTGACGTCCATGAACGCCGCGTGGGGGTCGTCTAATTTTTTCATGAATCCATGCAGCATGTCGTTGATCGATTGTTCCCACTCTTCCTCGCTCAGAACCCTGGCTCCGGGCTTGCCGTTGCGAGTGGTGAAAGCATCCTGCATGTCCCCGATTCGTCGATCCCACTCCTCTTTGGCGATCGCGCGCTTGTAGCTCATGTCCACTGCGGATAGCACGTTGAGAAGCCGGTAGATGAGCGCCTTATTTAAATTTGTGGGCGGCTGATTGCTGTCGGGACATAGAAAACTCGCCAAGGCCTCGAGTTGCTCTTCGGTTAGATTTTGAAGATTATTAGGCGCCATGGCCCCTGGGCCATATTCGTTTCTGTACTTGATCTTGGAGACCGATGACGGCCGCGCCGAGACGGGACGGATGCCGATGAGGTCGAGCGGCACGGGCCCCTCAGCCATGGCCGTGGCGGCGAGTATCGGGCAGAGCAGGGCGGCGATGATTTGGTTCCTGATCGTGGGGTTCATACCGTAAGATTATCAGCTGCTCAGCCGGTGTTGCAGGGTCCTTAGGGGATGGATATGACGACTAAAAGACCCATAATGGCTCGGGTCCTCCGGCTCATTCATGAAATCAATGGATTGCCTACAATAGCGGGGACATGTCGATCGCATCGATTTTCATCCTCGCGCTCGCGTGGAGCGCGCCGGCTCGCGCGCAAGTTCGAGCGCGCATCGCATCAAGCGTCCCGCGCTCCGCGGCCGCAGCGCCCGCTCACTCTCCTCCCGCCGTCCTGACCGTTTCGACCCCAGTGTCGTCTTTGCCGATTCCAAATCTCGCATCCTCATTCCTCGACATGTCCGTTTCCGCATTGTCGCCCGCGATTCTGCCCAGCGCCGCCGCGCTCGCGTCCCGGTCCTTGACGGCCTTGAGTCGCCGCGTCCCCCCCGTCGCCGCGGCCGCCGTAATACGGACTGACCCCTCCCCCCGGGAGTTTCTAACCGCGCCCGGGCCCGAGTTCGCAGACGCTGTTTTAAATCACGCCAAGTCACGCGGTTTCCAACTGCACCTGCCGGCAGTCTCCGGCATGTCGGGTTCGACCCTGCCGCGTCTGCGCGCGTCCGGCAAACACGGGCGCGACTTTGGTTTGGTCCCACCCGAGGTCGGCGCGCCCGCAACCAAGCCCCGACAATCATGGCCCGCCGCGATTTGGGTTCTTTTGACCAACCTGGTGCTGACTCAGGTCGGCGTAGAAGCCCTGGGGTTGGCCATTCCCCAGTTCGCGCGCGACCGTTTCAGCTTTGCGACGATGGCGGCGGTATCCTCGGCGTCCGCGATCGCGTTGGCCGCCGGAAGCCTGCTTGGAGGTCAAGCCTCGGATAAGTTGGGGCCCGAGCGCACCTATGTCGCCACGCTCATCCTGCGCGCCGGCTTCATCGCAGCCATGGCATGCTTTTATTCCCTCGGGCTGTTGAGCGCCCCTCTTCTCATCGGCCTCTTCGCCGCAGATTACGTCCTTCACTGCATGAACTACGTGGCCATCGACACGCTGGCGCCCGCCAGGCTCGGGCCCGACCCCGTCCGCCTCAATCGCTTCGGCTTCTATCGTCAGGGCATCATCGATATGATCGGTTTTGTCAGCCCCCTGGCCGCAGGCCTGGCCATCGCGGCATGGGGCTACGCCGCCGTGTTTTGGACCTACCCGGTCCTCTTCCTCATCTCCGCAGCCGGGGGAGCCGGGGTTCTGCGCGGCGCTCTCGCGGCTCGAGCTCACGGCGACGGATACAAGTCGTCAAATCCGACATCCGGGTGGCTCGCGGCGTTGAGCGAAATCGTCAAGTCGCCGGCGCTGAGATTGTCCGTCTTGGGTTTCACCTTGCTCAACGTGACGTCGCTCAGTCTCTATTTCATGATCGGGCCCGCCTTCGGCTCGGCGGCGGCCGCGGCCTCGGGCGGGACAGCGGCGCAAATCACCTCCGTGATGACGGGGCTTTTCGCGGGCGGAGGCATACTGGGACTGGCCCTCCAATCCCTCCTGACATCCCGGCTCGAACGCGCCTCTCAAGGCGCACCCGCGCCGCAAAAAGATGCCGCGGTCGCGCGCGCCCTGACGCGTCTCATGGGTTGGGCCATGTCCGCCGCCGGGGTCGCCATGCTTGCCTTTTGGGCGCTGCTGGATACGGCGCCCGTCGCCTCGTTCTCGCTGTTCTCAATATTCATCCCGCTTTATCTCGGCCAATTGCTCATGCTGCCTCTCGGTGCGGCGCTGTCCATTCCATGGGTCGGCCTGGGGACCATTCTCCAATCGCGCTCATCGCGCGGCGCCAGGGCCAAGACCGCGGGCGTCAATCGCTTTGCGGCGATGTTCGCTACCTTCGGCTTCTCCTACATCCTCGGCGGCTTATTCTCCGCGCTCTCGGGTTCCGGCGCGCCCGTCGCCGCGTCTTTTACGGCCCTGGCAGGCGTGATGACCGCTTTGGGTGGAGCCGCCGCTTTGGTCGGTTGGCGCCTTCTGCGCGCCGCGCGCTGACGGATTTAGTCGATCTCGACTTGGAATGGCGGCGTGCGCGCTAGAAAAGGCCGAGGCTCCGGTTTCGTCTCGGTCTGGGTTCGCAGTTCCAGCAGGCGGCTCCAGGGTATGCGATAATCGTCGCGCGCGAAGCCCGAGGAACGTCTCACGCTCTCGCGCGGCGCATGGTCGATCCCCTTCTGCGCCGGCAGATACAACGCCGAAGCGCCCGTGTTTTTCCAGCCGTCCTGCTCGCCCAAAAGCGGCGCGACGATCACGGCCGCGCCCAGTTCAACGGCGCGGGCCGAGGCCGATCGCAGAACGCGCGCGACGCCGTTCTCATCCTCCGTGGCGGAGGGTCCCAGCACGAGCTGGACGCCTCGCTTCTTGAGAGCGAGCGCGATCTCGGGTTTTTCCAAGGAGAAGCACACCACGACAGCGGCCACGCCGCCGCGGAAACGAAAAAGCGGCAAGGCGTAGCCCGGTTTTATCGGCGGGTCCTCGTCGAGCTCCGCCGGAGTGGGATCGAGCTTGTCGATAAAGCGCCACCTTCCGTCGACAAGCGCGGGCGCGCGGTTGAAGGTTTCCCTGGAGCCCGGAGCTTGATGAGGATAGCTGCCGAGAACGACAAACGTTCCGGGTTTGGCGGCCTGCGCGACGCGCGGGAGCACATCGGCCTCCATGACCTCGGTGATGAACTGGGCGGGCTTCGAGCCGGGAGGCGCGTACGGGCCGAGCCCCCACGCGAACAGCTCCGGGAAAACGACCACGTCAGCTCCGTCCTTGCCCGCATCGCGGACCTCGCCGACGACGCGGTCGACCCATTCCTTCCGGGCGTCCGGTCTCCAACCGACGTCCCAACTCACGACGCGGGCAAGCAGCGTCTGCGGCGGCTCGGCGGGTGCGGTGCAAAAGGCGGGAACGGCGGCAAGCGCGAGAAAAAAAGAAATTATTTCCACGCGCGATCCTAGCATAGACCGAAGGTCCCAACAAGCCGTAGTGCATTTGCTTCCCTACAGCCTGGGCCTTGTTTGGACTATGCCGCGCGGCGCGATTGCTAACATCAACACGAAATGAAAGTCGCTTTCCGGGCCGCCGCCGCCGCCGCGCTGATCGTCCTGGCCCCCGCGGCGCCCGCTCTCGAAGCCCGCATCGCCGTTCCCCTCGTCTCGAGTCGCGCTCCTCTTGTCCTTCCCCATCTCCCGACGGCGGCCCTCGGCCTAGTCCCGCTTCCGGTCTCCCTCTTCGCGACATACGCCCCGGTGGGGTCGGCATTATCCCTCGCCGCCAAACTCCCCTCCAACGCAGAGCACTCCGGTCCTTACGGCCTGCCGGCTGCGAGTCCGGAGCGGGCGACCTATCGCGAGCCGACCGAGGACGAATCTTCGCGCGCCCTCGCCGAGTATCGCCGCATCAGCGCGGCGGGCGAGGAAATCTTCGACGCCCCGAGCTGGCTCGCTAAGGTTATCGAGCCGGGACTCAAGGCGGCGTTCGGGGTGGCGAAGATCGAAGACATCCTTCTGGATTACGCCAACATGGTCACGGCCCGGATCCCCGACGGGGTTAAGGGCGACCCGGTGGACCGGCTCAAGGCCATGCGCGTGGGTGAATACGCGCTTTGGCGGCAAGCGCAGGTGCGCTACGGGGAACTTCCTTTGTCCCCCTCGCGCGCGTTCGCCTTGACGCGCTCCGAGGCGATGTATCGAATGGGCCTCGTGCCTTCCGGCCTCGAGAAGAGCCCGACATGCGCGCCGGAACTGCGCGACGCCTTCGTCCGTTTGCGCGAGATCGCCGTCGGCGGAAGGGAGGCCGGTCTCGACGAAACTCACGCGGCATGGAAGGAATTTTCCCGGCTCTTGAAGTTGCAATGGAGGGAGACTCAAGCATCCGCGCCCTCAAAGGCGCGACGCGGTGAATTCGCGCGGGCGGTCGACGCGGCGCTGAGGGGCCGTGTCGCGGCGTCTGCGGCGCAGGCCAAGACGATCTATGAAAACAGTCTTGCCGACGCCGCCATCCCAGGCGATCTGAAAAACATAAGGCACGCCGCGGCCCGTGTGGCGGGCATGCGCGCGGGCACGGTGCGCGCTTCACCAAACCTGGGAAAACAGCTTCGCCCGACCTGCACCCTGCACCTGCTGAGGGGCTTGCTCGCCCCGTTCGGGATCAAGAAGACGATCGAGCGGCTGGCGATCGAAGGCCGCCGCCTCCTGGGCAACCCCTATATCGGCAGCGTGACCCCGTTCACCAACGCCATGCAGTTGGAACTCTTCAAACATTACGGTGATGTCGTCGAGTTGCGAGGCGGGTTGTTTGAGAGCATCGTCAATCTGCGCCGCGGCCTCAAAATCCGCATCGAAATCGGCGACCCCGTCTACCAACACAGCCTGATTCTCGAGGGCTTTTACGAACTTGACGGGGAAACTTGGGTTTCCTTGCGGGACTCGACCTCCTATTTCCCGACGCGCATGTCGCTTGAGGATTTCGGACGCGTGCTCACCGACGATCCCGCGCTCTATTTCAATTCAGCCTGGGCCGAACCTCGCTGACGCCGGCGCGGCGCTAAAACGGCGTTATTCGTCAGGCGCTTCGAGGCGGTAGCCGATGGCGAGCTCGGTCTTCAGGTGGCGCGGGCGCACGGGATCCTTGATTTAGATAAACTCGTCCGGATGTTCGCGAGACTCCGCTTCCAAGCGTTCACCGGCATAACTCAGTAGTTCCGTAAACCCGTAAAGCGACCACCCTTCCCGCCGTCGGTAGTCGTC
>JBBTJN010000131.1:0-13798 GCA_038059415.1 Elusimicrobiota bacterium | reverse complement strand
GCGCGGCCCATCGCGAGCATCTGCTGCTCGCCGCCGGACAAGGTTCCGCCGAACTGCGAGCGGCGCTTGCCGAGTACCGGGAAAAGGTGGAAGACATGGTCGTACTCGCGCGCCAGGTTCTTCTCGCGGCGCGAGTAGGCGCCCATCTCGAGATTTTCCATCACGGACAGGCGCGGGAAAATATGGCGGCCTTCCGGCACAAGCGAAAGTCCCATCCTCATGATCTGGTCGGGCGGCATGCCGGGCAGATCTCGGCCCTGGAAGCGGACGACGCCCCTTTCGGGGCGGAGGAGTCCCGCCACGGTCTTCATGAGCGTGGTCTTTCCGGCGCCGTTGTTGCCGATAAGTGCCACCACCTCGCCGGCGCGGACCTCGAGGCAGACGCCCTTCAGCGCGCGAATCCTCTTGCCGTAAACGGCGTGGACGCCCTCGAGCTCGAGCATCGCGGGAGGCTTCATCATCATTGCGTCCCCTCCTTGCCGAGATAGGCCTCGATGACGCGCGCGTTGGCGACGACCTCCTTGGGCATGCCTTCGGCGATCTTCACGCCGTAATCGAAGACGAATATTCGATCCGAGATGTCCATGACGACGCGCATCTGGTGTTCGATGAGCAGAACCGTCACGCCGCGCTCCCTGACCTTGCGCACGAGCGCTACGAGGTCCTTTGATTCGGACGGGTTCATTCCGGCGGTCGGTTCGTCGAGGATGAGGAGCTTCGGCTCGCTGGCGAGGGCGCGGGCGATCTCCAGCTTGCGCTGCGCGCCGTAAGGGAGGTTTTTGGCCGGCTCGTTGCCCAGGGACTTCAAGCCGACGAACTCAAGAAGCTCCTTGGACATCAATTCGACCGCCTTTTCCTCGTTTTTGAACGCGGCCGTGCGCAGAAGCGGTCCGAGGAGGAACTGGACGGTGCGCGTGTGCCGGCCCACCATCACGTTTTCCAAGGCCGTCATATGCGCGAAAAGGCGGATGTTCTGAAAGGTGCGCGCCACGCCGATCGCGACGATATCATGGCCCGCCATGCCGCGCAGCTCCTGGCCGTTGAAGATTATCTCGCCGCGCGTCCCTGGGTAGACGCCGGTCAGCACGTTGAAAAAAGTGGTTTTGCCGGCCCCGTTTGGTCCGATGACCGAGACGACCTCCCCCTCGTGGATCTTGAGATTGACCTGATCGACGGCCTTGAGGCCGCCGAAGTGCTGGGAGAGGTCCTTGACCTCGAGCAGGACGCGTCCAAGAGTCGTTTTGGCGCTCATGCGTCCGGCTGCGCCTCGTGGCGCGCAGATGGAAGGATGCCCTGAGGCCTAAAGAGAGTCACGAGCACCAGGATCAACCCGAAGAAGAGATACCGGTAATTGATCCAGTCTGAGGAGAGCTTCCACTGCATGAGCGGAGGGAAGCCGACAAGGACGAGGGCGCCGACGAGCACGCCCGGTATCGAGCCCATGCCGCCGAGCACGACAATGGAGACGACGAGGATGGATTCCCAGAATACGAAGGATTCCGGGGTGACGAACTGTTCCCATAGCGCGAACAGGCCGCCCGCCAGGCCAGCGAAGGCCGCGGAAAGCGTGAAAGCGAGAAGCTTATAATGGCGGACCGGGATGCCGGAGAGACGCGCGGCGATTTCGTCTTCTCGAATGGCGATCCAGGCGCGGCCGACGCGGGAGTCTTCGAGGCGCTTCGAGGCGACGGCGCCCAGCGCCACCGCCATCAGGATGAGAAGGTAGTACTGGATGTTCGGATCGGCGGAGAGGGCGTTCAAGGGACGCCACGGCGCCAGCTGCAGGCCCTTGGGGCCGTTCGTGAGCGAGTCGAGATTGTTGATGGTCAGGCGCGCAATCTCGCCGAAGCCCATCGTGACGATCGCAAGATAATCTCCGCGCAAGCGGAGAATGGTCAGTCCGAGGAGTGCGCGCACCGCGAGGGTGACCAGCACGCAGAGAACCAGCGCGAACGCGACTGGCACCCCCGCGCGCATCGCGATTGCCGTCGTGTACGCGCCGATCGCATAGAACGCAATAAAGCCGAGGTCGAAGAGTCCGGCGTAGCCGAGCGTGAAGTTCAGGCCTAGGCCCAGGAGCATGAACAGGCCGATCACGCCGCCGACGCGCACAAGATACTGCGCATCGAGCGGCGCGGCGATAAACGGGAATACGGCGGCGAGCCCCAGCACGATCCACGGCGTCCAGCGCCGGCGAAGAATTTTGTTCACACTTTCTCCGCGATCTTCTCGCCCAGAAGGCCCGACGGGCGAACCAGCAGGACGATGATGAGAATCGTGAAGGCGAGGACGTCGCGCCATTGCGCGCCGTTGGGGATGTAGCCGGAGGCGAAGACCTCGAGGAAGCCCAGAATAAATCCCCCCAGGACGGCGCCGCGAATGTTCCCGATGCCGCCGAGCACGGCCGCGGTGAACGCCTTCGCCCCCGGAAGGAAGCCGAGGTTATACTTGATCGAGCCGTAGTTCATCCCGTAGAGGACTCCCGCCGCGCCCCCGAGCGCGCCGCCGACGAAGAAGGTCAGAGCGATGATGCTGTTGGCGTTGATTCCCATGAGGCCGGCGGTCTGGATGTCGTCGGAGCAAGCGCGCATGGCCTTGCCAAGATTCGTGTGCTCGACGAAGAAGTGGAGCAGGCCCATCAAGATAAGGGCCGCGGCAAGGATGATGATCTGGAGCGTGCTGATCACCGCTCCAAAGACGTCCACCTGGCCGATCGCGACGGGCTCGGGAAAGCGCAGGGACTGCGTGCTGACCCACAGGAATACGCCGTTTTGCAGGATGATGGAAACGCCGATCGCGGAGATCAGAGGCGCCAGCCGCGAAATGTGGCGCAACGGGCGATACGCGAAGCGCTCGATGATCACGTTGATAACGCCGGCGCCCGCCATGCTGAGTATGAACATCCCAACAAGGCCGACGATGCCCGTGCCGAAGACCGCGGGCAGCAGCGAGGCCAGGCCGAGCGCCAAGAATGCGCCAAGCATGAGCACTTCGCTGTGAGCGAAATTGATCATGGTCAGGATGCCGTAAACGAGAGTGTAGCCGAGCGCGATCAGGGCATAGATCGCGCCGAGCGTGAGGCCGTTGACGAGTTGCTGAATGAGCATGCGCTTACTTGACGGATGGGAACGCGCGGTCCTTGGCGCGGGCGCGCGTCATCGTCACGATCTTGTTGAGCGTGTCGCCGTTGTCGTCGAAAATCGTCGTGCCGAGCACGCCGGTGTACTTTGTTTTTCTCAGTTCGTCGATGACCTTGATCCGGTCGGGTCCTCCGGCCCGTTGCATCGCCGCGAAGATGACCTGGGCGGCCTCGTAGCCGAAATGATCGAAGGGCTTGAGCTCTTCGCCCGAGCCGGTCCAGCGCTTCTTGTAGTTGTCGATGAACGTCTTGGCGCTCGGCAGTTCTTCGACGGGCACGCCGACGATCGAGAGGTACGCGCCGTCGGCCGCGTCGCCGGCGACATCGAAGATGCTGGGAGTCTTGGAGCCGTCGCCGGAGATGAATGCGAACGGCTCCTTCAGACCGAGCTCGCGCATCTGCTTGAGGAGAAGTCCGGCCTCGGTGTAGAGACCGCCGAAATAGATGCCCTCCGGCTTGGAAACGTCGCCCTTGAGCTTGGTGAGCAAGGCCTTGAAATCCTTGTCGCCTACGGAGATGCCGTCCTCGCTGGCGATCTTGCCGCCCCGCGCGAGGAAGGCCCTCTTGAACTGCTCAGCCAGACCCTGGCCGTACGGGCTCTTGTCGTGCAGCAAGGTCATGCGGCGCTTGCCGAGGATTTTGTAGGCGAACATCGCGGCGTAGGAGCCCTGCGCGTCGTCGGTCGGAACGACGCGGAACACCATGCGAGGCCCCGCCCAATCCTTCGAGTTCTGCTGGGCCGTGACCTCGGGGTTCGTCGCGGCGGGCGAGACCATCGCCACGGGAGCGCGCGCGTAAACCTTCGCGGCCGGGATCGCGCAGCCGGAGTTGTAGTGGCCGACGACGGCGACGACGTTCGGGTCGGAGATGACCAAATTGGCGACGTTGACGGCCTCTTTGGGGTCGGCGCGATCATCGTACGGCGCTGCGACGAGGCGATAAGGGAAGCGCTTAGCGGCGTTGGCCTCCTCGACCGCCATCTCAACGGCGCGGCGCAGACCCTGGCCTTCCGTGCCCATGTCGCCGGTCAACGGCACAGCGATGGCGATCTTGACCGATTTTTCCTTGGGGCCGCAGGCTGAGGCGATGCAGGCGATGGTCACGAGGGCGGCTCTGCGGAAGGTCATGCTTGTCTCCTGATCCACAACGTCGAAGGTGGCCGATTATGCCTCATTGTTCGCCTTCTTGTCCAACATCACGTTGTCGGGCCTCGTGCACTTCATCGTGGCACGGTTGGCAATCATCCCTACGGGCCGGGCGACCGCGCGCCCGTTCCCTTCGGGATGATTGCCAACCCTATCAGGCGAGGCTCCGGGCCGCCCGAAAATCTCGATTTCTTCGCTCAGACTCAACCTGACAGATCGGCGGAGGGCGCTTCGTTGAACTCAAGAGGTGGGCCCGGAGGAGCATCCCCCCGGACGCGACTACTCGAGCCCATCAGCAAGCGAGGCGCAAGCGCTCTCATCCGTGGTACAATCAAGAGCATGATCAAGAATATGGTGTCGGGTTGGCTCACGCTCGGACGCGACCGCAAACCTGCAGATCTTCTAGACAGCATCCGGCCGCGGCCCCATCGCGCTTCACCTGATGAGGATGCCCCGCGGCTGAGCGACGCAATCCGCCGATCCCAGGAAGCGCTCTTGCGCATGCAGAACCAGGAGGACGGCTACTGGTGCGGCCCCATTTTCGGCGACTCGACGATCGACTCCGACGCGATCATGCTGCTGAATTTCCTGGGTCGAGGCAATTCCGTTAAAATCCGCCGGCTGGCCAACCACATCCTCAATAAGCAGAACCCGGACGGCGGCTGGCCGATCTACGACAACGGCCCCTCCGAGATATCCGCGACGATCAAGGGCTATTGGGCGCTTAAATTCGCCGGTCATTGCGCCGGCGAGCCCCGCCTCGAGGCGGCGCGCAAGCGCATCAAGGCCCTCGGCGGCATCCACAAGGCGAACACCTACTGCAAGTTCTACCTTGCCCTGTTCGGGCAGTACGACTGGCGCGGCGTCCCCGCGATCCCGCCCGAGATACTGCTGTTCCCGAACTGGTTCTACTTCAACCTGTACGAGATATCGGCGTGGACGCGCGCGATCGTCGTGCCGCTGGCGATCGTATGGGCGTTCCAGCCCGCGATCCCGTGCCCCTCGCACGCGACGATCGATGAGCTTTTCCCCGACAGCAGGCGCTACATCCCCCTCTCCGAGGCGGTGGCGCCCCACGCTCTGATCTCCTGGACGACATTCTTCCTGATGTGGGACTCTTTTCTGAGGGGCATGGAAGGCCGCGGGGGCCATTGGCTTCGCGTCTGGTCCCTGCGCCTCGCCGAGGATTGGATTCTCGCGCGCCTGCAGGACAGCGACGGCCTCGGGGCCATCTACCCCGGCATCGCCAACTCGATCATGGCGATGAAGTGCCTCGGCTATCCCGACACCGATCCCCGCCTCGTGGCCCAACTCCGGGAACTCGACCGTCTCGAAGTTCCCGGCGAGGACTCGACGCGTTACCAGCCCTCGCGCTCCCCCGTATGGGACACCGCAATCACGATGATCGCGCTCGCCGAGTCCGGCCTCGAGCGTTCACACCCGGCGCTCGTGCAGGCCGCGCAGTGGACGATCTCCAAGGAGATCAAGACCCGCGGCGACTGGGCGTACACGAACCCCAACGGCCCGACGGGCGGCTGGCACTTCCAGTTCAACAACTCGTTCTATCCCGATGTGGATGATACCGCGATGGTGCTGCTGGCCCTGCGCCACGTCCACCTCGAAGAACCCAACGCGCAGATACGGGAGAAATCCTTTCTCCGCGGCCTGAACTGGCTCATGAGCATGCAGTCGGTGACGGGAGGCTTCGCGGCCTTCGACAAGGAGAACACGAAAGCGATCCTCGACAAGATTCCTTTCGCCGACCACAACGCGATGATCGATCCGCCCACAAGCGACATCACCGCGAGAGTGCTCGAGCTTCTCGGCTACTGCGGCTACGACTCGTCCTACCCTGCGGTCGCCAAGGCGATCAAATTCGTCAAGGCCGAGCAAGAGTCCGACGGCTCCTGGTACGGTCGCTGGAGCGTCAACTACATCTACGGCACCTGGCAGTCCCTGCGCGGCCTCGCCGCGATTGGAGAGAACATGAATCAACCGTTCGCGCGCCGCGCCGTGTCGTGGCTCAAGAGCGTCCAACTGCCCAACGGCGGCTGGGGCGAGACGTGCGAGACCTACCACGATGTGTCGCTCAAGGGCAAGGGCCCGGCCACTCCGACGCAGACCGCGTGGGGGATCATGTCCCTCATGGCCGTCGGCGACTATGGCCACGAGCTTAGGCGCGGCGTCGAATATCTCCTCTCCACTCAACGCCCCGACGGCACCTGGGACGAAACCGAGTTTACGGGCACGGGCTTCCCCAAGGTTTACTACCTCGAGTACACGATGTACCGCAATAACTTCCCTCTTCAGGCGCTGGGAATCTACCGCAAGGCCCTCTCTCGGGGCCTCGCCCGCACGTAATTTCAGGAGACCTCATTTATGGCCATGTCGATGCAGGCGCAACTGTCAGTTTTAAAATATCTCGTCACCCGGAAGATGAAGGGCATCGAAAAATATCCGCTCGTCATGATGCTCGAGCCCCTATTCGCCTGCAACCTCGAGTGCGCCGGCTGCGGCAAAATTCAGCACCCGACGGAGATTCTTCGCAAACGCATGACGCCTCAGGAGTGTTTCGACGCCGTCGAAGAGTGCGGCGCGCCCATCGTCTCCATCGCCGGCGGCGAGCCTTTAATCCACACCGAGATCGAGCAGATCGTGTCGGGAATGATCGCCCGAAGGATCCCGGTTTATCTCTGCACGAATGCGCTCCTGCTTGAGAAGAACCTGCATAAGTTCACGCCCTCACCCTACCTGATCTTCTCCGTCCACCTTGATGGCGTGGAGAAAACGCATGACCGCATGGTCTGCCGTCAGGGCGTGTACAAGACCGCGATCTCCGCGATCAAACTCGCCAAGTCGAGGGGCTTCTGCGTCATGACCAACTCGACCATCTTCTTGGGCGAGGACGCGGCTGAGTTCCGGCAATTCTTCGACGACAACATGGCGATGGGCCTCGATGGGATGATGATCTCCCCCGGCTACGCCTACGAGAAGGCGCCCGAGCAGCAGCTGTTCCTCAAGCAGGAGCAGTCGAAGGCTTGGTTCAAGGAGGCGCTCAAGGACTGGCGCCAAAAAGGCTGGGCGTTCAACCACTCTCCGTTCTACATGGACTTCCTCGAGGGCAAACGCCGCTACGACTGCACGCCGTGGGGCAACCCGCTGCGCAACGTGTTCGGCTGGCAGCGCCCTTGCTACCTCATGAACGAGGGCGGTTACGCTAAGACCTACGGCGAACTCCTCAAGACGACCGACTGGTCCAAGTACGGCCACGCGTCCGGCAACCCAAAGTGCCTGAACTGCATGACGCACTGCGGCTTCGAGCCCACCTCGGTGGCCGAGGCGTTCTCGAGCATCTCCAGCTTCTTCGAGCTCGTCGCCGACTTCGCGTCGATCAAGGCCCCGAGGAAGGTTGCGCTCTCCTATGACCGCAGCGGCACCTATGAGGAAGTCCTCGCCAAAGCCGAGCCGAAGCAAACGGCGGGCTCCAAGCGCTAGTGGACTCGGCTTTCCTCACCGGCGGCACCGGCTTCGTCGGCGCCAGCCTCGTGCGGCTTCTGCTCAAGCAGGGGCTCAAGGTGAAGGCGTTGGCCCGCAAGGGCGGCGACCGGCGAAATCTCGACGGACTGAACGTCGAGATCGTCGAGGGCGGACTCGCCGACAAGGCCGTAATCGAGGCAGGAGCGGACGGTTGCCGCTACGTTTTCCACGTCGCCGCCGACTACCGGATATGGATTGCCGACCCCGCGGACATGTACGCGACCAATGTGGCGGGCACGGAGATCGTCCTGCGCGCAGCGGCGAAGGCCGGGGCCGAGAAAATCGTGCATTGCTCGTCCGTGGCCGCTGTGAAGGTCCCCCACGACAAAATTCCCGTCGATGAGTCCAGCGAGTACGCCGCGCTCGCGGACATCGTCGGGCATTACAAGAAGTCAAAATATCTGGCGGATGTTTTAGCCCGGCGTCTGGCGAAGGATCATGGCTTTCCGATCGTGACCGTCAACCCCGCCGCACCGATCGGAGCTTACGATATCAAGCCGACGCCAACGGGGAAAATGGTCGTCGATTTTCTCAATGGGCGCATCCCCTCTTACATCGACACGGGCCTCAATATCGTTCACGTTGAAGACGTCGCGATGGGGCACTGGCTCGCCGCACAGAGAGGCCGCATCGGCGAGCGTTACATCCTCGGCGGCGAAAACCTCACGTTGAAGGAGGTCCTCGACCTGCTCGCCCAGGTGAGCGGTCTCCCGGGGCCGAAGTTTAAGACGCCTTATGCGATCGCCTACGCCTTTGGCGCCGTCGATACCGCCCTCGCCGTCCTGCGCGGCACCGTCCCTCTGGCCCCGCTCGACGCGATCAAGATGGCGAAGCACTACATGTGGTTCTCGTCGGAGAAAGCGAAGAAGGAACTCGGCTTCGCGCCGCGACCGGCGAAGGATGCGCTCAAGGACGCGGTGGAGTGGTATCTCGCCAACGGCTACGCGAAGGCGCCCGCGACCGTCGCATAACGGTCTTTGCCCACCGGCAATGAGCGTTCGCGAGCGGGTGGAAAATGGGATAATACCGGGGCATGGCCCTTTTGATGGAAGAACAGACCGACGCGCCGCGCGCCGCCCTCCCGAAGACGCCGATTCTCATCACGGCGGCGACGAAGTGGGAAGCAGGGCCGCTTGCCAATGCCCTTAAGCTGAACGCCGCGGGCGGCGACAGCTATGAGGGCCTCGTGGGCGGCCGCCGCGTGGTGCTTCTTAAGACCGGCATTGGGGCGAAGAATACCGCCGAAAAGCTCAACGGATTAAACGGCAACCAATGGCTGCTCGTCATCAGCGCCGGACTTTGCGGGAGCATGCAGAAAGACGTCCGCTGCGGGGATATCGTGGCCGACGTTCGCGACACGGAACTGGACTTCGTCGGCCCGCTCGGATCAACGGCGGTTTCGCTGAAGATGCCCTTCCATTTTGGAAATATTCTGCATACCAATATCGTCCTGAAGCCTGACGCCAAGCTCGCGCTTGGCGTTGAGCGGCGGGCGATCGCCTGCGATATGGAAACGGCGGCGGTTCGGCGCTGGACCGAGGGAAAAACTGCGACGATCGCCGTGCGCGTGGTGCTTGATGATCTTGAAGACGAGATCGCCGCGGATGTTCCCCAAGGGGAGGATGCCCTGTCTCTTGCGCGCTTCGCATACGATCATGCGGGGTCCCTCCTTTCATTGATTCGCACCGGTTGGAGATCGGCCCGCGCGATGAATATTTTGTCCCGCTACCTCACGGCCTACCTGGAGGCCCTTTGAACTCGACTCTCACCCGCGCGATGGAAAAGAACACGGCATCGGTGGATATCGCCATGGAGAAGCTTCTCTCCCCCAGCCCCGACCTCCCCGAGTCAATTCGCAAGGCGATGCGCTACTCGCTGTTCGCGGGCGGCAAGCGCCTGCGCCCCACGCTCGTTCTTGAAGCCGCCGAGTGTTGCGGCCTGTCCGCCAAAAAGGCGCTTAAGACGGCCGCGGCAATTGAGATGATCCATACCTATTCACTGATCCATGACGACCTTCCCGCCATGGATGACGACGACCTGCGCCGCGGCAAGCCGACGAACCACAAGGTATTCGGCGAGGCGATGGCGATTTTAGCCGGCGACGGCCTGCTCACGAAGGCGTTCGAAGCCGCCGCCGAAAACGCCTCCGACCTCAACCTGAAGGGCAGAGAGGCCGCCGAGCTCATCAGACTCATCGCCTACGGCGCCGGCGCCGAGGGCATGGTGGGCGGGCAGGTCGCGGACCTCGCTGCGGAAGGCGTGTCCAAGAAGCGCTCCAAAGCGGCCGCCGCGAGGATCCTCGAATCCGTGCACCGCCGCAAAACCGGCGCGCTCATCGTCGCCGGCCTCGACGCGGGCGCCGTGCTCGCCGGAGCCTGCGACGCCAAGCGCGAGGCGCTTCGCTCGTACGGCGAGTGCATCGGCCTCGCCTTCCAGATCGCCGACGACGTCCTAGACGTCGTCGGCGACAAGAAGAAGATGGGCAAACGCGGCAGCGACCGCGACAACGATAAATTGACCTACGCCTCGCTGTACGGCGTGGACGGCGCGCGCGCGAAGGCCCGAGCGCTCGTCGAAATGGCGCACGCGCATCTTAAGGGCTTCGGCCGCAAGGCCGAGACTTTGCACGAGTTGGCCGACTACATCATCACGCGGGATAAATGATCATGGAACTTCTCCAAGAAATCAATTCGCCGGCGGACCTCAAGAAACTTAAGCCTGAGCGGCTGCCGCAGGTCGCCGCGGAAGTCCGTGCGTTTATCCTCGACACCGTCTCCAAGCTCGGCGGCCACCTCGCCTCGAGCCTCGGCGCGACCGACATCACGGTCGCCCTGCACTACGCGTTCGAAACGCCCAAGGATAGGCTCGTCTGGGACACCGGGCATCAGACCTACGCCCACAAAATCCTGACCGGACGCCGCGACCGCATGGGCACCATCCGCCAATTCGGCGGCTTGTCAGGCTTTCTCAAACGCTCCGAGTCGGAATACGACGCGTTCGGCGCGGGTCACGCCTCCACGGCGATCTCCGCAGCGCTCGGCATGGCCGTGGCTCGAGACCTCAAGGGTGAGAAGAATAAGGTCGTCGCCGTCGTCTCGGACGGCTGCATGACCGGCGGCGAGGCCTACGAGGGCCTGCAGAACGCGGGGCAAGTCCAGACCGACATCATCGTCGTTCTCAACGACAACCAGATGTTCATCTCCAACCGCGTCGGCGCTTTGGGCGCCTTCTTATCGAAGCTTCTGACCTTGGGAGCCGTGCGCGACGCCGAACATTCCGTCAAGAAGTTCCTGGCCCGCTTCCATTTCTGGGGCGGGTCCATCCTGCGCGTCGCCAAACGCGCCAAGGTCCTCCTATTTCCCGGCATGCTCTTCGAGGAGATGGGATTCACCTACTTCGGCCCCGTGGACGGCCACGACGTTGAGCAACTCGCCTCGGTCTTCAAGCACGTCAAGCAGCTCAAAGGCCCGATCCTTGTGCACTGCGTAACGAAAAAAGGCAAGGGCTACGCCGCCGCCGAGGAGGATCAGTATACCTGGCACGGTCCGGGCAAATTCGACGTCGCGACCGCCACGTTCCTCAAGACGCCGATGACGAAGACGCCGCCGTCCGCCTATACGGCGATTTTCGGCCGCGCCGTCGTTCGTGAGGCCGAAAATGACCCGCGAATCGTCGGCATCACCGCGGCCATGCCGGAAGGCACAGGCCTGGACGGTTTGCGCGACCGCTTCCCGAATCGCTACTTCGACGTGGGCCTGGCCGAGGAGCACGCGGTGACCTTCGCCGCCGGCCTCGCGTCCGAGGGCTACCGCCCGATCGTCGCGATCTACTCGACGTTCCTGCAGCGCGCTTACGACCAGATCGAACACGACGTCTGCCTGCAGAAGCTGCCGGTGATACTCTGCCTCGACCGCGCCGGCCTCGTCGGCGAGGACGGCCCCACGCACCACGGCGTATTCGACTACTCGTATCTGCGCATGATCCCGGGCATGACCGTCATGGCCCCGGCCGATGAGAACGAGTTGCAGCACATGTTGCGCACCGCAATCGAGCTTAACGCCCCGGTTTCCATTCGATATCCCCGGGGCAATGGCATCGGCGTCGCGATGGATGCCCAGCCCAAAGCCTTGCCCGTCGGCAAGGGCGTGCGTCTCAAGGACGGAAGCGACGTGACCTTGCTCGCCATCGGCAACAGAGTCCACCCCGCGCTCGAGGCCGCCCAGATTCTCGAAGACAAGGGATATTCGGTCGGCGTCGTCAACATGCGTTTCGTCAAGCCGATGGATGTGGAGCTTCTGAAAATGTGCGCGGCCAAGACCCCGCGCCTGGTGACCATCGAGGACAACGTCATCCAGGGCGGCTTCGGTTGCGCGGTCCTTGAGGCTCTCACGCCTGGACGCGCGGAAGTTATGCGCCTGGGCATTGAGGATGCGTTTGTCGAGCACGGCGCGCCGCACCTGCTCTACGACGCCATCGGACTGTCCGCGCCTAAGATCGCGGAGCGCGTCGCCGCCTGGCTCCCCCAGAAGGCGCGCGCCGCCGCCATACCTTAAATAGGAGACTCATGACCACTTCCACCACCTCTAAAATCCGCATCGAGAAGCTCGTGATCGCGAAGGTTCGCGGCTTCTGCGCCGGCGTCGTGCGCGCCATCGAGGTCGTCGAGCGCGCGCTTGAGCTGTGCGGCGGGAAGGTCTATGTTCGCCACGAGATCATCCACAACCGCTACGTCGTCGACGCGCTTCGCCGGAAGGGCGCCATCTTCGTCGAGGAACTCACCGAGATCCCCAACGGCTCCTGGCTGATCTTCTCCGCGCATGGCGTCGGACCCGACGTCGTCGCCGAGGCCCGAGCGCGCCAACTCAAGATCATCGACGCGACCTGCCCTCTCGTCACCAAGGTCCACCTCGAGGCCATCGCGCTGGCCAAGAGGGGCTACACGATCGTCCTCATCGGCCACCGCGATCACGTGGAGACCATCGGCACGCTAGGCGAGGCCCCCGGGCACATGATCGTCGTGGGCAACGCCGCGGAGGCCGAGACGATAGTCGTCCCGAACCCCGACAAGATCGCCTACCTGACGCAGACGACCTTGTCGCTCGACGACACTCGCGAAATCGTTTCGGTGCTCAAGCGCCGCTTCCCCAAGCTCGGCGCTCCCAAGAAGGACGACATCTGCTACGCGACGCAGAACCGCCAGAATGCCGTCAAGGCGATGGTCCCGACAATCGACCTCCTGCTCGTGCTCGGCGCGCCGAACAGCTCCAACTCAAATCGCCTCGTCGAGGTGGCTCTGGCCAAGGGCGTCAAGTCGCGCCTCATTGAGCGCGCGGCCGATATCGAGGACAAATGGCTCCAGGACGTAAAAACGCTCGGCCTGACGAGCGGCGCCTCGGCTCCGGAGATTCTTTTTCAAGAGGTCGTCACCCTCTGCAAAGACCGCTACGGCGTGAAGATCTTTGAGGAGCTCGAAACCGTCGAGGAGAACGAGCACTTCGGCCTGCCCTCGGAGCTTGTCAAGATGATCAAGGATAAAGGAGCGCCGTCGTGAGCCGCCCCGGGCAATGGCTGCAGCCGCGCCACGGTTCAAAAGAGACTTTCGATAAAGACTTTCCGACCATCAACACGGGAGGGATGACGGTCGTCTGTCCCGGCTGCAAGGAAACAGTCGCTTTGACCCGCCGGTCCCTCCTGGCCAAGGTCGGCGGCTGGTGTAAAAAATGCAATCGAGGAGTGGGACTATGACGAAGTCTTTGACGGAAGAGCTCGTAATCGAGAAGATGCCCCCGGCGCAGCCGGACCAACGGGAACTCCCGCGAGAGGAAATTGACCTCGCCCGCGTCCCCAAGCGCGCCCCGCCCTCCAAGGGCATGTGCATGCGCTGCGGAGAGAACAAGCCGATCAACCGGCTGATGCTGTGCTACCCGTGCTGGGTCAAGAGCCAGCTCGAGAAGGACGGCTGGAAGGAAGGCGAGCC
>JBBTJN010000130.1:0-2190 GCA_038059415.1 Elusimicrobiota bacterium | reverse complement strand
GAATGTGAACCGGGGACCGGGAACGATTCGATCGGCACTTCAGCCACGCGGTACTGATATGCAGCGACCCGTTGTCAATTCTGCTCGGCATGTCCGAGCGATCTTTTCTCGTTCTCATCTCCGAAGACGGGGGCCGAAGAGGAGGAACGACGCAGGGCGCTTCGACGACGAGTCACTCTGATATTCGCGGATTACTCGCGCGAGGCGAGCAGAGCCTGCATGACCGTGCTTCGTCGGGAGCAGGCGCGGTCTAGCAGCGCGAGTCCGGAGACCCCGAGAGGTCTCGCGTCGCAATAGTACCGCCCGCGCATCGCTCCGTTTCGTGCCTGCGTTCATTCTTCCTCTTCGACTCCCGTTCCTATGAGTACCTCGACCGTGTTTAGGCTGCGGTCCTTACCTTTGTTGTCGCGCACGCATGCAGCGAAGCCCATATGAACCCCGCCAGCTCCCGTGCAACGGCCACGCGCGCCTTATTGGGCTCCTTGCCGCTCGAGATCAGACGCCAGTAGCGCCGGTGCAGTCGCACCTGCGCTCGATCGGCGATCGCGATTGCCTCCGCGGGCTGGCCTTCTCGGCGCTTGCTCAGCTTGGGGCCAATTCGTGGAGCATGCCTCGAGTGATGCACGGCCTCGACGAGGAGCCGGCGTACATGGCCGTTGCCCGCTTTCGTGATGGCCCCTCGGACCTCGCGACCGCCGCTCGAGTGCTCGCTGGGCACGAGACCGAGATAGGCCATGAGCGCTCGCGCGGACTCGAACCGCCGGATGTCATGCAGCTCGGCAACGATCGATATCGCGCTCACGGTGTCGATCCCGTGAAAGCACCGTAGCCATCCCACGGGCGCCGCAAACGGTTCCTTCGTCGCGATCGCGGCGAGCTTCGCGTCGAGCGCCTTCAAGCGTTCATCCACCAAGTCCAGCGCGTGCATGTAATCGTCAAACACCGCTTGGTCGGCTTCTCTCTCGAACCGCAGCGTCGAGAGCCATTTCCGATGCAGCGTCGTCCACGCGCGACCCGTCGAATAGATCAGGCTGCGACGCAGCAGAAACTTGCCCAGTCGGTGCCGAGCTCGCGTCTGATCCTCCTTGGCGTCCTCGCGACAACGACACAGATCTCGAACCGACTCCTCCTCGGGCGTCGGCGCATGCACCACGGTCAGCAGGTCCGCACGAAGGAGCTCCCCGAGCTTCTTTGCGTCACGACGATCCGTCTTCACGCGGTCGCCCGCCTTGATCGGAATCAGCGACGGCGCGATCACATCGCAGATAATCTCGTCGGCTTCGAGCGACCGCTTTAGTCCGTACCCGGTAGGGCCCGCCTCGTAGCACGCCCGGATCTCACCAGGAGCCGAGCGCTTCAGCTTACGCGCTAGGCGTTTGATCTCTTCCGGCCGATTCGCGACCTCCCACTGCACGGGGACTCTCTCATCCGGAAGAAACATCGCTACGCTGATCGACTTCTTGTGGGCATCGAGCCCAACGAACGTGATACCTTCGCTCATGACTGGCTCCTTTCGTATGCGGCTCTGACGCCGTTCCGGCGCCAACCCGCGATGATCTTTCACCGGTGATTGAATCACACGGCTGCGATCGTGAGCCGGTCGCTTCTGCCCCCAGCGCCCGTGAGAGGGCCTGTCCGAAGCGAGCAGCGCGTCACCCGAAGCGCCGGAGTGCAGCGGACGAGACGCGCCAACATCTTGATGCGCACCGCAGCGAAGGGCTCCTCCTGCGCGTTTCGATTCACTCCGACGGGCAATGCGATTCTTCGTCACCAGGCGACCTCCTTTGTCGAACGCTTGCCCGCGGAATCCACCGGCGAGCGCCCGAAGCGCGGTCGCTGCATAGGGTCTAGCCCTCGACCAGCGCAAAGCCACCGAAATCCGCCGAGCTCAGGCTGTTCGTCTGATCGCCGTCCGACATGATGCCGATGCCGACGAGGTCGGGGACCTCGGCGTTCGCGTCGCCGTCGGCGAAGTGTCGACGGAACTCCGCGCGGGGATCGATTTCGACGCTCCGCCAGTCGGCCGTCGGGCCGCCGCGCTCGACGACGATGGTGTCCTGCGCCGAAAAAACGCCACGTTTCCTGTCGCATATGGCGCCACGCGTCGCCCCCGAGCTCCAAACGTACTTCAGCGAATACCACGAGAGGCTGCGGCGAAACGTGACGTAGACGACGGCGGCCGAGTCCGAG
>JBBTJN010000129.1:0-23420 GCA_038059415.1 Elusimicrobiota bacterium | reverse complement strand
GAGCTGCTACGTCGGTAGTAAGGTGCGAAAAATCACCGATTCGTCAGAGCTGTCGGCGGGGGCACCCGTTTCCGCTTGAGGACAAGTTCCTGGAAATCTTGGCGGTTGCGCAACGAGTCGAAGTCTTCATCCTTGGCGGCCTTGTCGGCGAAGCGCTTGTTTCGTTTGATCGCGGCGAGCAGTTCGCGCAGCGAGTCGTCGAGGCGGCCGTTGAGTGCCAGCATCGCAGCGTAGTGGTAGCGGGTATCGCCGATCTCGGGCGCCGTTTGGGCTCCGATCTTGGTCTCGGCCAGCGCGCCGGGGAGGTCCCCGACGTTGAACAGAAGACGCCCGTTTGTGGTGTGGGCCAGGCCGCGGTCGGTGCGCGCTCTGGCATTGTAGATACGCGTCAGGACGAACTTGAAGCGGTCCCGCTCGCCGATTTTTTCATAAACCAGAAGAGCACAGGTGCTCAGGGGATTGTAGTGCGCCCGTCCCCAGCGCCATTGTCCGGTGTCGGGCCAGAAATCGGGACGCGCCTCGAGAATCGCCGTGGACAGAATCACCCCGGTTGTTCCCGGCGACTCGATGATCTTGGCGTCGCGGATCCTCTCGCTGAAGCCGGGGCGGTTGTAGCCGGCCTTGAGCAGCTTCTCATGGAGAGGCCCAATGCCGGACTTGTCGTAGGTGTTGATGCCGTCGGCTTCGTACGCCCAGCGCGTTTCGACGGTCGGCTTCGCGGTGACGATGGCCAAAGTCCCGATACGCGAGGTGACCGGTTCGTCTACGGCGGCCTGTCCAAGCACTGGATAGGCATAGTGTTCTATGGCAACCGAGCAGGCGTCGTTCCAGCCGATGATCCCGTACTTCTCTCGCTCGATGTCGAGCGCGGCGGCGGCAACGTCGAGCAGGGCGATCAGCAGTAGGGCACGCACGGCGATCAGTATAACAGCCGTGATGCGATCCGGCCAGTGGTCGATCTCCGAGAATAACTCTTACAGTTGGTTAAACAGATAGCGGCGCACGATCCAAGTCAGGGGGGAATTGGGGATCGCGAGAGCGTCGGGGTCGGTGATGGGCAGGGCCGCAGCCATGTCGGCGGCGAAGGCGCGGTCGAGGCTTGCGGCGAGGCGCGGGTCGATGGCGCTCACGATCAGCTCGAACTCATAGCGGGTGCTGCGTGGATGAAGGTTGAAGGAGCCGACGATCGCGAACAGGCCGTCGACGGTCATGAACTTGCTGTGCACGGTGTCGCCGCGCTTGAGCCCGACCGTGGCGCCCGCCGCGATCATCTCGCGCAGACTCGCGAGGATCGGGACGATGATGCTCGGTTCATCGATGCTTTCCGCGGAGTTGGTCAGGATGTTGATCTTCACGCCGCGGCGCAACGCGTCGAGGAGCGCCGCGCGTAGCTGAGGCATCATGATCAGATAGGCGTTCTCGATGTTGATGACCTTGCTCGCGCCGTAGATGGCCTTGAGGTAGGCGAGCATGATCGTCGCCTCGCCTTCGGGGCCGTCGGCGAGGAAGGACATGCGCGCGCTCCCGGGCGCGGCGACTGCGGGAGTTGCGTTCATGAGGCCGTGAGAAAGCCCTTGAGCCGTGACCTGCGCGTTCCATAGGGCGGCCATGAATCGCGCCGTCTGGGCGACGACCAGTCCGCGGTAGTACAGGTCGGTGTCCCGCCACTTCTTTCCGGCGCCCATGTGAGAGTAGTCGTCGCCGAAGTTCATGCCTCCGACGATCGCGTGGACCCCGTCGACGAGCAGGATCTTGGTGTGGAGGCCGTCGTATTTCCGGGCCGCGTTGTTGAAGAGGACAATCTCGATGCCCGCCGCGGACATGCGCGCGAGTACGACGGCGCCGTGCAAGGCCGTGGTCCTGCCGTCGACCATGATTTTGACGTCGAGGCCTTCGCGCCTCTTGGCGATCAGCAGGTTGGCGGCGGCGTTCCCGGTCGCGTCGTCGTAGAAGGCCCAGCTCTGGATGTGGATGCTCTTATTCGCCTTACGCATCAGACCGAAGCGAACGGCGAAGGAGGAGGGGCCGTCGATGAGCGGCCGCGCCGAATTCCCTTCGGTGAATGCGGCCCCGATCAAAGTCTCGTACTCTTTTGCGAAGCCGGGCTCGGTGAACAAAGACGGCTCTTCGGGCGAGCGTGGGGCGAAGGAGCTCGCGGCGATCAGAGCCGATTGCCGCCGGGACATGCTCTCCCAAGACTCGAAGGGCTTGGTGCCGGGAACACGCCCCGCGCCCTCGAGTTCGGCGCCGATCATGAAGGCGAGCTGGGTCGCGTACAGCGCGCGTTTCTCGGCCGGCATCGGCGGGAGGTGCGGGATCACGCGCGGGTCGGCGATGAGGGCCTGCAACGCCGGGCTGAGCAGTCCGGCCGCGTGGGCGCGCGCGAGGACTTCGATGAGTTTGTCCTCGGTCTTGCTCAGTGCGACGAACAATTCCCGGACGAAGGTGTCGACCGCCGCATCCGGGTCCGATCGCGTCCCATCGAAGGCCGCCCCGGCGAGTAGTCGCAAGGACATCTCCGAGAGAGCGCTCTCCTGAAGGATATGGATTGGGACGGCTATCGCGATGAGAGAGGGCGTCGCGGACAGAAGGCCGGGGCCGGAGAGCGCAGGCGTCAACATTGGGAGCATGGGGCTTACGTGCGGCGTCGACAGAGCATAAGGCATGGAGGGCATGATGACGGGCGTGGGCGCGCCGGGGAGCGTGGGGAGGCCGATGACGGCGGCCCGCGTGGAGGAGATACCCAAGGTGAGCAAGGTCGACAGCAAGGGGACGCGAGATCTCACGCTAGGCCAGGTCTATCCAGTTCCAGCGGCTTTGGTAGAGCGCGATCAGGCGGCCGCGGACTGCGCGATGCCCCGAGGCCAGCAGTTTTGGGTCCGCTGCGAGCATCTCGTCGGCGTCGGCGCGCGCGAAGGAGAGCAACTCGGCGTCCTTGAACAGGTCTGCGACGGCGAGCGACAGCTCGCCGCTTTGCGCCGTGCCAAGCAACTCTCCGGGGCCGCGCAGCTTAAGGTCTTCTTCGCCGATCTTGAAGCCGTCAGCGGTCGCGGTCATGATATCGAGGCGCGCTCGAGCATGTTCGGTGCGCGGGTCGGCGACGAGGTGGCAGTAGGACTCCGCACCCCCGCGGCCGATGCGGCCGCGCAGTTGGTGCAGGCTCGCCAGGCCGAAGCGGTCGGCGTTCTGGATGACCATAACCGTGGCGTTGGGCACATCGATGCCGACCTCGATGACTTGGGTTGCGACAAGCACTTTTGCTTTGCCGTCGGAGAAATCCTTCATGACCGAGCTCTTCGCTTTGCCGGTCATGGCGCCGTGGATCAGGGCGACTGGAAGGTCGGGAAAGATCGCGGTTTTCAGGCGTTCGAACTCGGCCTTCGCCGATTGGAGGTCCTGGGTGGAAGACTCCTCGATGATCGGATACACGACGTACGCCTGGTGCCCCGCGGCGACCTCGCGACGGATCGCGGCGAAGCCCTCGACCTCCGGAGAGAGGAAGGTTTTGATCGGCGCACGTCCCGGCGGCATCTCGTCGATCGTCGAGGCCTCGAGGTCTCCGTATAACGAGAGCGCCAAGGTGCGCGGTATCGGCGTTGCGGTCATGATGAGGAGATCGATTAGATTGCCTTTTTGGCGCAAGGTCGTGCGTTGGCGCACGCCAAAACGATGCTGCTCATCGATGACGGCCAGGCGCAGCTTCGGGAAATCGACCCCGCCCTCGAGCAAGGCATGGGTGCCCACGACGATGTCGATCTTGCCCGCGCGTATGGACGCCAATATTTTTTCACGCTCTTTCTTAGGTACGCGCGAAGTTAAAGACGCGACCTTGACCGGCAGATCTTTCAAGAAGCGATCGAGGGTGGCTCGATGCTGGTCGGCGAGAATTTCCGTGGGCGCCATCAACGCGCCCTGACCGCCATTTTCAACGGCAAGCAATAAAGAGGAGAGCGCGACCACCGTCTTGCCTGAGCCGACATCGCCCTGGAGCAGGCGCGTCATCGGGTAGGGCTTTTTCATATCGTCGAAGATCTCGTTGATGACGCGCTTTTGGGCGTGGGTGAACTCGAAACCGGCCTTCTGTCGAAATGGCGTGAGCAGGGTCCGCTTGACTTCGTACGAGAAGCGCTTGAGGAGATCGCGGGTCTGGCGGCGTTTGAGAATCCAGGCGAGTTCGAGGAGCAGGAGCTCCTCGTACGCGAGGCGCGCGCGCGCGGCCTCGAGCTCGGCGTCCGAACGCGGGAAGTGGATGCCGCGCAGGGCCTGGGCGGCGGCGAGCAACTTGCGCTTTGAAATACGTTCGGCGGGGACCATGTCGCGCGCTAAGTCGGCGGAGAGCTCGAGGGCCTTGTGCACGGCCTCGCGCACAAAGCGTTGGGACAGGCCTTCGGTCAGCGCGTAGATGGGCGTGATGCGGCCTACATGCATGCGCCAGCGCTCGTCGGTCAGCGGGTAGTGCTCATCGACGCGTATTTCGCGCACGCCGGTCAGGTCCGGCTCGGCGCGGCCGATGACCCATAGGTCGGCTCCTTCGGCCGCTTCGGTCTTCAAGGAAGCGAAAGCGTCATAGCTGCGTGAGAGATGTTTAAACCACAGGCATTCGACCTTGCCGTGCGCGGTGGCAAGCGTCGCCTTATAGATGCCTAAGGTCGGGCCCGCGCCGTGCTTCGAGGCGCGCAGGACGCGACCTCTTAGGACGATGAGGCCGCCTGTCGGGGCCTTGAGGTCCCGGGTCTCGTGGCGGTTCTGCCAGAGCCGGGGATAATGGGTGATCAGGTCGCCCAGGGTCTTTACATCCAGGTGCTCAAAGAGCGCCGCCCGATGGGGGCCGACCCCCTTCAGGTACTGGATAGGCGTGTTGAGTGCTTGCTTGGTCAACTTGCGGTGTCAGCCCATGTTTGCTACCATGAAGCCACAATGTCATTCAAATGTCAGATTCCCGGTTGCGGAAAAGGTCCTAAGTACGGCAATAGCTATAGCCATTCGCACAGGGCCACCCGTCGCGTCTTCCGCCCGAATCTTCAGCGGCAGAAGGTTGCGATCGAAGGCCGGACGCAGACCGTCTACGTGTGCACGGACTGCATCAAGTCCGGGCGCGCGGTTCGCCCGACTCGATAATACCGAAAGTGTCAGCCCTTCCGGAAGGGGGTGCGCTCAGGGCCTGGGCTTATGTCTTGGCCCTGATTGTTTTATGCCTGCCGGTCCTCAGCCCGGATGTCTGGTGGCATCTCTCCGCGGGACGCTGGATCTGGGCGCACGGCTCAGTTCCCGTGACCGACGCATTCAGCTTTACGCGCGCCGGCGCCCCATGGATCGATTTCGAGTGGGGCTTCCAACTTCTGCTGTATCCGTTCGGCCTGCTTGGCGATTGGGGGCTGTGGACGGCGAAGGCGATCCTTCTCGTGCTGACGTTCCTTCCGATCGACGGATTTCTCCGCGACCGTAAGGCTTCATCGCTCGAGCGCGCTTTGGGAGCGGCGCTTTGGGCCGCAGCGATCCTTCCGAAGGCCGACCTGCGCGCCGATCTCATCTCCGCCGCGATCTTCGCCTGGCAGTTGCGGCGGTTCGCCGCCGGGCGCGCGTCCTTCCTCGCCGGCTTCCTCGTCTTCGCGTTCTGGGTTAATCTGCACGCGGGCTTTGTCCTAGGCCTGGCGTTGTATCCGGCGTGGGCTCTCGTCCGGAGGGCGACCGAGCCAAAAGGCGAGGAAGCGTCCCTTTCGCGCGTCGTTAGAAAGGGATCCGGTCTCGGCGCGGAGGCGTGCGGTGCAGCGCTCGGTACTCTGCTAAATCCTTACGGACTTTCCCTCTATGCGGTGTTCATGACACACGCGCTCGATCCGGTGCGTGCCGACGTCGCGGAGTGGGGGCCATTCTCGCTGCGTTATCCGTTTCAGTGGCCGCTTGCCGTGGCGCTTGCCACCGGGGCGTGGGCCGCGTGGCGCGCGCGCCGGCGCGAGCCCGTCCTTGCCGCCGTTGCGCTGGCGTTGACCGCGGCGACCCTATACTCCGTTCGTTTCAATGTCTACTGGCCTGCCGCCGCCGTGCCGCTACTGGCCTGCGCGATTCCGGCCAAGGCGATGCTCGTTGTTCTCACGATCCTCTTCGCCGCGTCTCTGCGCGTCGTCGAGTGGGGCCGGCCGTATCAGGACATATTCGTCATCCGCCGCGCCGCGGACTTCGTCGTCTCGCAGCGCCGGATTTTCGACTCTCTGCGCCTATTTAATACCTACGAGTGGGGCGGCTATCTGGGCTGGCGTCTCGGTCCCGAGGGCCGCGTGTACGGCGACGGACGATACCTGTTCCATGGTCAATTGGCCGAGTTGCAGGAGGCGCTCTCCGGCGACGTGGCGATGTCCGTGTTCATCGAACGCAATCGGCTTGACGCCTTTCTGATCCGGAACTACCCCGGGCGTCTGCCCGGCGTGCGCGTCTATTTGGATGGGTCACGGCGGAAGCTCATGAGGCCGTGGTATGTGACTTACCTGCCTCGCGAGCGTTGGGCCTTGGTCTGGTGGGACCGACGGGCGCTGATCTTTGTGGACCGTTCGAAAGTCCCGGCCGCGTGGCTCTCGACGCATGAGTACCGGTGGTTGCGCCCCGGCGACGACGAGGCTCTTTCCGACGCTCTGGCGCGGGGCGAGGCCCCCGCGGCCGCCGTCGAGGCGGAGAAGTCGCGTCATGACTCTGCCTATCCATGAATTTAACCGGATCGATCAGAGTATGCCCACAGTCAAGTCAGACTGCGGGAAATCCTATTCGCTGGAATTTTCACCACTCGGCCGTTCTTCCAAACGACGATTGGATCGCCGCTTAGCCGATGCTCCTCGATGGTCTTTGCGACTGCAATTCGTAGCGCTTTCCCGGCATTCTGCACGACGGTTGGAGTCCGCCGAACGCGTTTTCGTTTTACGCTCATTACAGTTCTCCTTTGATCTTCAGGAACAGCGGGGCGTCAATCACGACGATCTCCCCTCGCTCCCAGACTGGAAGAGTCGATCGAGATAAATCTGAGCCTGACTCTTTTCATCGCCGGAGATGTTCTTCTTCGTCCAGGCGACGAACTCCGTCAGCTTGACTTCCCGGGAATCCGGCGACTTCTTCGACGCAATTTGTGCATTCACGCGAAGCCATATTATCGCACAATGCGACGCCCGACTAGACCTTGTTTTCTCACGGAGCCGCCAATGGCGTGTTTGCGACAGATTGTGCAACTACGTTTTCGAGTTTTTGGGCTAGGTCTCGTCGAGAGGCGGGGTCAAATTAGCCCGGAACTGTCAAAGTCGGGATTAGCGGCGGATCCGAATATCTGCCGCGGATCAGCTCAGCTAAGGATTGCTGAGCGGGAAGATCACAAGCTTCCCATCGTCCCATACGGGTTTACCATGCGCGCGCAGCCGCTTCCACATCGCGCCATCGGGCTCGGCGAACAGCCCGCGTTTCTCCGACGCGATGAAGCGTGCGCCTTCCACGACGTGCTCGTCGACGATTCTATCGGCGGTCGTCGGGTTCATGTCCAGCTCGCTCGACCAGCCGCGTCGATCCAGGTAGTATAGAAGAACTGACGGCGCCTGGCAGTTGGTGAAGAACAGGTCGTTGCGAGTGCTGACGGCGTCGGCCGCTTTCGCGGCGCCGCCGACGAAATCAAAGCCCTGCCTATACCAGTGGCTGATGCGCAGGGCCGAGTGCGAGGGGATGGCGACGAGGAGGAAGGCCAGGCCCGCCAAAGCGAGGCGGCGCTTCGGCGCGGCGGCGGCAATCGAACGCAGGCGCGCGACGCCGAAGCCGATCAGGCCGGCCGCGATGGGGGCCAGCGGAAGCGCCGTGTACTCGTGGGAGTGAGAGTATCCAGACATCGCGAAGAGATGGAAGACGACGCCCAGGAACCAGGAGAGCCAGAATGTGTCGCGCTTTGCCCAGAGGATCTCCCGCGCGCCGACCGCGAAGAACACAAGGCCGCCGTACGTCATGACCAGCTCGGGGATGCGTGAGAAGATCTGAAACTGAATGAAGTAGGGTAGGCGCGAATAGGACAGGAGGTTGGCGTACTCGCTTGGGTGCGTCGGCACGACATAGACCCCGTCGCGCGCGTGAAGGTACCAGGCGATCACGCCGCCCATCGAAAGGAGGCCCGCCGCGTACGTGCGCCAATCGGCGAGGGACCGCCTCCCGAGCTTGCGCCAGGTCAGGCCTGCGAGAGCAACGAGGAGGTGGGCGTAGGGAAGCTTAAGGCCGACCGCGATGAACGCGCAGAACGCGGCGCCCGCCCAGGCGCCCCACGAGCGGCCGGATTCGAGGGAACGGCTCCAGAAGAAGATCGCGCCGATCAAAGCAAGAAGCGCGGTGGCCTCGGGCTGAACGGTGCGACCGAAATAAACCTCGACTGGCAACAGGGAGAAGAGAGATGCTCCCCAAAAGGCGGCTTCGCGGCCGAGCTCATTTTCAAAAAAAAAGAAGAGGAGCAGAGCGGTGAGAAGGGAAGCGGCGGCGGAGATGAGGCGGCCCCATTTCTCGCCGAGCCCGGCGATCGGCCACAGCTTGCCGTACGCCCACATGTAGATCGGCAGTTCCGTCGCGGCGAGGCGGTCGGACGCTCCGTCCCAGTCAATGCGGGGCTCCTGGATCGGACGCGCGTTTCGCCAGTAGCCGCGCGCGATCGAGGCGGTGTTGACCTGGCGGTGGAAGTGGTAGTCGAGGAGCGGGGCGGTGAGGCCTTTCGCGTGGACGAGAAGGGAGAGGGAAACGACGATGGTCAGACACAGGCCGCGACGTTTGAGGACAGCGTCGATCATTCCTTGAACGCGTACATCTCGAAGGTCCCGCCCGACTTGAACACGGTCTCGAGGGCGGTCGCGACGACCACAAAAGGGACAAGGAAGGGGAGCAGGAGGGCATGGGCGGCGGTCTGGAACGGATAGTGCAGGACCGTGTCGGTGCGCGCCGTCGAGTTTTTGAGGAGGGAGTACAGGAGGTTGAACCGGAAGCCGGCGGCGTTTAAAAGAGATTGGAGGAGACCGTACGGATTCTGCTCTGAGCTGTAATGGTCGAGTTGGACGACGCGGAAGCGGCGGCGCTGGAGGATCGCGTCGAGTGATTTGATGGTGAAGTGAAAGTAGTGGCGTGGGGCGTCCATGTGGAACCAGAAGCGGCCGAACAGGCGGGCCTGCCAGCTGCCGTAGTTGGGGACGGCGATCCAGAGAACGCCGCCGGGCTTGAGCAACTCATAGGCGCGCGCGATTGCGGCGACGGGATTGGCGAAGTGCTCAAGCGTGTGGCAGAAGATCACCGCGTTGTAGCGGTTTTTTTCGTGGGGAGAGGTGAGAAAGTCTCCGGTGGTCACCTCGAGCTTGAGAACGCGTCGAGCGTGATGGGCCGCCGTTTCGCTGAGCTCGAGGCCGTGGGCTTCGTAGCCGAGGTCGCGCATATAGGAAAGCATCATGCCGCGGCCGCAGCCTACGTCGAGGATCGGGCCGCGCGGGACGCGGTTGTAGAGGACGGCGGCGCGGCGCTTGCGGAACCAGCGCACCATGAGCTCGAAGAGCGGATTAAATCGGATGTTTCCCTTGCCGTAGTACTGCTCGGGATACCACAGGCCGATTTCCTCGCCGGGAACCGGGGGCCAGGTGCGGCCGAAGCCGCAATCCGGGCAGGTGAGAATATCGAACCCCGCCTCGTTCGAAGGAGCGACCGTTTCGGGATCGTCGAAACCGCAGGCCGGGCAGCGCGTGGGGCGCTTGTCTTGGTCGGAGAGCTCGGGTTGGAAGCGAATGGCGGAAGTCGTCACCAGCGGAAATTATATAAAATCCGACCATGATGATCCGACTACTATCCGTCGGCTTCGCACTGGTCGTCGGCTCAATGACGGCCAGGATGGCCTACGGCCTTTTGCCTGATGAGGAGAACACGATCAAGGTGTTCAAGGGCGCCTCGGCCTCGGTCGTGTATGTGACGAACGTCGCGATCACGCTGAGCCCCTACATGGACGAGCAGGCGATTCCTCAGGGCACTGGCTCCGGCTTCGTATGGGATCGCCAGGGTCATATTGTCACCAATTACCACGTCGTGCAGGGCGGCAACGCCTTTCTCGTAACGCTCGGCGACCATACCCAGCTCGAGGCCCGGTTGGTCGGGGCCGATCCGACGAAGGACATCGCCGTGCTTATCGTTGAGAAGGGGCAAGGAAAGTTCCAGCCCGTCGACGTCGGCAAACTCGAGGCGCTTCAGGTCGGCCAGAAGACGATCGCGATCGGCAATCCGTTCGGCCTGGACCATACGCTGACGACGGGCGTGATCTCGGCGCTGGGCCGCGAGGTTATGGGCGTGAGCGGCATAACGATCCGTGACATGATCCAGACCGACGCGGCGATCAACCCCGGGAATTCCGGAGGACCGCTGCTCGACTCCGACGGCAAACTGATCGGCATGAACACGATAATCTTCTCTCGTTCCGGCGGCAGCACCGGGATCGGCTTCGCCGTGCCCGTGTCGTTTATCGCGCGCATCGTGCCCGAGCTGATCAAGTACGGCAAGGTCGTACGGCCGGGCTTGGGCATCACCATCCTGAGCGCCAGTCAGCAGTACTATCTCATCGGGGAGCGGCAAGGCGTCGTGGTCAACGGGGTGGTGCCCGGCGGTCCGGCCGCGAAGGCGGGACTGCGCGGGTTGCGGCGTTTTCCGGGAGGGCGCGTGGCGCCCGGGGACATCATCGTCGGCGTCGACGCTTACCCCGTTCGTAACTTCGACGACCTATACAACGCGTTCGACCGCTTCAAACCTGGTGACACGGTGATTCTGAAGCTCGAGAGAGGCGGCAAGTTGCTCCCCTTATCCGTTCAGCTCAGCAACATCCCGTAGGGCTCCTACTTAACGGATGGCAGGGCCGCGATCTCTGCGTACAGGTGCACGGCCGAGGCGATGGCCTTCTGGAACATGCCCAGATGCAGACTTTCGTTTTCGGAGTGCGGGTTGGAGAGCGGGTCCTCGACGCCGATGAGCAGCGCGGGCGCACCTTTCAGGGCTTTCGCGAAAGCCCCGACAAACGGGATCGAGCCGCCGCAGCCCATGTCCACGGCCGGTTTGCCGTATCCCTTTTTGAGGGCGGTGCGCGCCGCCGTGAAGGCGGGCGCGTCGGTGTCGGTCGTCCACGACGGGCTCGCGGTTTCACCGGAGAACTCCACCTTCACGCCCCACGGCGCGTTTTTGAGCAGATGTTTCTTGAGATCCCCGAGGGTCTTCTTCGGGTTCATGCCGGGAACCACGCGGATGCCCATGTGCGCCCACGCCGAGTCGTTGATGATGTTCGCGCAGTCCTTTTTGGAAGAGGCCGAGATCGCGTTCACCGAAAAACTGGGGATGTACCAGTTGGAGCGCAGGATATCCTTCGGGCTTACCATCAGCTTGGTACCCTTGAACAGGCCGCTTTGCGCGCGGAAGGTTTTCTCGCTGAGTTTGAGGGACCTGAGGCTCGTCTCGGAGGCCTTCGCGGGCTTGGCGACGTCCCTGTAGATGCCGGGGATCGTCATACGGCCTTTGGCGTCCACGACGGAGGCGATCATCTTCGACAACGCCAGGACCGGGTCGACGACGGGGCCGCCCCACATGCCGGAATGGAGGGGATGGTCCATTGAGCGCACGGTCACGTCGAGCGCGACGATCCCGCGCAGGGCGACGGTGATAGACGGCGTCTCGTGGTCGAAGTTTCCGGTGTCGGTGAGGACGATCACGTCGGCCATGACCTTTGCCGCGTACTTTTGGAGGAAAGGCTCCAGGTTGTCCGAGCCGCATTCTTCCTCGCCCTCGATTATTAATTTTACATTGACCGGCAGAGAGCCGCGGGTCTTGAGCCAGGAGGCGATGGCGCTCGTGTGGGCGACCGCCCCAGCCTTGTCGTCGGCGCAGCCGCGGCCGAACAGGCGGCCGTCGCGTTCGGTGGGTTCGAAGGGCGGGGACTTCCACAGTTCTTCGCGGCCGGCGGGCTGGACGTCGTGATGCGCGTACAGCAGAAGGGTCGGCTTGCCTGGGGCGTGCAGCCAGTCGGCGTACACGTAAGGGTGGGCGCCGGGCAGTTTCAAGATCTCGACGTTCTCGAGTCCGCGGACCTTGCATAGGGCGGCGACTGCTTCGGCGGAGCGCTCGACCTCCTTTGGGTCGAATCCGGGGAACGAGACGCTTGGGATGCGGGCGAGATGCTTGAGGTCCTCGAGAAACTCAGAGTTGTGCTCATCGGCGTACTTGGCGACGGCGTCGGATTGGGGGGGGAGGTCGTTCATGAATCCGATCATAGCAATAGGAATAGGTGTCAGGCCTACCGGTTTTTGCATTATTTCTCGAGCACCATCCAGTTGAAATAATGCAAAAACCGGTAGGCCTGACACCGGTCCCCGGTCCTGGGTTGTGGTTCCGACGGTTAGGCCAAAGTTGATAGAATCGGCTGTGCCGATTCTGCCGCGCTACGTTTTGCGCCTATTCCTGCCGATTTTCGCAGCCAGTGCTGCCTTGTTTATGGGCGTGCTGATGATGAACCAGTTCCTGCGCCTATTCTCCCTGGCGATGATGAAGGGCATTCCGGCCTGGTGGATTCTGACCTGTTTCGCGCACCTCCTTCCCTCCTTCGCCGCCCTAGTCGTGCCGATGTCCTTCCTGGTTGCGGCGATGGTGGTCCTGGGGCAACTCACCGACGGCGGAGAGATCATGGCCCTGCGCGCCGGTGGATTTTCCTACCGTGAAATCACGCGCCCCCTGCTCTGGATTTCTATCGCCCTCTCGGCGCTTCTTCTCTTCATCAACCATAAGGCCGGTCCGGATGGTTTCCATTCTTTCAAGACGCGCACGACCGAGGCCGCGCAGAAGATGGCGCGCGTGGAGTTGCGGCCGCGCTCCTTTACCGAGCTTGGCCCATGGCGTCTGTACGCGCACAGTTCGGATGCGAAGACGGGCTTTCTTTCCGGCGTCTACCTCGTCAAGCCGGGCCAGGCGTCGGGCATGCGCATCAACGCCAAAACGGGGAGGCTGACCACGGACCCTGGACGGGGCATCACGCTTGAACTTTTGGACGGCCAGCTGCAACTGCCCAACAACGAGCCTGAGCGCTTCACCTCCGGACGTTTTGAGCGCTACAGCGTTTTCATGCCGATGACCGCCGCGGCGGCGGTTCCGCGTGAGCTTGATATGCAGGAGATGAGCACTTCGCGCCTGCGCGAGAAGGCGAAAAATCCCCTGACATCGGCCGAGCGCCGCTTGGAGTACCGCGTTGAGGCGGCCGTGCGCACCGTCGGAGCGCTTTCGCCGTTCGTGTTCTTATGGGTTGGCGTTCCTCTCGGCATGGCTAAGCGCCGGACGCGCGGCGCGGATTTCGCCGCCGGCCTCGGTATCATGTTCGTCTTCTACGGATTGCTCGTCGTGGGCGTCGGTCTGGGACGGCGCCATGAGCTGCTCGCCGACACAGCCCCGTGGCTGTGCGACTGCGCAGGCCTGCTCGTGGGAATCTTCCTGACTCGCAGGGCGGCCGCGCAGTGACGATCTACACCCGCTACATGGTCGGGCGCTTTGCGAAGCCCTTCGCTTTCGGTCTTGGGCTGTTCGCGATTCTCATCTTCCTCGGCGACACGTTTGAAAAGATGAATCTGATCATAAAATCGCACGCGTCCCTGCTCACGATTCTCGAGTGCCTCTGGCTCGGCGTTCCGTACTGGGCCGTGCGCGTAATCCCGATGGCGACTTTGCTGGCGACGCTTGTCGCCATCGGCGGCTTCGTGCAGAGCGGCGAGTGGCTTGCAACGCAGTCCTGCGGCATTGAGACGAAGCGATTCTGGATGCCGGTGCTCGGTTGCGCGCTTGCAGTCTCGGTGCTCGCTTTCGCCGCGCAGGAAACCGTCATGCCGGCGGCTTGGGCCCGCTCGCGGCGGCTCTGGCGCGAGAAGGTCCATCCCGAATGGGAGTGGACCAAGTATCAGAACGTGGCTTTGCTCGGCGGCGTCGACCAGTTCGTCTCGGCTTGGCTGTTCCTCCCGAAGGAGGGGAAGCTGGAGCGGCCGATCCTCGAAACGATGGGCGAGCACGGCGTGGACCGCCAGCTCGATGCGAAGTACGCGTTCTGGGATCCGGTGCGCGGCCGCTGGGTGTTCCACGACGGCGTCGAGCGCGTATTCGGCCCCCGAGGCGTTGTCGAAACGTCGTTCGAGAGCAGGGTCTCGGATTTGGACGCCGCACCTTTGGACTTGGTCCCGCGAGCCACGGGTTCCGATGAGATGACCATGCGCGAGACGCTCTCCTACGCGCGCCGTGTCGGGCGTTTCGGGGGATCGCCTCGCGAATACGAGGTTGCGGCGATGGCGAAGGTCGCCTACCCCTTCACCAACCTGATCATCTGCGCACTCGGCATCCCGATCGCCCTACGCCTGCGCAGGTCCTCGCGCGTCGTGAGCTTCTGCGCGGCTCTGGCGCTGTCCTTCATCTTCCTTTGGATGATGGAGGTCGGCCGCACCCTCGGGGTGAGCGGCCGACTGCCGCCGCTCGCCTCGGCGTGGATGGCCAACGCCGGCTTCGGCGCGCTGGCGTTGTTCCTGATCCGGCGCTGGAACCTGTAGGGCCTCCCGGAGGCCGCTACTGCGCCGTTCGCGCCGAAAGATATGTGCGTTGGTGAGCGGCGATGAGCACGCCGCTGAAGGTCTCCGACGAGATCATCACGCCGGCGCTGTTCTTGTAGTGGATCGAGACATCGTGGCTGCCCGGCTCGAGCTTCACGCGTGCCATGCGGATTTGCGCGGGCAGGGCAGCCCAGCCGCGCGTGTCGGCGTACTCGCTGGCGGCCGCGACACCATGGGCGATCCCGCGCGAGGCCATCTTGCAGGCCTGAACCGCGAAGTAGCCGCCCGGCATTTGGTCGCAGCCTTTCGCGGCCGCCTTCGAGGCGGTCTCCGCCAGGATGTATTTGACCGTCGCGCGTACGATCGCGCGGGTTTTGATCGCTCCCATTCGGGCTTCCAGGGTCTTGGCCGCGATCGAGGAGACGTCCTCCATCAGGACCGTTGAGGCGACGGGGAGGTTGTCGACGAGGATCTCCGAGGATGTGATCGTGTAAGGATCCTGCGTGTAGGCCGGGAATGCGACGGTCACGGCCGAGCCCATGAAGCCCGCGGTGAGCGCGTTCTTGACGCGTGCATCATCAGCCTCGGCGTCGCCGCTTTTCTGCATCAGAGGCAATGCCTGGTTCCAGGCGATTTGAAAGGTCTTTGTGATCTTTCGCGGGGCGATGCCGTTGTAATGGATGAACACGACCTCGCCGCGCTTCTTCTTATCCGTGGGAAATTCAAAATGGGGAACGGGCGTGCCGTAGGCCGTCGCGTAATCCGCGTAGGCGGTCTGCGCGGCCTGATATGATATGCGCGCGTCGTCCTTCTTCCCGGCGTCCGCGTAAAGCAGGGCGTCGAGGTAACGGGCGAAAGCATCGTCCTTGTAGGCGGCCTTGGAGCCGACCTTGTCGCCGAGCTCGGTCAGGAAGCGCTCGACCTTGCGGCTCTCGACGAGAGCCTCGTCGGGCTTCTTGAGAAACACGTAGTTTAGGGCGCGGAAGACATTGGTCAGGGCGCGTTCAAAAGGCTCGCCCGCGTAATCCATCGTCGCGTCGTTGATGACGAGCATGGCGCCCGCCTTCGATACGCTGGTCGTGTACAGCGCATCCATGCGCTGCTCCGCGAGGTCGAGGCTGGCGTCGCTTTCCTTGAACTTGCCCGCGTGGTGCTGCACGAGGCCCTTGTCGAGGTAGTACAGCACCATATTGCGCTTGCCGTACTCCGTCTCCTTTCCTTTGTCCAGGTAGTCCTCCGCTTGCGCGTATTGGCGCTGGGCGAGGAATCCGTTGACCGTGCGCTTGCTGACGCTCGAGGGACTGCCGCACCCCGAGGCGACGAACGCGGCGGCGGCGAGGACGGTGTAGACGACGGGTTGAAGGTATCTCATGGCATCACCTGGTTGTCGATTTCGTTTTCTTCAGCGGGCGTCAGCGGTCCGCGCCGCTTGGGCGCGGCGGGGGCTTGAGGCTTCGGTTCGGGAGCCGGTTCGGCGGCGGCTTGAGGCTTCGGTTCGGGAGCGGGCTCGGCGGCGGACTGGGGCTCCGGGTCGGCCGTGTGCTTGGCCTTCTTCCTGATGGCGAGCCGCGAGGTTGTGCTTGCTGAGTCCGACTGATCTTGCGCGACGGAGACAAACAAGTTCTTGGACGCACGTTTCCCTGTCGGCTGTTGGACGGCGCAGCCGGTCAGCAGTAGACCGCCGAAACTAAACGCCACGAGCGGTAGAGCGAAAAGCGGACTTGTCGGTTTCATGTCCGCAGGATAGGTCTCAGTGTGATAATTGTCAAGCCACATCCTCAATGCAGAGTAATGGTCCATGTCCTAGGGCATCAGTTGCTGATCGATAACGGTCTCTTCGGCGGGCGTCAGCGGGCCGCGAGGAGCGGGTTTGGGCTTCGTCGTGGCGAATTCGACGGGGGCGCCGGCGACTGGTGCGACGATCCCCGCCGTCCCGGCTAACGGGACGGTCTCTGTGACGGGAGAGGAAGCAGGTTCCGGCGCCGTCACGGTTGTGGTCGGACGCGAGACGACCGCGGGCGCCTGAGACAGCGCGTGCTGATAGCCCGCCCGGTCGGGGAGGATTGCCGACACGAGTTTGGCCGCGAGGTTTGAGGCGGCGGAATCGATCCCCGCCGAGATCGAGCCTGGAGTGCCCGCGGAGAAAAGGGCCGCGGAAGTCGCGACGTCCTGGCGTTCGGAGTATATGTGGAGAAGCCGTCCGGCTCCATCGTACACTTTCAACTCGGCTGCCGCGAAAAACGTGTCGTCGTAGCGGACGAACGGCGCGGGGAGCAGCAGCAGAAAGCCCGTCATCATCGCCTTGCCCATGCCGGAGGGGTCTTGCGTATATTTGCCGGAGAACTCAGCGTCGATGATCAGGTCGCGCTGCTCGCCACCGGTGCCGAAAAATCCGATGCTCTTGACTTCGTCGACCTGGGAGAAAGCCGACGCGGCCTGTAGCGCGCGCAGGAACTTGCCGCCGACATCATCGACTTGGGCCCACATCGGCTTGAGCATCCGACGCTCCCGATAGCGCTCCATATATGCAGTATTCATGCCGCTCATCCCCTGCCATTCGAACCGGGGCTTCTTCATGTGCACGCCGACCTTAAGCGGGACGGGCGCGTCGGCCCGGGGCATACCGGCGGGCTTCGGAGGATTCATCTTCAGGCCGACGCAGCCGGACAGCAGGAGGCCGCCGAGGCCGAACGCGGCGAGCGACAGGCGACGGACTCTCATTACGGCTTTATGACCGAGGGAGTTTCGGCGGGCGCCGCCTTTTTGAGTTCCTCGACCTTGAGGTCCTCTTGGGCCTTTTCGGCGGCTTTGCGGATCGTTTCGATCGGCACGGGCTGATCGTCCGTTTTCGGGGCGTCCTTCCGCTCGTGCGCCGGGCCCGCGGGCGCCCTAGTCTCGTCGGAGCCGCCGAATAGGAAACTGAGTTGGAGGCCGACGGCCAGTTCCCGGGGAATCTTCGTCTCCTTGTCCTGGCTCTCGGTGACCACGCGTTTGTTGCTGATGGCGGCCGAGGCGTCGAGCATCACATGCAGGAAATTGAGGCCCGCGCCGGCCGTGATCATGGTGCCGGCGGAGGTTTCCGCCGTGTTTCTCATGAGGCCGATGCGCAGGGGGATATTGATCCAAGAGCGGTTGAACACATTAAATTCGCTGCCGATGCCGAATTGGCGGCTGGCCGCGTTGTCGACCGGGGTCAGGTTGCGCGTGAGGTCGATGTCGGCGGCGAGATTCCACCAGTTGAAGGGAGAGAGAGACGCGCCGAGGCGGACCTGGGGGTTGACGGTGAATTTATCGGAAAGGCCGGCGGCCACGGCCGCGGCGGGCCGTTTGAACTTAGGGTTATTGACGTTGCGCGCGACGAGGCCCACTCGCGGCTTGAGCGCGATGCCGTCAAAGGCGCGAGCGGCGTCCCAGAGCAGGCCCAGGTCCACGCCGAAATTCGAGCTCTTGGTCGCGCCGTCCTTGAGCTTGGACATGATGTCGTCCTGGTCGTTGCTATTGCGCAGGACGAAGTAGTCTACATAGCCGACCTGGGCGTTCATGAGCTTCAGCGCTCCACCGAGGTACAGGCCCGGCGCGAAGGGCAGCTCATGGCCGTAGGCGGCGCCGAGCTCGGCGATGTTCGCGCCTTTGACGATGAGCTTGGAGTTGTTGGTTCCGTTCAGGATATCAGTGGCGAGGATATTGACGCGGTCCGCCTGCGGCACGGCGCCGACATTGGAGAAGCCGTTGAGAAAAACGGCGAGCTTGCCGATCTTTAAGTCCGCGCCGAAGCCGGCGTCGATACGAAGGCCGTTGCCGGGCTGGTCGAGCTTGTTGAGGGCGTCGAGAATTTGAGCGTTCGTCGGGGCGACCGCGCCGTTCTTAAGGTCCTCGAGATTCGTGGCGCCTTCGATGACCGAGCCGGTGAGCGCCGCGTGCACGCCGAGGGGAATTTGTAGGCCGTATGCGTTGGCGGTCGGCCGTCCGAGAGCGGCCGGGTTCCAGTAGGCGGCCAGCGGTCCCTGGGCGACGGCGACGCCGGCACCGCCCATGCCGAGGGCGCGGGCGCCCATGGTGTGCCACTCGAGGGCGTCAATGGGCGAGGCGGCGAGAAGCAGGACGAGAAGGGAGATGGTCGGTTTCATGATCGCAGTATGCCAAATCTAGGCCGCCCAAAAAAGCTGAAAGAACAGAATATCCGGTACTCTAAACTTCCTATAATGAGGGCGGGATATATGAATAAAAATAGAATCATGATGTCGGGGTTCCTTGTCTTGGCCGTCATTGCCCCGCCGGAGAGTCCCGCGAAGGAATCGCCAAGCGTTTATCCATGGCCTGTGCGGGAGAATTTCGCGATCATGAATACGGTTTCCACTTTGCAGTTTTATGGGCCCGCAGCGGGATTTCATCACGGCGCCGACATGCGCGCTCCGGCCGGGACAAAGGTCTATGCCCCCGTCGGGGGCAAGATCGGTCACGGTTATTATTATCCGCCCCGCAAGACTCCCTACACGTATATGGTGTCCATTGATGGAGACGACGGATACCGATGGGAATTCCATCATATCGCTCAAAACACGATCCCCCAAGCGCTTATCGAGTTGGCCGCCGCCGGGGGGCGTGTGGAGCAAGGGACCTTCTTGGCCGAGATTTACGATGCTTCAATCGTCGACATTCCCCCGCACGTCCACGTGGACGTCATCGACGGCGGCGGCGTGCATCTGAACCCGCTTCAGTTTTTCGCGCGTTTGGCCGATGATGTGCCGCCGAGGATCAATGGAATATATCTGGTCGACGGCGCCAATAAGGCGGTCGCCGGCGTTGGCGTCCCAGTGATTGGCGCGCCCGCGGTTTCTGGATCCTACGAACTGGTCGTCGATGTCACCGACGTCATTCCCCCTTCATCCGTGGGAGATTCTATCTACGCCCTCGACGTTACGGTCGACGGCGCGTCGATCGGGGCCGTGCGCTTTGATCATTTGCCCCGGGCGAACTATTTGGAGGGGGTTTTGGATATCTACCGGCTCGAACCGTTCACGCTGCCGGACGGCAGCACTGTGAGCAATCAAATCGAAATCGATAAGCCTCGGAATTTTCTGTTCCGCTTCCCATTCACGTCTTCAGCCAAGCGCGGCGGCTCAAAACTAATTTTTGAGGCCATGGCGACCGATTTCGCCGGGAACTCTTCCCGCATGATCATGCCTCTTGAGTTGGTTGGCCCCTAATGGAAATCGGCATCGTCGGTCTTCCCAACGTCGGCAAGTCCACCATCTTCAACGCATTGACGTCCGGCAACGCGGCGGCTTCAAACTATCCGTTCACGACCATTGAGCCGAACGTCGGCGTCGTCGGCGTGCCCGACGCCAGGCTTAAGCGCCTGACCGAGCTCGCGCAGCCCAAGAAGACGATTCCCGCTTCCTGCCGTTTTGTCGATATCGCCGGTTTGGTCAAAGGCGCCGCCTCCGGCGAGGGCCTCGGAAATAAATTTCTCGCGAATATCCGCGAAGTGGACGCGATCCTGCACATGGTGCGCCTCTTCAAGGATCCCGAGGTCATCCACACGATGGGCGGCGTGGATTTTAAGCGAGATATTGACGTCATCGAGACCGAACTGATGCTCGCCGACCTTGAGAGCATCTCGAAGCAGTATGACAAGGTTTCGGGCAAGGCCAAGTCAGGCGACAAGGCCGCCAGGGAAGCGATGGTCGTGCTCGACACGCTCAAGAACGGCCTCGAGGCGGGAAAGCCCGCCCGCGCCCTCGGCCTCGAGCCGAAGGTCCTCCAGGATTTCGCGCTGCTGACCGCCAAGCCCGTCCTGTATGTCGGCAACACCGACGAAAGCCCCGATCCCGCCACGCTCGCCGAATTCGCGGCCTTCACGAAGGCGCGCGGCGGCGAGTCGGTCGTGATCTGCGGCAAGCTCGAGAGCGAGATCGCCCAGCTGTCCGGCGAGGACCGCGAGATGTTCATGAAGGAATTGGGCATGAAGCAAAGCGGTCTCGAGACCGTGATCGTCGGCGCCTATAAGACGCTCGGCCTCTGCTCCTACTTCACCGTCGGCGTCGAGGAGGTTCGCGCCTGGACCATCCATGTCGGCGACAAGGCTCCTCAGGCCGCCGGCGTCATTCACACCGACTTCGAGAAAGGCTTCATCAAGGCCGACATCTACGGCTATGGGGACATCGATAAGCTCGGCTCCGAGGCCGCGCTGCGCGAGAAAGGCCTGATCCGATCCGAAGGCAAAGAGTACATGGTCAAGGATGGCGATGTCTGCCATTTCAAGTTCGCTAACTGACATCGGTCTGCAGCAGCATAGCTACGGTTCCGGAGATACGCTATAATCGTGCGTCGGGCCGCCGATTGCGCTCGTAACACAAAGGATAGTGTCCCGCCCTGCGAAGGCGGGTATCCAGGTTCGATTCCTGGCGAGCGCAATGGACGGCCCGATTTTATTTGGGATCGCGCTTAGCTTAAGTGCGCTTCCTCAACCGAGGAGACCCAGGCGCAGGCGAGGATCGCGGCGCCCAGGGCCGCAAAGGTCCAGTCGAGCGAGAGTTTGGTGAGCAGGCCGACGGTGGGGAGTACGATGATGCCCATGAGCTGACGGCCCATACCCACCGTTGAGAGCACAGTTGCGCGCTTGGCGCTGCTGATGTGATTGTTCATGTAGTTGGAGATGAGGACCGAGCGCGACAGACCGAAGGCGGGGATCGCGATAAACAGCGCGCATGCGGCCCACGGGTTCGTCGCGAAAGGAAGGAGCAGGAACGCCAGCCCCGGTATCACCGCGCTCCAGATCAGGTAGCGTCGTGCCCCTCCGAAGAAGATTTCGATGCGTTCGATGCCGCTCATGATCGCAATCTGTGATAACGTCATCGCCGCGGCGATGAAGCCGTAGACGCCGATGCCGACGCCGAGTTCTCGCAGTCGCGGCTGGAACAGCCATATCGTCATGAAGGACAGCATCCAGATCGTAACGGAGTCGAAGGCCAAGGCGCGCAGGGGCTTGTGCGAGGCGAAGTAGCGCACGCCGCGCGTCAACACTTCTCGGTAGCCGGGTTTGGCGTCTTCTTCGCCCGTAGGCGGCTCTTTGAGGGAAAGGCAGACGAGCATGCCGATAGAAGAGGGGACGAGCATGGCGAGCATTGGCGCGTTGAGGCCCCATCGCACGGCGATGAGGCTGCCGATGGGCGCGGCGAATGCGATTGCGGCGATCTCGCAGGACGCAAGACGAGAGAGCGTCTTTTTGGAGCGACTTTCGTCGTCCGCAGCTTTGAGGCTGTCGTAGATCATGGCTTCGTCGGCGCCCGAGATCAGGGCCCCGGAGGCCGCCCAGAAAATTTCAGCCAGGAGGTAGCGCGGCAGGCCCTTGCCGGTGGAGTAGATCGCCGTCGCCGTCAGCAGGCAGGCGTTCGCGCAGATGAGCGATGCCTTGCGCCCCCAGCGATCGGCGACCGCGCCCGTCGGCACCTCGAGCAGGAAAATGCAGAGAAAGTACCAGGCCTGGAGCAAAAAGAGCTGCGACAAAGTCAAACCGCCCCAGTCGGTGAAGAAGGGCACGAGCACCCCCGCGAAGAAGTGCATACGCACCAGCGCGCTCCAAATGTACATGCGCCGCACGTTGCCGCGCCAAACATCTTTTGAGATCAAGCGATCTTGACCTGTGAAGGGGAAGCGCGGCGCTCTTTCTTGTGCATAACGGTGCCGGTCAAAAGTTGAATGACGGTCGCCGTGCCGTTGAGTACCGTGAAGCGGCATTCGAAGTCGTGTAAGAAAAACCCCAGTTCCAGACCGTCTTTATTCTGCGCTTTGTCCCGAGGATTTCTAAGATCTTGGCTCAGGATATTCCTAAGCAAGTCCTCCACGCCGTCGACGTTCAATCTTTTCTCCGCCGCTTTTATATCTTTCGCCGCCGTAGGAGAGAAGCCGACGTTTAATTCAGGAAACGGCGCGTCCCTCGTCCAGCCGGGCGTCGCGTGCGCAACGCAGTCCCATTCTGGAATGTATGGTTTTATGTCGAGGATCGGCGTCCCATCCACGAGATCTATTCCGGCAAGATGCATCACCGCGCCCTTAATCCTGACCAGCCGCGCCAGCGACAGCCCGATCGGGCTCGGCCGGTGCGGCGAGCGGGAGGCGAACAGACCTATGCTCTCGCCCTTCAGTCTCGGCGGATGGATTTTGGGCCGTATCGTCTTGTTCGTGTTCAGGTGAAAATAAGAGATCAACCAGACATGGCTGAAGCGGTCGAGCCCCGCAAGCGAATGTTCGGGAAGGAATTCTCGCGCGATCGTCAGCGACGCCGTCGCGCCCGGAACGAGGAGCGGCTGGCGCGGCGTCCCGAACTTCTCGCGAAAGCAGGAACGCAGGCGGCCGACGACGAGCAGAGGTTGGGCGGGCATGAGGCGGGTTACGAATCGACTTGTTCGAGAATCTCAGCCTTGTCGTTGAAAACGACAAACGCCGCTTTCTCCCCGGCGGCGACGGCGGCTTCTTTCCCGGCATACGCGGCGTCGACGGCTTCGGGCTGCTTCTCGTAGTCGCCTAGCCAGCGCAACAATTCGCCTTTATCGCGCCTGGCCGCGCGAAACCATTTCGGCTCGATCGGGTGCTCGGCGTACAGCGAGGCGACCTCAGGGGGGATGGCAATAGGGCTGTTCTTCTTCAGCCAGCGCACGACGAGCGCGGCGAAGAGCAAAGGCATGACGATCCAGTAGATAAGAGGGAAGAACATGGCGTTTGGGACAAGCACGTACATTTTAGCCGATATGGGAGCGTTTTCGCCGCAGCAGGGCTTGGCGGGGGTGCAGAACCACCATCTCGTTGACTTTTTCTATTCTGTATGCTTATATATTA